>CAXTDZ010000051.1:0-24643 GCA_964243035.1 uncultured Lichenihabitans sp.
GGCGAGCAGGAACAAAGGCGCCCTTCGCTCCAAACTTCCGAATCAGGACACTAGGTTCACGCGCCAAACGGAGGCGGCGTCGTGACGGACCGGACCACTGACCTGCGCATGGGAGCCCGCGAGTGGGTCCTGCTCGCCGTTCTCTCAATCCTCTGGGGCGGGTCGTTCTTCTTCTTCAAGGTGCTCGTCGCCGAGTTCCCGCCCTTCACCGTCGTGCTAGGCAGGGTCGGCCTCGCGGCCCTCGCCCTCAACGCCCTCCTGCTCGTCAGGCGCGACCCGATGCCGGCCTCGCCCCGGCTCTGGGAAGCCTTCCTGGTCATGGGGCTGCTCAACAACGTCGTGCCGTTCACCCTGATCGTCTTCGGCGAGACCCGCGTGTCCAGCGGGCTCGCCTCGATCCTGAACGCCACGACGCCGGTCTTCACGGTCCTCGCCGCACACGCCCTGACCGTGAACGAGCGGCTCACCTGGGCCAAGGGCGCCGGGGTGGGTTTCGGATTTCTCGGCACCCTGGTCCTGGTCGGCCCCGGCGCCGCGGCGGGCCTCGACCGCGGCGACCTCGTCGGCGAGGCGTCGTGCTTGCTGGCCGCCTTCGTCTACGCCCTGGCCGGCCTCTACGGGCGGCGCTTCCGCGGGCTGGCGCCGCTGAAGGTCGCGACCGGGCAGGTCACCGCCAGCACGGCGGTGCTGATCCCCGTGGCGCTGCTGGCCGACCGCCCGTGGACCCTGCCGCCGCCCACCCCCCACGCCTGGGCGGCCTGGGTCGGCATCGCCCTGTTCAGCACGGCGTTGGCCTACCTGATCTACTTCCGCATCCTGGCCGCGGCCGGCGCGACCAACCTCGTGCTGGTGACGTTCCTGCTACCCGTCAGCGCCCTGCTGCTCGGCACGCTGTTCCTCGGCGAGACCGTGTCGCGGCGCTCGTTCGAAGGCATGGCCTTGATCGGCCTGGGGCTCGCCGCCATCGACGGCAGGCTGTGGACGTGGGTCCGGGATCGGCGTTGGTCCAGGATGCTGCCGGCGACGGGGGCGGACGACCGCTCGGCCTGAAACGCCTCCTGCGTGGCGCGATGGCGGTCGGGTGAGGTGGAGGCGGGCCGGCGCCGTCCCGAGTGCCCGGACCCCGTCCGACCTGCGCCTGCCCGACAGGCCGACCGCGCCGCGAGACCCGTTCGCCCGATGAACGGCGCGCCGACCGGCCGCTACGGGGCGCGGTCGACCCGGCCCGCGTAGCAGCCCTGCTTGGCGTTATGGACGTGGAGGTAGCTCACGGCCGGGTCGGCGAACAGCCGCGCGATGACGGCTTCCACCTCCGCGCCGTGGACCACGTCCGCGTCCAGCATCATGCCCCCGGCGTCGTAGGCGCGCAGCGAGAGCAGGCGCAACCGCATCACCTCCGGCACCTCGTCCACCGCGTCGTAGGCCTTCGAGGCCCCCTCGCGGACGAAGATGGCATGGGTGGCGCGGTAGGGCGTGTCGGCAGGCTGACAGGCGTGGTTGAGCAGGAGCACCGTTTCCCCGGGCTCGGCATCGCGCATCTCGACCCTGTCGGGAAACCCGGGGCACCTGTCGACGACGTAGCGCTTCGCCCCGAGCCGGCCCAAGGCATCGTCGGGCAGGCCGAACAGGGGTCGGAAGGGCTCGGGAGACAGGCCGGTGACGCGGAAAGCCATTGCTCGCTCCCAGGTCGATGCCCGACCTGACCAGCTTCACGCGTCGACCGCCACCTGATTCCTGCCATCGAATTCCTCGCCGGCCCCGACGCGTGGGCTGGCCGGGTCATGCTCGCTCGGCCGGCCTCTCACCGGGGCTGGTGAACGGCACCCCGCAGCGGCTCCCGGGCCTGCCGCACGCGCCGCGCTCCGGAACGGCGCGGCCGCGTCAGCGCCATGAACCATACACGGCGTGCGCGATTGAGGAGTCCCGCGTACAGGAGTTCACGCCATGCCGGACCGTCGTGCCGCCCTCGCTCCCCTTCCGACGTCGGACGAGCGCGTGGCCCTGCTGGACGCCAGGCGCGGGCTCAAGATGGCGCGCTCGGCCCACGCCTTCGTCCGCGGGTCGACGGCCCTGTTCTACGGGTGGCTGGCCGACGTGGATCACGGCGCGGTGCCGCAGGGCCCGCCGGTCTGGGTGTGCGGCGACTGCCACGTCGGCAACCTGGGCCCGCTCGCCAACGCGGACGGCAAGGTGCGCGTCCAGGTCCGCGACCTCGACCAGACCGTCCACGGCAACCCGGCCCACGACCTCCTCCGCCTGGGGCTGTCGCTGTCGGCCGCCGCGCGCGGCTCCAACCTGCCGGGGCTGACGACGGCGCGCATGCTGGAGCAGGTGGTGCATGGCTACCGGGACGCCCTGGCGGGCCATCGCGACGCCCTGTCGGAAGCGCGGGCCGGCAAGGCCGTGAGGGCGCTCGTCGAGCAGGCCACCCGACGTCGCTGGGAGCACCTGGCGCAGGAGCGGCTCGACCGGGTCGAGCCCCGGCTCCCGCTCGGCAAGCGGTTCTGGCCGCTGTCGGCGGAGGAGCGCGCCGCGGTCGAGGCCCTCGTCGGCGCCCGCGAGACCCAGACCCTCGTCCACGCCCTTCACGGCCGCGGCTCGGACCGGGAGGCCCGGGTCGTGGACGCGGCCTACTGGATCAAGGGCTGCAGCTCGCTCGGGACGCTGCGCTGCGCCGTGCTGGTGGCCGTGGGAACCGGCCGCGACCGGGTGTACCGCCTCGTCGACGTCAAGGAGGCCGTGGCCAGCGTGGCCCCGTCCGCCTCCGACGCCTTCGCCCGGCTCGGCCACGCCGACCGCGTGGTGTCGGGGGCCCGCGCCATCGCGCCCTACCTGGGCGAGCGCATGCTGGCGGCGCGCCTGCTCGGCCGCCCCGTCGTCCTGCGGGAACTGATGCCGCAGGACCTCAAGCTGGAGTTGGACCAGATCACGGCCGAGGAAGCCGTCAAGGCCGCCCGGTTCCTGGCCGCCGTCGTGGGCCACGCCCACGCGCGGCAGATGCCGGACGACGTGCGGGCGGCCTGGGCGCGTGAACTCGCCCGCCACCATTCCAGCACCCTGGATGCGCCGTCCTGGCTGTGGACCACGGTCGTGGACCTCGTCGGGCACCACGAGCGCGCCTACCTCGACCACTGCCGGAGCGTGGCGCTGGCGGCATGAACCCTCCGCGCGGCGGCGGACCTGCCGCACGAAGCCGCGGCATCGGGCGGCACGCGGCCTCAGGTGCGCCGGGCAGCCCTCCGGGGTTGGTGTCCATGCGTGAGCCACCTTCGC
Organism: uncultured Lichenihabitans sp.; assembly: GCA_964243035.1. Taxonomy (GTDB): domain Bacteria; phylum Pseudomonadota; class Alphaproteobacteria; order Rhizobiales; family Beijerinckiaceae; genus Lichenihabitans. The sequence goes on from CAXTDZ010000051.1 coordinate 3,274, forward strand.
TCGATGGTCGCAGGGCGCGCCCACCCGCCCTATTGGCTGTCCTTGCCGGCACGGCGGCAGGAGGACCGGTCCGTCGCCTCGGAGGCTGACGCGCCACCCTGACGGGCCGAATGTGTCAAGGGCGCCCGCTCTCAGGCCAGCAGGGCACGGGTCACGTCGGCACCGGTTTCCGTGTCGACGACGGTGAACGCCACCGCCGCGGCGGCCCAGCCGCGGAGCTGCTCGACCGACACGTAGCGTCGGTGCGTCACGTCGTAGAGGCGGCTTCGGGCGTAGCGCTTCACGAGAACCGGCTGGACCTGCGGCGTCGTCGGCATCGGGGCACCTCCGGGCTTGCCGACAGTTCAGCACCGTCCGGTCGGCAAGGCCAGTCCGGCGTCGACCTGGGGCGGCTCCGACCATGGCCCCCCGTGTCCCGGTCCGAAGTCCGCCGCGGGCGGCCTCACCGCACCGGACGGCTCGGCAGGTAGCGGACCGGCGGCGCGTGGGCGGCGCAGGACGTGTCCAGCGTTTGGTCGGGCTGGTCGATGAACGCAGCGACCATGGCCGCCGCACAGGGGCTGAACGCGCGCACGCTGTGGCCCAGGCCCATGACCTCAACCCAGCGGGCGTGGCCGCCGATCATGTCGGCCACGCGCCGGCTGTCGGCCGGCCGCGCGTTGGGGTCGAACTGCCCCGCCAGCACCAGGGTCGGGATGGCGGTGTCGCGCGGCACGAGCGGCGGCGGACCGAGCGGCGCCCAGCCGTCGCAGATCCCCTTCAGCGTCGTCACCTCGACGAGGCCGTCCGACGGCGACGCGGCGCCGTGGAACCCGGGCCGGTCGCGGCAGTCCACCGCGGCCCGCAGCGACAGGCGGCTGCCCGTGCGGGGGTCGCTTTCCGCGGCGAACAGTGTCGCGATGGCGGCCGCCACAGGACCCGTGTCGCCGTCGCGCGCCGCCGCGACCAGGCGCGGCAGGCCGGGGTAGAAGGTCGGGTAGTAGACGAGCCGGTCCACCACGAAGGCGAACAGCTCCGGCGTCAGCGGGCCGCGGTCGCCGGGCCGGCCCATGCCGTGCGGGAAGGCGACAGCCACCGGCGCGCGCGCCAGGCGCTCCACGACCTCGCGGTAGCGGCCGGCCAGGTCCGGATAGGCCGCGTGGCAGGCCTGGTCGGCCTCGCAGGCCGCGAAGAAGGCGTCGCGCGCGTCCGCCGCGTTGACGGACCACGGCGGCAGGATGGGGTCGGGCGGGAACACCGAGTCGAGCACGGCCGTCCGGATCGTTTCGGGGTGCAGCGCCATCATCGTCATCGCGACGGTTGTGCCGTAGGACACGCCGAACACGTTCCAGCGCGCGATGCCGAGCGCCCGGCGCACGCGGTCCAGGTCCTCGACCGTCGCCGTGGTGCCGAAGTCGGCGAGATCGATCCCGCGGGCGACGATCTCGGCGCGGCAGGCCGCGAAGGTGGCGGGACGCTTGGCCGCGGCCTCCGGGTCGGTCGCGACCGCGGCCACCAGGGCCGTGTTCAGGTCCGGGCAGAGCGCCGGCTCGGAGGCGCCGGTCCCGCGCTGGTCGACCAGGACGAGGTCGCGGCCGGGCGCGAGGGGGCGCCTGGCCTGCGCGTCGGCGTAGACCGTCAGAGGCCCGCCCGGGCCGCCGCTGACGTAGAGGTCGGGGTCGGGCCGCGCGGGCTGGGTGGCGCTCGCCACGACCACCACGGCCAGGGCGAAGGTGCCGCGCTCGGGGTGCCCGTCGTCGCGCGGCACCGCGACCGTGCCGCAGCGCACGCGCGGCGCGAGGTCCGGCCCGACCTGGCCCGGACTGCACTGCCCTTCCACGAAGGCCGGCGCCGGACCGGTCTCGGCAAGCACCGGGGCGGCGGCGCCGAGCAAGGTCGCGAGCGCGGCGACGATGGTTCGTGTCATCCGCGCACCGCGGGACGGGCGTTTCGCCATGGTCCTGTCCAGCCCCTCAGTCCGTGCCCGATGTCCTGGCAGGTGCCCCGTCGCCCAGGCCGTCCACGACGGCGGCCACGGCGGTCTCCCACCGGTCCTGCCATGTCATCAACTGATGACCGTCGCCGGGCAGGTCGTCGACGGTCAGCAGCGCGCCCCGGCCGCCGGCCGCGCGGAACGCCTCCCACATCCCGCCCACGAACGGCAGGCCGTAGTAGGATTCGCGCGCCGTAGAGCCACAGCATCGGCGCCGTCGCCCCGGAGCCCGCCAGCGCGGCCTGCCGCCGGTTGAACCCGTTCCGGTCCCAGCCCTCGCCCCACCAGCCGCCCGCGAAGGTCACCACCGCCGCGACCTGACGGGGGTGGCGGCCCGCGTAGGCCACCGAGAGCAGGCCGCCGCGCGACTGCCCGCCCACCACCACGCGCGCGGCGTCGACGTGCGATTGGTCCCCCATGAACGCGACGGCAGCGTGAAGGTCCTCGACGGCGCTGTCGAGCTGCGCGTCCTCGCTCTCGACCCCGCCGGCTTCCTCCAGCACGGGGCCGTCCGAGTGCCCGCGTCCCTTGCGCATCAGCGCCAGCCCGCTGCAGCCGCGCCCCAGGAAGAAGCGCGCCTCGGGCTCGAAGGGGTGGATGCAGCGCACGCCTGGCGCCTCTCCGTCCGTCGAGCCGTGGTTGAGCACGACCAGCGGCTGGCGGCCGGGCAGGCGCGTCGGGTAGTGGAAGGCCTGGAGTTGCAGGACCTGCCCGGCCGTGGCGCCCACGGCGGAGCGGACCGGGACGCGCAACTCCTCCCACGGCGGGCGCCGCGGCAGGGCCAGGGTGGCCGCGACCATGGCCGCGGTGCGGCCCGGCACGCGGTCGAGCCAGACCCGGGCCTGATAGCCTTGCGGCGGCACGAAGCGGCCCACGAGGACGCCGCCGTCGCCGGGTGCGAACTCCGTCAGGAAGCCCGCGCCCTGGTCGAGCCGCAGGCGCCCGTCCGCGACCCTGCCGCGCGCCCGGCTCCAGTGCGCCTCGAAGCCGAACTGTTCGCAGGCGCCGAAGGCGTAGACGACCTCGGCCGACCCGTCGGGGCCGACCCGCTCCACGGCGAGCGCGACGGGGCCGATGCCGCCCCAGGCGCCGTTGCCCCAGGCGCCGGAGAAGCGGGCGAGGTCCGGAGGGACGTCGGGTCCGGGCGGCACGATGCGGAGGTCGGCGGGCATGGGGACGGACATGGTCGGCCTTCGTTGCGCGGTCCGGATCAGGGCGGGGGCAGCAGCCTGGCGAGCAGGTCGGCCCGCCGGGCCGCGTAGGTGCCCGTCTCGGCGCGGCGCTGGAAGCCGAGGCGCCCGTAGAGCCGCAGCGCGGCGCCGTTCCGCGACGACACGGTCAGCCCCGCCGCGCGGCCCGGGCCGACGCCGTCGGCCAGCAGGGCCCGCGCGACCAGGGCCGCGCCGATGCCGCGCCCGCGGTGGGCCGGGTCGACCGCGACCACTTCGAGCCAGCCGAGGTCGGGGTCGGACTCGACCAGGGCGTAGCCTACGACCTCGCCCGCGACCACGGCAAGCCAGAGCGTGCCGCCCGCGGCGTGGCGCAGGGCGTCGGCGGGCGTATGCGACGCGAAGCCGGCGTCGTCGCGGAAGGCGGCGTTGTGGATGGCCGCGAGGCGGTCGGCGTGGCCGTCCGCGATAGCCGGGCGGACCAGGGCGACGCCGGCCGGCTCGGCGACGGTCGGCAGCGGCGCCTCCGCCCGCATCGCGACCTCGCTCTCGACCTGCGCGAAGCCGTACCGGGCGAGGAACGCCAGGCCCGCGGCCCAGCCCGCCGGCACGTCGGCCTGCACCGTCATCGGCCCGTCACCGGCATCCTGCTCCAGTACGGCGCGAAGCAGGGCGGTGGCGACGCCGAGGCGGCGGTGGGCCGGGTCGACCACCAGCTTGAGGTGGCGCACGCGGCGCGCGTCGTCGCCGCGCGGGGAGGACTCGGCTAGGCCGACGAGGTGTCCGTCCCGCTCCGCGACCAGGAAGTCCCGGCCGCCGCGGAACTGCGGCAGCGCGACCGTCCGCGACCAGTCGGCGGCCGTCACGGGCCCGATGCCGGGCTCGACGGCCGTGCAGGCCCGGTACAGCGCCTCGACCGCGGACGGGTCGGCGGGGCGGACGGGCCTGAGCGAGACTGCGAACGGAGAGGCGTTCAGGGGTGCCGTCCCGGACCGGGCCTCCATCGCGGAAGGCGCGCGGTCGGCCTCAGCGGACCGAGACGTTGATGCGGAAGCGCTGCGCGTCGCCGTTGGGGAACACGCGCTCGACCACGTAGCTGTCCGGCCCCGTGTAGCCGGGCGCGGAGCGGTAGTAGACCTGCAAGCCGGAGACCTTCATCCGGTCGCAGGCCGCCAACGGGCTCCAGGCCCGGTACGACGGGAAGGCGCTGCGCGGCCCCTCGCTGACCGTGCCGTTCTGCGGCGGCACGACGAGGTTGATGGCCACGGGGCCGGGCGAGCGGCAGCCGTGCTCCAGATAGGAGTGGAAGCCCATGGGCGCGAGCGCGCCGGAGCGCACGACCTTGTAGACGGGGCTGACCGGCTCGGCGCCGAGCGGGGCGGCGGCGAGGGTGGAGGAGACGGCGACGAGGGCGAGGGAACGGGGCGAGACCATGGGCTTGCTCCTGTCTGGCTGCTGCCCGGACGCGGTCGCGACCCGTCGAGGCAGCGGAGGTGAGCGTAGGCCGGGTTGGCGCCGCCGCCAACCGGGGGTTAGTCCCGGTCAGGGCTTTGAACTCGGGTTGACACGGTCGGTGGCCTGGCCGACGTCGCCCCCGCCGAGCCGCCCGACAGCGGCTACGGATGGGTGGTGGCCCGACGGGGCCGAGCCCGTGCGAGCCGTGGGGACGTGGCCGGCACCGTCGTGCAGCACCGGCGCGGATGGGAGGAGCGCGGACGCGACCATGCCCGAGCGAGCCCTGATCCCCCGCCGCGCGCTGTTCGGCAACCCCGGGCGCTCGGCCCCGCGCATCAGCCCCGACGGGCGCCACCTCGCCTGGACGGCGCCGCGCGACGGCGTCATGAACGCCTGGGTCGCGCCGGTGGGAGACCTCGCGGCCGCGGCGCCGCTGACCCGCTCGGCGCGGCCGGTCTGGAGCGTGGTCTGGGCCCACGACGGTCGGCACCTGCTCTACCTGGACGACACCGACGGCGACGAGAACTGGCGCCTGTGGGCCGTCGACCGCGAGGGGGGCGACGCGCGCGTGCTCACCCCCAGGCGGGGCGTCGCGGCCAAGCTGCTGGCCCTGTCGCCCGACCGGCCCGGCCTGGCCGTCGTCGGGCTGAACGAGCGCGACCGCGCCTGGCACGACGCCTGGCTGGTCGACCTCGCCACCGGCGCGCGCAGCCTCGCCTTCGCCAACCGCGACGGCTACGGCGGATACAGCGTCGGCAACGGCGGCGACACCTTCGACTCCGCGCTCTCGCTCCGCCTCCTGAACAAATGGGACGACGCGACCGGCGGCCGGCACGTGTTCCGCTGCGACGGCGGGATGGTCGAGCCCGCCTTCGACATCCCGCACGAGGACGCGTTCCATACCGAGGTGCTCGGCTTCGAGCGGGACGGCGCACACTACCTGCTTACGTCCTCGGTCGGCCGCGACACGAGCGCGCTGTTCCGCGTCGACGCCACCACCGGCGGGCGGGTGCTCCTGGCCGAGCACCCGCGCTCGGACGTGTTGAGCTGCCTCCGCGACCCCGTGAGCGGCCGGGCGGTGGCGGCGCGCTTCGCCCACGTGCGGGAGGAGTGGGTCGCGCTCGACCCGGCGGTTGAGCCCGACCTGACCCTGCTCCAGGTGGCCGCCGGGCCGGAGAACTGCGTCGACGTCCACAGCCAGACCGCGGACGGCACGCGCTGGATCGCGTTCACCTCGGGACCGCAACAGCCAGGGTCCCATCACCTGCTTGACCGCTTCACAGGCCGCCTCGACCCGGTGTTCGACTCGCGGCCGGACCTCAAGCCCTACCGCTTGGCGCCGATGCACGGCGGCGTGCCCAAGGCCCGCGACGGCCTCGACCTGGTCACCTACGTCACGCTGCCGGCCGAGGTCGAGGGCGAGCGGCCGCCCGCCCCGCTGCCCACCGTGCTGTGCGTCCATGGCGGCCCCTCGGCGCGGGACAGCTACGGGTTCCGACCCATCCACCAGTGGCTGGCCAACCGGGGCTACGCCGTGATGTCGGTCAACTACCGGGGCTCGCACGGCTTCGGCAAAGGCTTCCTGAACGCGGCCGACCGCGAACACGCCGGCCGCATGCACGACGACCTGGTCGACGCCGTCGACTGGGCGGTGCGCGAGGGCATCGCCGACCGCGACCGCGTGGCCATCACGGGCGGCTCCTACGGCGGCTGCGCGACGTTGGTCGGACTCACCTTCACCCCGGAGGTGTTCCGCTGCGGCGCCAGCCTGGTCGGCTTCTCCAGCCTGATCACGATGCTTGAGAACATGCCGCCCTGCTGGCACGCCTTCGCGGTCCGGATGCACCGTCGCTTCCACGACCCCCGCACGGCCGAGGGCCGGGCGTGGCTGTGGTCGCGCTCGCCGCTGTCGCGGGTCGACCGAGTCGCGCGGCCGCTGCTGATCGGCCACGGGCAGAACGACGTGCGCTGCACGGTGGCCGAGGCCGACCAGATCGTCGCGGCCATGCGCGAGCGCGGGCTGCCGGTGTGCTACGTCGTCTACCCGGGCGAGGGACACTTCTTTCGGCGGCCCGAGAACGACATATCGTTCCACGCCGTGACCGAGGCGTTCTTCGCCGAGCACCTGGGCGGCCGCTGCGAGCCGGCGGGCGACGACCTGGCCGGGTCGAGCCTGCAAGAGCGGTGAGGATCCGGCCGGATCGCCCCGGCAAGGCTGTCGACGCGGAAACAGCCACCGCGCGAGAGGGATCGGTGACGCCCCGTTCTGACGACACGGCTCCGGATGCCTCCGCCTCGGTTCGGCCCGCCCTGGAGGCGGACGTCCCGGCGCTGCCGCGCATGGTGGGCGACCTCGCGCGCCACCACGGGGACGTGCCGCGGGTCGACGCGGGGGCGCTCGCCCGCGACCTGTTCGGCCCCGACCCGTGGGCCACGGCGCTGGTGGCCGAGGACGCCGGCCGCGTAGTGGGCTACGCGGTCCTGTGCCGGCTCTACCACGCCCAGCACGGCGAGCGGGGCCTCGACCTCCACCACCTCTTCGTCGCGGCCGACGCGCGCGGGCGCGGGATCGGCACGCTCCTCGTCGCGGCATCCCTGCGCGAAGCCCGGCGGCACGGCTGCGCCTCGCTCGTCGTCGGAACCCACCCCGGCAACGTCGGCGTGCAGCGCTTCTACGAGGCGCTCGGCTTCCGGCGTCTCACGGGCGGCGGCGTGCGCTTCCGCATCGGCGTCGAGGCCGGCCGGCCTGAGGCGTCGCCGTGACGGCTGGCGCCTGGCACCACGCCCGGCCATCATGCGGCACGGTCCTGCCGTCCACGCCCCTGCTACCCCGATGACCGACGAGCCGCTCCCCGTCCTGCGAGGCCCGCGCGTCACCCTGCGCCGGCCCGTTCCCGCCGACGTTGACGTCCGGCGGACGACGGGACGAGGATCGATGGCCGAGGGCATGGGCGAACTCCGGGAAAGGGAGCCGCTGCCTCGGGTCGGGTGAGATCGGGATCGTCCTCTGGCCGCCGGGGGCAGCGGCACAGGTCACGAGGGTATGACGGGCCGCGCTCAGGGGGCGCGCCACCAGCGTCGGGTGATCGTCGTGGGACGGTTCATCATGGGTCACCTACAGCAGCGCCGTTCACGCCGCCAAGACCGCCGGTGCGTCATCACCGAAAGTCCGGAACGGGGTTCGGGCTCGCGTCTCCGGCGGCTGCGTCCGCGAGGCAAGGCTGCGCCCGTGTCGGGCCCGGCCTGGTCGCCGGTGATCGCGCCGTGTTGCGCGAAGCCGGCCGCGCGGTCACGACAACGCTGGACCTCGCGACAAACCGGGCGCCGGAGGCTTGACTTGGAGCGCGCTCGAACCTGTAGCACCCGCGGCGTCATGACGGGACAGGATCTTGCGTGAGGATCGGTGACCTTTCCAGGCGCACGGGGCTGACGGCGCACACGCTCCGCTACTACGAGCGGATCGGGTTGCTGCCGCGGGCTCCGCGTGGTTCGTCGAAGCAGCGGGAGTACGATGGCTCGATCCTTCCCTGGATCGACTTCCTCGGCCGCCTGCGCACGACCGGCATGCCGATCCGCGACATGGTCCGTTACGCCGCGCTGCGGTCGCAGGGACCGGCGAGTGAGGCTGACCGGAAGGTGCTGCTGGCTCGACACCGCGCGCGCGTCAGCCGCCACGTGGCCGACCTGCAGGCCTGCCTGTCCGTCCTTGATGGAAAGATCGCCGCCTATGGCGGTCCTCTCGGGATGGAGAACACCGATGACGCCGACGCACACCGAAGCCGAGAGCCGCTATGAGCGCGGCTCGCGCGCGCTGACCGAGGTCGACGGGCACGCCGGGCAGGCGGTCGTCGACGCGCTGGCCGACTTCGCGCCCGACTTCGCGCGCTACCTGATCGAGTTCCCGTTCGGCGACATCTACTGCCGCCCCGGCCTCGACCGTCGCGGGCGTGAAATCGCGACGATCGCAGCGTTGACGGCCCTGGGCACCGCGGGACCGCAGTTGCGGGTGCATATCCGTGCGGGCCTCAACGTGGGGCTGAGCCGGGATGAGATCGTCGAGACCATCATGCAAATGGCGGTCTACGCAGGTTTTCCGGCAGCCCTGAACGGCTTGTTCGCCGCCAAGGAGGTGTTCGCCTTGACACCCGATTGATCGTCGTCCGGGGCGTCGCGGCTGAGAGAACCGCGTCACGCGCGTGGGGCCCGGCACCTCGCAAAGGCGCGTGATCCCACGCATCACGTCCGGCATGCCCCGCTCCACGCCGTGAACACAGCCGGGGGGGGCCAGCCGCTGCCGCGCGGCCCGGATCTCGGCGTGGCGGTCCAGCGGCAGGATGCGGAAAGGGCCGCCCCGGCCACCTGGCCGGCGGGGACCACCGCATCCTCCGGCAGGCGGGTTGCGCAGGTGGACCGTCCCGCGCACCCGGACCTCCGACCCACGCCACCTTCGTCCGGCGCGGGCCGTGGGTGCCGCAGGCCGCCAGGTCCAGGCCGGCCAGGGCGCCGGGGTCGTTGCGGCGGTGCTGCATGGCGAGCCGCGTCGCGCCGACCCTCGCCACGGCAGCCGCGCGGAGCTCGGGGCGGCGGGCGGGGCCGGCCCAGCCCCGTCGCGCGCGGAGTGTTGCAAAAAGGAGCCCGCGCTCGCCTGTCAGCGCCGCGCACCGACGATTTCGGTTGCGCGGGACGCGCGATGACGGAAGGGTCGAGGTCCACCTCATCGGGGCGCGGAACACGGGGCGAGAACGGACGTGACGAAGGATGGTAAGGACGCCGGTGGCCGCGGGGCCGCTTCGCATCGGCAGCGGCCGGAGCCTGTCAGCCGCCGCTCGTTCCTGGCCGGCTCGGTTGCCGGGTTCGGTGCCCTGGGGCTCGCCGGATGCGCCACGTCCGATGATCTGTTCCGGGCCGAGGCGGTGAAGTTGTACGGGCCCGTGCCCGACGACAAGTTCCCGATCCCGGCCGTCGACATGAGCAAGGTCGACACGAAATACCTTCGCCGGACCGTGCAGTACGAGTCCAAGGAGGCGGCCGGGACGATCGTGGTCGATCCCAAGAACTTCTACGTCTACCGCGTCGAGGGCGACGGGTCGGCCACCCGCTACGGCGCCAACGTCGGTCGCGACGGGTTCCTGTGGAACGGTGAGGCCTATGTTGGCCGCAAGTCCGAGTGGGCGACCTGGACGCCGCCCGCGGAGATGATCAAGCGCCAGCCCGAAGCCGCCAAATATGCCCGCGGCATGCCCGGCGGCCTCGACAACCCGCTCGGAGCCCGGACGCTGCACCTCTACCAGAACGGCCGCTACACGCTCTACACGATCTATGCCAGCAGCGAGCCGGACTCGATCGGCACGGGCCGCACGAGCGGCTGTGTGGGCCTGCTCAGCCAGGACATGATCCACCTGTACGCGCGGACGCCAGTCAAGACGAAGGTGGTCGTCCTCCCCGCATAGCCGGCGCGCCAGGAGCGGCCCGACGCCCTCGGCCGCACGGATGCGCCGACCCCGGCGCGTTCCCTGGCCGCGCCAAAACCCGACCTTGGCGCCCCGCCGCCTTCCGGACCTTCGGCCCGCAACCGCGGCGCCGGTGGCTGTCGACCCGCCTCCGCCTCTCCATTGCGTCCGTCCTGGGATGAGCTGATCAGCCGCAGGCGGACAGGCATCGGCAGGTCGGCTCCGGCGGCGCTCGATCCGAGCGGAGGCAAGCGCCGGCCATCCCATCGAGGCCTCTTGCGTGGTGGCGGGGGTCACGGCGCGGGAGCCGGCGCGATCACGAGCAGGGGCGTGCCGGCCGCGACCGCGTCGCGCTCGCGGACGAGGAGCTGGACGACCGTGCCGGACAGGGGCGCGTCGATGGCGATCTCGGTCTTCATGGCTTCGAGGACCGCCACGACCTGGCCCGCCTCGACGCGCGCGCCGGCCGCGACGTGGAGGCGCCACACGCTGCCGCCGAAGGGCGCGTCGAGCCGGAACAGGCCGTCGGGAACGGCGGCCGCGGCGGGGGGCGGCCCCGCGTCCTCGGCCGCGGCCGCGTCGGCCCGGTCGAACTCGCCCCGCCGCTCCCAGTCGGCCCGCTCGGCCGCGAAGGCGGCCTGGCGGTGCAGCGCGAAGGCCTCGATCGCGGTCCGGTTGGCGGCCAGGGAGGCGCGGTAGTCGCGCAGCCGGAACACGCCCGGCTCGATGCGGATTTCACGCCGGCCCGATGGAAAGTCCCGCCGCCACGCCGCGAGCTCCGCGGCCGACACGGGGAAGAACCGGATCCGGTCGAAGAACCGCAGCAGCCACGGCTTGCCCTCCGCGAAGGAGCCCGCCTGCCGGTAGGTGCTCCAGACCTGGACCGTGCGGCCGAACAGCTGGTAGCCGCCCGGCCCCTCCATGCCGTAGACGCACAGGTAGGCGCCCCCGATGCCGACCACGTTGGGTGGTGTCCAGGTGCGGGCGGGGTTGTACTTGGTGGTGACGAGGCGGTGGCGCGGGTCGAGCGGCGTCGCCACCGGCGCCCCGAGGTAGACGTCGCCCAGCCCCATGACGAGGTATTCGGCGTCGAAGACGATGCGCTCCACCGCGTCCCGGCCGTCGAGGCCGTTGATGCGGCGGATGAACTCGATGTTGTCCGGGCACCACGGCGCGTCGTCGCGCACGGATTGCCCGTACTTGGCGATCGTTTCGCCGACCGCCGGGTCGTCCCAGCTCAGGGGCAGGTGGACGGTCCGGGACGGGACCGCGACGTCGTCGAGGTCGCCGAGCCCGTCCTCGGCCTCCTGCAGCGCGGCCAGGAGCGCGGCCTGGGGCAGCGCGGCCGGATCGAAGTGGACCTGCAGCGAGCGGATGCCGGGCGTCACGTCGACGAGGCCGGGCAGCCCGAGCGCCTCCACCGCGACCATCAGCGCGTGGACGCGCAGGCGGAGCGCGATGTCGAGCACGATGGGGCCGTACTCGACCAGGAGGGCGCGGTCGCCCTGCCGCCGGTAGGTGACCGCCGGGGCGTCGGGCCCGGCCGGCCTGACGGCCAGGACGGGGGAGGGGACGGCCGCGAGCGGCGCGGCGGCGTCCTCGGCCGCCCGCCCGTCGAGCCGGAGCGCGACGGCCCGCTCGGCCGCCGCGGCCGCCGCGTCGTCGACCACGTGGAAGCGCAGCCGGTCCCCGGGGGCGAGCTGGCCGACCTTCCACAGGTCGGCCGCGATCACCACGAAGGGGCACACGAAGCCGCCGAGCGAGGGGCCGTCCGGCCCGAGGATGATGGGCATGTCGCCCGTGAAGTCGACGGCGCCGATCGCGTAGGCGTTGTCGTGGATGTTGGAGGGGTGCAGGCCGGCCTCGCCGCCGTCGCGGCGCGCCCACGCGGGCTTCGGCCCGACGAGGCGCACGCCCGTGCGGTTGGAGTTGTAGTGCACGCGCCACTCGGTGCCGGCGATCGTGGCGATGTCGGCCGGGGTGAAGAAGTCCGGCGCCCCGTGCGGGCCCGACAGCACGCGCAGCGTCCAGCCTCGCCCCGCGGCGGCGGCCTCCCAATCAGGGGGCGGTGCCGGCGCGGCGGCCGGCCCGACCGGGGCGCCAGTCCCGAAATGCAGGGTGTCGCCCGCGCGCAGCGCCCGCCCGGCATGCCCGCCGAAACCGCCCAGCGTGAAGGTCGAGCGGCTCCCGAGGTAGTCCGGCGCCTCGACGCCGCCGCGCACCAGCAGGTAGGCCCGCAGCCCCGGGCCGCGGACGCGGTCGAGGCGCAGCACCTGGCCCGGCGCGACCGCGAACGGCCGCCAGTGCGGCACCGCGACCCCGTCGAGCGTGGCGCCGAAGTCCGCGCCCGTCAAGCACAGGGCGGCGGACGCCTCGAACCGCAGCGTCGGGCCGAGCGCCGTGACTTCGAGGCCTGCGGCGCCCTCCGGGTTGCCGAGCAGCCGGTTGCCGGCCCGGAAGCTCAGGGCGTCCATGGGCCCCGACGGCGGCACGCCCACCGACCAGTAGCCGAGCCGCCCCGGCCAGTCCTGCACCGCGGTGGCGGCGCCCCCCGCCAGCACGCGGAAGGCGCGCGGCCGGTAGGCGATCGCGGCGAGGCTGCCGGTGGACACGTCGCCGGCCACGAAGCCGGGGTCGCGCACGACCGTCCGCAGCCAGTCGAGGTTGGTCTCGATGCCGGCGAGCCGCGTGGCGTCGAGCGCCCGTTGCATGGCGTCCACCGCCTCGGCCCGCGTCGGCGCCGCCACGATCAGCTTGGCCAGCATCGGGTCGTAGAAGCCGCCGACCTCCGTGCCGGCCTCGACCCAGCCGTCGACGCGGACGCCCTCGGGGAAGCGGACCTCCGTCAAGGTCCCGGTGCTCGGGCGGTAGTCGAGCGCGGGGTCCTCGGCGTAGAGGCGGGCCTCCATGGCGGCGCCGCGGCTGCTGCCGTCCCACCGGTCGAGCACGTCCGTCTCGCCCCGGGCCTGGCGCACCATCCATTCCACGAGGTCGACGCCCGTCACGGCCTCCGTGACGCCGTGCTCGACCTGGAGGCGCGCGTTCACCTCCAGGAAGAAGAACTCGTCCCGCGCGGGATCGTACAGGAACTCCACCGTGCCGGCCGAGGCGTAGCGCGCCGCCGCGGTCAGCCGCTCGGCCGCGGCCAGCATGGCGGCGCGGGTGGCGGCGGGCAGGTTGGGCGCGGGCGTCTCCTCCACCACCTTCTGGTTGCGCCGTTGCAGCGAGCAGTCGCGCTCGCCCAGCGCCGCCACGCGCCCCCGGCCGTCGCCGAAGACCTGCACCTCGATGTGGCGCGCGCGCGCCACGTAGCGTTCCAGGAACACGCCCCCGTCCGCGAAGGCGCCCGCGGCCATGCGGGCGACCGCCGCGAAGCCCGCCCGCACCTCGTCGGCACCGGCGCAGACCCGCATGCCGATGCCGCCGCCGCCCGCCGTGGCCTTCAGCATCACCGGGTAGCCGACCGCGGGCGCCGCCGCGACCGCGGCTTCGGCGTCGGCCAGGAGGCCCGTGCCCGGGGCGAGCGGCACGTCCTGCGCGGCCGCGAGCGCCCGGGCCGTGTGCTTCAGCCCAAAATCCCGGATCGTTTGCGGGGCCGGGCCCACGAAAACCAGACCTTCGCGGGCGCAGCGCTCGGCGAAAGAGGCGTTCTCCGACAGGAAGCCGTAGCCCGGGTGGATGGCGCCCGCGCCGCTCGCCCGCGCGGCCCGCAGGATGGCGTCGGCATCGAGGTAGCTTTCGGCGGCGGGGGCCGGGCCGATGCGCAGGGCCTGGTCGGCCATGGCGACGTGGGCCGCCCCGGCGTCCGCGTCGCTGTAGACCGCGACGCTGCGCAGCCCCATCCGGCGCAGCGTGCGCATGATGCGGCACGCGACCGCGCCGCGGTTGGCGACCAGGACCGTGTCGAACATCGGGCTCAGCCGGTCACGATCATGCGCACGGGCGTCGGGTTGAAGCCGTTGCACGGGTTGTTGACCTGCGGGCAGTTCGACACCACCACGGTCACGTCCATGGCGGCCAGAAGGTCGACGTGCAGCCCGGGGGCGGAGATGCCGTCCACGATGCCGAGCGCGCCGTCCGCCTCCACGGGCACGTTCATGAAGAAGTTGACGTTCGACACCATGTCGCGCTTGGAGCGGCCGGCGCGGGCGTTGGCGTCGAGGAAGTTGTCCACGCAGGCGTGCTGGCCCTTGGTGTGGTGGCCGTAGCGGAGCGTGTTCGACTCGCACGAGCAGGCGCCGCCGATCGTGTCGTGGTGGGCGACCGCCGTGCCGGTGATGCGCATCATCGGCCGCCCCTCGTTGGACAGCAGCACCGAGCCCTGCCGCAGGAAGATGTTGCCCTGCGCGGCGATCGTGTCCTGGGCGCTGTAGCGCTCGGCGTCGTCCGCGGTCGCGTAGAGGAGGAAGTCGACCGCCTGGTTGCCTTCGAGGTCGACGATGCGCAGCGTCTGGCCCCGCTTGACGTCGTGCATCCAGGGCGCCCGGGCCGGGACGATCTCGTCGTGCAGCACCGGGCCGGGCAGGTCCGCGAGGGCGTGGTCGTTGCGCATGGCGGGCCCCTTCAACGCAGGTAATAATCTTCGGTGTTCTGGAAGGCGCGCAGGCCCTCGGGCGAGGCCGTGCGGACGGGGTCGCCCTCCGGCGTCACGGCGTCGCGCCAGGCCGTGGCGCGCAGCGGCGTCACCGTGTAGGCGGGCCGCGGGTCGAGCACGTGGGGGCAGTTGGCGAGCACGACGAGGAGGTCCATCTCGGCCCGCAGCGTCACGGCCCGGCCGGGCGGGAACGGGCCCCCCTCGAAGCGGGTGGCGCCGTCCGCCGCGATCGTCACCCCCTTGAACAGGTTGACGCAGGGGTGGATGTCGCGGCGGCCGAGCCCGTGCTTGGCGAGCGCGATCCTGAGGCGGTCGCGCGCGTTGGGGTGCGGGCCGTGGTTGGCGCCGCTGCCGTAGCGCCGCGCGTTGGAGCTCTCGTTGGAGGCGCCGCAGAAGGCGTCGTGGGTGCCGGCGTCGTCCTCCAGGATCGACATCATCACGCGGCCCATGTCGGACAAGAGCAGCCTGCCGGCTCCGAGATAGGCGTTCCACTGCACCTTCACGGTGTCGGCCACGTTGAGGCGCTCGACCGGGCGCTCGGCGTTGAACACCAGGAGCGACGCGCAGGCGTCGCCGCGGAGGTCGACGAGGCGCAGCCGGGTCCCGCGCGCGAGCTGCCGCGCCGCGTACCCGCCGGGCCCGATCGTCTCCTCCCACACGGCGCGCGCGGGATCGACGCCGACGGGCAGCCCGATCGCGTCGCGGGCCGGCACCACCGGCATCGATTCCGCGCGGGTGCCGGCCTGGGCGCGGGCGTGGGCCCGGGCGCCGGAGGGATCGGCCGTGCCGGTGGGTGCGGGAGACATCGGGTGCGGCCCTTTAGAACATGTCGCTGTAGCGCGCCGTTTCCCAGGCCGAGACGGCGCCGTGGTAGTCGCGCCATTCCTCGGACTTGACCCGGACGAACTCGTCGCGGAGCGCCGTGCCGAGCGTGCGCTCCACGAAGGGGTCGTCGGCGAAGGCCGCCACGGCTTCCTGCAGGGTCTGGGGCAGGAAGTCGATGCCGCGCGCGCGGCGCTCGGCCTCGCCCATGGCGTAAAGGTTGTCCTCGTTGGGCTGGCCGGGGTCGAGGCGCTCGCGCACCCCCTCCAGGCCCGCCGCCAGCACGAGGGCCGCCGCGAGGTAGGGGTTCACGGCGCCGTCGGCGTTGCGGGACTCGCAGCGGCCGCCGCCGGCCGGCACCCGCACCGCGTTGGTGCGGTTGTTGGAGCCGTAGGAGTTGAACACCGGCGCCCAGGAGAAGCTCGACATGGCGCCCTGGCGCACCAGCCGCTTGTAGCTGTTCACCGTCGGCGCGAAGGCCGCGCAGAGCGCCCGGCCGTGGCGCAGCACCCCGGCGATGAAGTGGTAGCCGGTCTCGCTGAGGCCGAGCCCGCGCGGGTCGTCGCCGGGCGGCCGGGCGAACAGGTTGCGGCCCGTTTCCCGGTCGGCCAGCGACATGTTGAAATGCGCGCCGTTGCCGGTCTTGTCCGCGAAGGGCTTGGGCATCATGGTCGCGACCAGCCCCTCGTGCTCGGCGTAGGTCTTGGCCATCAGCCGGAAAAAGGTGAGGCGGTCGCAGGTGGTCAGCGCGTCGGCGTACTGGAAGTCGAACTCGAACTGCCCGTTGGCGTCCTCGTGGTCGAAGGAATACAGGTCCCAGCCCAGCGCGTCGATCGAGGCCGCCATGCGGTCGAGCCAGCCGAAGTTGCTGGCGAAGCCGCGCAGGTCGTAGCAGGGCTTGGCGAGCGCGTCGACCGCGTGCGGCACCTGCAGGCTGCCGTCCGCGGCGCGGCGCAGCAGGAAGATCTCGCACTCGATGCCGAGGTTGAACGTGAAGCCCATCCTGGCGGCCTCGCCGATCACGCGCTTCAGCGCGACCCGGGTCGACACCGGATAGGGTTGGCCCTGGAACGTCAGGTCGGCCGGCATCCAGGCGAGCTTCGGCTCCCACGGCAGCTGGATGACGTGGCCGAGGTCCGGCACGGAACAGAACTCGTCCTCGTGCGGCATCTGGCCGAGGCCGTCCAACGCGTAGCCCGTGTAGCGCTCCGACCCCGACGCCATCTGGCCGAGGTGCCCGAGGGGCACGACCTTGCCCTTCTGCACGCCGTGGATGTCGACGTAGGCGCCGACGCAGTAGCGCACGCCGCGCGCCTTGAGGTCGGCCTGGATGGAGGCGGTCGCGTCATCGGGGGTCATGGCAGCCTTTCGGGCGCGGGGGGAACGGCGGGGTCGTCGTAGCCGTGCGGCAGTGGCGGCTCTTCGGCCAAGCCGCGGCGCACCAGGGCGGCCAGGTCCTCGACCATCCAGCCGAACAGCTCCCGGCCCCGCGCCGCGTCGGCCTCGGACGGGCGGCCCGTCACGCCGTTGCGGCTGGTGCGGTTGACCGGGTGGGCGAAGACGAGCCCGGCCGTGCGGTCGGGGTCGTCGGCCTCAGTGAGGCGGTTCTCCCGCACGGTCGCGGGGTCGAGCGCCATCATCAGCGACGTTTCGGCCGCGTTGGCGTGCCAGTCGGCGCCGTCGGCCGCGTGGGCGCGGCGCACGCGCTCGCTCAGGCGGGCCGTGTCGAGCACCGCCACCATCAGGTCGTCCCGCGCGGCCCGGAGGGTTTCCAGCGCGCAGCGGAGCGGCGCGTGGTTGGTGACGTGGCCGTTGACGATGAAGAGCCGCCGCACCCCCGCCGCGTGGGCCCAGGTGCCGATCGCCGCAACGAGGCCGATCACCAGCACCGGGTCGAGCGCGACCGTGCCGGGCCAGCGGCGGCTGTGCCCGAGCGAGCAGCCGTAGGGCAGCGCCGGCAGCACCGGCACGGCGGTGAGGGCCGACACCTCCCGGCACAGGCGTTCCGCGACCGCGGTGTCGGTGCCGCAGCCCAGGTGCGGCCCGTGCTGCTCCGTGGCGCCGACCGGCAGCAGGGCGGCCCGCCCGGCGGCCGCGAGCCGCGCCGGGACCTCCTCCCAGGTGAGGTGGCTCCACAGTACCGGCGTCATTCGACCTCGTCCTCGATCGCGGCGAGGCGCAGCACGGGGAGGTCGGGCTCCGCGCCGGCCGCGTCCGCGGACGGGTGGATCAGCGCGTCGAGCCGCGCCCGCGTGCGCTGGAAGGCCGGGTCGAGCGCCTGGCGCGCGTGGCGCGGGCGCGGCAGCGGCACCTCGATCAGGTCCAGCACCTCGCCCGGATGGGCTTTCAGGACCAGGATGCGGTCCGCCAGCAGCACGGCCTCGTCGAGGTCGTGGGTGATGAAGACGACCGTGATGTCGATCTTGCGCCAGATCTCCAGCAGGTAGCCCTGCATGCGGGCGCGGGCCTGCGCGTCGAGGGCCGAGAAGGGCTCGTCCATGAGCAGGATGCGCGGCTTGTTGGCGAGCGCCCGCGCGATGGCCACGCGCTGCTTCATGCCGCCCGACAGCTGGTGCGGGTAGCTGCCCGCGAAGCCCGCGAGGCCGATGAGGTCGAGCCATTGCCGCGCCTCGCGCTCGGCCTCGCGGCGCTCCAGGCCGTTGGTGCGCAGCCCGAACATGACGTTG
Organism: uncultured Lichenihabitans sp.; assembly: GCA_964243035.1. GTDB lineage: Bacteria > Pseudomonadota > Alphaproteobacteria > Rhizobiales > Beijerinckiaceae > Lichenihabitans. The sequence continues at coordinate 21,423 of CAXTDZ010000051.1, forward strand.
CCCAGCACGCTGAGCCAGGGGAACAGCGTGTAGCCCTGGAACACCATGCCCCGGTCGGCGCCCGGGCCCGACACCGGCGCGCCGTCGACCGTCACGGCCCCGGCGGTGGCGGGTTCGAGCCCGGCCAGGATGCGCGCGAAGGTCGACTTGCCGCAGCCCGAGGGACCCACCACGCACAGGAACTCCCGCCGGTGCGTGACGAGGTCGATGCCGCGCAGCGCCACGACCGGGCGTCCGTCGGGCGCCGCGAAGGTCTTGCCGAGCCCGTCCACGCGCAGCACGGCCTCGCGCGCCATCATGCGGTCGAGGCGCGCCCGCACGGCGGGCGGCAGGTCGGGGGCGGCCGCGTCGGGCCGCGCGGCGGGCTGCGGCGCGCTCACCGGCTCGTCGGGTCCCACGGGAACAGCCGCCGGCCCAGCCGGCCCAGGGCGACGTCGGTGAGCGAGCCCGCGAGGCCGATCAGCAGGATGGCGCCGTAGACGTTGTCGAAGTGCTGGTAGCGGGCCTGCTGGGTGATGAAGAACGTGATGCCCGACGAGGTGCCGATCAGCTCGGCGACGATCAGGTAGGTCCAGGCCCAGCCCAGCAGGATGCGCTGGTCGCGGTAGAGCTGCGGCAGCACGGCGGGCACGACCACGTGGGTGAGCAGGCGGAGGCGGCGCGCGCCCAGCGTCAGCGCCGCCTCGACCAGCAGCCGGTCGGCCTGGCGCGTGGTGTTGGCGATGATCAGCACCTGCTGGAAGAAGGTGCCGATGACGATGATGGCGATCTTGGGTCCGTCGTAGATGCCCAGGATCGCGACCATCAGGGCGCCGAAGGCCGGCGCCGGCATGTAGCGGACGAAGTCCACGAAGGGCTCGATCACGCCGCCGAAGCTCGCGGAGGTGCCGCACAGGATCCCGAGCGGGACCCCGAGGGCGGACGACAGGACGAAGCCCCAGACGATGATCTGGATCGAGTGCCAGAAGCTCCAGGGCAGGGTCGGGACGTCGCGCTGGAGGGGCGGCGCCGTCAGCGCCTTCCACAGCGCCTGGGCGACCTCGTGCGGCGCCGGTAGGTACACGGGATTGGCCGCGAAACCTTCCGGGGGCGTCTGGCCGGCGGCGCGGGCCGAGGCCACGGCGGCCGCGAAGTCCTTCGCGCCCATCCGCATCCCCGGCTCCAGGTAGTCGCTGTCGCCCGGCGCCGTGATGGCGACGAGCGGGTGCCACAGGACCGGCACGTAGGACAATGCGCACCACAGGCCGAACGGCAGCAGGAAGGCCACCAGGGTGAGCGGGCGCCCCCGGCGCGGGGCGCCGGGGGCGCCGCGCCGGAGCGCGCCGCCTTGGGCCGGGGAGGGACGCGGCCGCGCGACGGTGCCCTGCGGGATCGCCGCCACCCCCGCCTCACTTGCCGGAGGTGACGGACGGGTCGATGTAGCTGTCGACCGGCTGGCTCTCCTTGTAGACGCCGTTCTTCACGTTGAAGCCGTCGGCGTTGCGCGAGGAGCCGTACAGCGAGCCGAAGCCGGGGGCGTCCACCATGACGGGCTTGCCGGCCGCGACGTCGAGGAGCTTGGTGCCCTTGAGCAGGCGCAGGTAGGTGGCGGGCTCGACGCCCACCCGGGCCGCCATGATCTTGACGGCGTCGTCCTGCGTCTTGGGGTCCTCGATGTAGGCCACGACCCGATCCCACACGGTCGTCAGCTTCACCCAGTCGGCGCGATGGGCCGCGAGGCTCGCGGGCGAGACCGCGACCACGTCGTAGATCAGGCCCGGCTGGTCGGCCGAGGTGTAGAGCGGGTGGGCGCCCGGGACCCCGCGCATCGCCTGGCCGGCGATCGGCTGCCAGGCGCCGACGGCCGCGACGTCGCCGGAGCCGAGCACCTGCGGGGTCTCGTTGGTCTTGGCGTTGACCAGGGACACGTCCGCCTCGCTCATGCCGGCCTTGCTGAGCCCGTTGAGGAGCAGCAGGTGCTCGACGAGGCCGACCTCGAGCCCCACCTTCTTGCCCTTGAGGTCGGCGAGCGACTTGACGTCGGGCTTGCCGACGATGATGTCGTTGCCGTTGGAATAGTCGGTCAGCATCACCATGACGCTCTTGGCGCCGCCGCTGCCCATCACGAGGGCGTCGCCGTTGGTCACCGTCACGGCGTCGATCTTGCCGGCCGCGAAGGCGTCCATGGAGGCCGAGTAATCGAACCACTCGAAGCTGACGTCGAGGCCCGCGGCCTTGAACCAGTCCTTGTCGATGGCGACCTGCCAGGCCACCCACCCGGGCCAGTCGCTGTAGCCGATCTTCAGCGGCTCGGCCCGAGCCATGCCGGCGGGCAGCAGGGCCGATGCCGCGACGGCCGCGCCGACGAGCGCGGCGGTCGCAAAACGGCGGAGAGACTTGGGAACGGCGACGGGCATGGGCGGCGTCCTCTCGACATCGAGGTAATACGATTGTTGCAAATCGTATTATCCAGAAGATGTCTGCAAACGGCGTGCCAAGCAGGGACGGGCCGTCCGGCGACGGGGAGCGCACCAAGCCGATGAGCCAGGACGGCAAGCCGGGCGACGACAAGCCCGACGGACGCGCGCGGGTGAGCCGCATCAGCATCTCGCTGGCCGAGGACCTGCTCGGCGAGCTGGACCGCATGGTGGGGGCGCGGGGCTTCGCCAACCGCTCCCGCGCCGTGTCGACCATCCTGCACCGGGCGCTGACCGACCATCGGCAGACGGTCGGCGACCGCGTCATGGTGGGCACCGTCACACTGTTCTACAACCACCTCGTGCCCGGCCTGCAGCAACGCCTGACCGACCTGCAGAAGCGCAATATCGACGAGGTGATCTCGTCCCTCCACGTCCACCTCGAAGCCAGCCAGACGCTCGAGGTCCTGCTCGTGCAAGGTCCCGCCCGCAAGCTGCAGACCATCGCCGACGAGATGATCGCCATGAAGGGCGTCGTCTCGGGCCACCTCCAACTGGCGGCGGCTCTGATTCCGCCGCTCCACCCCTTGGCCGATCACGCGAAGGCCCGCTGACGGCACGGCGCCGAGCCGGTCGCGGCGAGCGGGGACGGCAGGCGCAGCAACGCGTCGCGCGGCATCAGCGCGGTGCGGCCGCGGGAGCCCTGGCCGAGGGCCAGCAGCCCGTCGGCCCGGCGCCGCGCGACGCTGGTCAGGAGCTGGCCCGCCCCCAGGGCCGCCAGCGCGATGCCGGTCAGGGCGCCGGTGATGAGGACGACGGGGTGGT
>CAXTDZ010000052.1:0-24204 GCA_964243035.1 uncultured Lichenihabitans sp.
GGGGTGGACGTACCGCGCCGCCTCGCGCCGCAGCGCGTGGCGCGTGGCCGGCGCCGCGAGCAGCCCGCAGGCCACCGCCGCGAGCAGGCCCGCGGATCCGACCGCCAAACGCCGTTTGCGCATCCCGTTCCTCCGGACCCCTGACCAGGCAGGCCCAGGCCCGCCCGCACGTCGAATGGGGCGGCCCTGCCCCGCCTCGGATCAGCGGCGTCGGCCAAGCGGGGCCGGCCCCGCGCCGATCGTGCCCCGAGGACGTTTACGGACCGCTAACCAAGCCGGCACCCTTCCCAGCGCGCCCGCAACCCGCTAAATGACGGCCCCGCGACGGAGCCCGAGGATTGCGGCGCGCGTTTGGCGGGACGGCCCCGACCCCGTCCGCCCCGCGCGGGCGTCCACCAACCGCCCGGGTCGGGGCGTTCGAGCAACCTCGTCCCGGGACGCGAGGGCGGGGCGGCCGCGTAAGGAAAGGCTCCATGGCGATGGCACGGTTCAAGGGATCCATCACCGCGCTGGTGACGCCGTTCCGGAACGGCGCCGTCGACGAGGGTGCCTTCCGGGAGCTGGTGGACTGGCAGATCGAGAGCGGCACCCACGGCCTGGTCCCGGTCGGCACCACGGGGGAAAGCGCGACCCTCACCCACGCGGAGCACAACCGGGTGGTGGAGCTCTGCGTGGCGGAAGCGCGGGGGCGCGTGCCCGTGATCGCGGGCGCGGGCTCCAACAACACCGCCGAAGCGATCGACCTCGCCCGCGCGGCCGAGAAGGCGGGCGCCGACGGGCTGCTCCTGGTCACGCCCTACTACAACAAGCCGAACCAGGACGGCCTCTACCGCCACTTCAAGGCGGTGAACGACGCGGTCGGGCTGCCCATCATCGTTTACAACATCCCGCCGCGCTCGGTGGTCGACCTGTCGGTCGAGACCATGGCGCGGCTGGCGGAGCTCCGCAACATCGCGGGCGTCAAGGACGCGACCGCCAACGTCGCGCGCATCTCCCTCCAGCGGCAGGCGCTGGGCCCGGACTTCCTCCAGTTCTCGGGCGAGGACATGACGGCGCTGGCCTGCATGGCGGCGGGCGGGCACGGCTGCATCTCGGTGACCGCCAACGTGGCCCCAAAGCCCTGCGCCGGGCTCCAGGAGGCCTGCCTCAAGGGCGACTTCGCGGCGGCGCTCGCGATCCAGGACCGGCTGGTGCCGCTGCACGGCGCGCTGTTCGCCGAGCCGAGCCCGGCCGGGCCGAAATACGGGCTTTCGCTGCTGGGGCTCGCGGCCGAGGACCTGCGCTTGCCCATGGTGCCGGTGGGGGAGGCGGCGCGCGGGCTGATCCGCTCCGCCATGCGCCACGCGGGCGTGCTCCACGACTGACCGGGCCGACGCGGGTGGCGGACAAGACGGACAACTTCAAGGTCGCGGCCGAGAATCGCCGCGCCCGCTACGACTTCGAGATCGGCGAGGTGTTCGAGGCCGGGCTGATGCTGACCGGCACGGAGGTGAAGGCGCTGCGCACCGGCAAGGCCACGATCGCGGAAAGCTACGCCTCGGCCGAGAAGGGCGAGCTGTTCCTGATCAACGCCAACATTCCGGAATACCTCCAGGCGAACCGCTTCAACCACGAGCCGCGGCGGCCCCGCAAGCTGCTCATGAAGGCGCGCGAGATCGCCAAGCTCGCCACGGGCGTCGAGCGCCAGGGCATGGCGATCGTGCCGCTCAAGATCTATTTCAACGCCCGCGGCATCGCCAAGCTGCAACTGGCGCTCGCCAAGGGCAAGAAGCTGCACGACAAGCGCGAAACCGAGAAGGTCCGCGACTGGAACCGTGAGAAGTCGCGGCTGCTGCGCGAGAAGGGCTGACGCGAGGACAAGGCCTCAGGTCGCGCCGTCCAGGACGTCGCGCACGCGCCGGAAGACCGCGTGAAACATCGCGGTGGTGAGCACGCCGGTGTTGGTGTTGTAGCGCGAGCAGTGGTAGCTGTCGAAAAGCCTCAACTGACCTCCCGCGCCGCCCTGAACCGCGTGCTCGGCCCCGTGCGCGAAGGGATGGGCCGACAGGCGCGCCCCCCGCGAGCGCAAAGCGGCGTCGTGGGCGACGCGTCCCAGCGCGACCAGCGCCGTCAGGCGCGGCAGCCCCGCCTCGGCCGCGGCGAGAAACCGGTTGCAGGTGGCGATCTCGGCGGGCAGCGGCTTGTTGGCGGGCGGCACGCAGCGCACCGCGTTGGTCACGACGCAATCGCGCAGAACAAGGCCGTCGTCGACCCGCTCGTCATACGCGCCGGTCGAGAAACCGAAGCGGTCGAGCGTCTCGTACAGGAGGTCGCCGGCCCAGTCGCCCGTGAACGGGCGGCCGGTGCGGTTGGCGCCTTGGAGGCCAGGCGCAAGCCCCACCACCAGCAGGCGCGCGTCCGCCATCCCGAAAGAGGGCACCGGCGCGTTGAACCAGCTAGGTTCCCGCGCCCGCGCCTGCTCGCGGAAGGTCGCGAGCCTGGGGCAGAGGGGGCAGTCGCGCGGCGGGTCGATCAGCCGCCCTGTCCCTCGTCGTGGGGCGCGGCGGGTGCGTGCGCGTGCGTGGCGGAGCGCCGCTCGGCGAAGCGGGCCTGTCGCTCGACGCGCTCCGGCCGGTCCGCGCGCTCGGACACGTCCCGCCCGATGCGCCCCATCAGGTGGGCGATGTCCACGAACTCGTCGGCCTGCCGACGCAACTCGTCGGCGATCATGGGCGGCTGGGTGGTGATGGTGGACACCACCGACACGCGGACGCCGCGGCGCTGCACGGCCTCCACGAGGGAGCGGAAGTCCCCGTCGCCCGAGAACAGCACCATGTGATCGATGTGCGCGGCCATCTCCATGGCGTCCACCGCCAACTCGATGTCCATGTTGCCCTTCACCTTGCGGCGCCCGGCTGCGTCCACGAACTCCTTGGCGGGCTTGGTCACGACCTTGTAGCCGTTGTAGTCCAGCCAATCGATCAGGGGGCGGATCGACGAGTATTCCTGATCCTCGACCAGGGCTGTATAGTAGAACGCTCGTACAAGGCGCCCCCTGCCCTGGTATTCTCGGAGAAGGCGGCGGTAGTCGATGTCAAACCCGACCGATTTGGCCGTCGCGTACAGGTTCGCTCCATCGATGAAGAGCGCGGTCCTTTCGGTGTCATACATTCGTTTTTTTTCTCGTTGGGCCATCAAGCCCCGGTTTTCGATGGCGAATGGGGGAGATGTCAGCTTGGTTGGTCGGTAACCGAAGGATGCTGCCCGCACAACGGTTTCCCACGCGGAACATGAACCGCGTCAGAACCGGCGTGCCGACCACCCGGCCGTTTCAGGCGAAGCCGCCCAGAACGAATAAGCGAACGTTCTTCGAGGAGCCGCTCCGTGCCTCGACCGATCATGTCTGGATTACGACAAGGTTTGTGCGGCGGAACGGAGGCCCGCGGCGGCGGGCCTTCTGTGGTCGATTGACACAGCCTCGCCTTGCCGCGCGAGGACCCGGGTGTTAAGGCCTGGCCCAACTCTCCAACTCCGCGAAGGATGGCACCATGGCTCGCGTCACCGTGGAAGATTGCGTCGACAAGGTCGAGAACCGTTTCGACCTGGTGCTGCTGGCAAGCCACCGCGCCCGCATGATCTCGTCGGGGGCCGCCATCGCGGTTCCGCGCGACAACGACAAGAACCCCGTGGTGGCGCTCCGCGAGATCGCCGACCAGCGCTTCTCGCCCGAGGACATGACCGAGGACCTGATCCACTCGCTGCAGAAGCACGTGGAGGTCGACGAGCCGGAGGTCGAGGCGGTGCCGAGCCTCGCGGCCCAGCCGGCGCTTTCGACCAGCGACGCCGCGGGCGACGTGCAGTTCGACCGCATGACGGAGGAGGAGCTGCTGCGCGGCCTCGAAGGGCTGGTGCCGCCCGCCGAAACCGAGGACGACGGCGAGTAGCGCTCAATCGGACGGTCCGTCGCGCCGTCCCCGTTCTTGTATCGGCTCGGGTCCGTACCGATAATGCGGCCATGACGATGGCCGGGGAGCGCCCCGAGACGCGGGGAAGCCGCACGATGATGCGGCAGTACGAACTGGTCGACCGCGTGCGGAGCTACAATCCCCACGCGGACGAGGACCTCCTCAACCGCGCCTACGTCTACGCCATGAAGGCGCACGGCGCCCAGAAGCGCGCCTCGGGCGACCCCTACTTCACGCACCCGCTCGAAGTGGCCGCGATCCTCACCGACCTCAAGCTCGACGACGCCACCATCGTGGCCGCCGTGCTGCACGACACCATCGAGGACACGGCCTCCACCCGCGAGGAGATCGACGGGCTGTTCGGGCCGGAGATCGGCGCGCTGGTCGAGGGCCTCACCAAGATCAAGAAGCTGGACCTCGTGTCCAAGCGCGCCCAGCAGGCCGAGAACTTCCGCAAGCTGCTGCTCGCGGTGGCCGACGACGTGCGCGTGCTGCTGGTCAAGCTCGCCGACCGGCTGCACAACATGCGCACGCTGCATTTCGTGCCGCCCGACAAGCGCCGCCGCATCGCCGAGGAGACGCTGGACATCTACGCGCCGCTCGCCGGCCGCATGGGCATGCAGGACATGCGCAACGAGTTCGAGAACCTGTCCTTCGCCCAGCTCAGGCCCGAGGCCCACGCCACCATCGAGGCGCGGCTCAGGCACATGCGGGCCAAGTGCGGCCCGCTGATCCAGACCATCGAGCACGAGGTCGCCGAGCGGCTCGCGGCCCGGGGCATCCGCGCCGACGTCAAGGGCCGGCAGAAGGAGCCCTACTCGATCTGGCGCAAGATGGAGCAGAAGTCGCTCGCCTTCGAGCAGCTGTCCGACATCTTCGGCTTCCGCGTCATCCTGGACGACGTCGACGGCTGCTACCGGGCGCTGGGCCTCGTCCACACCCGCTGGCCGGGCGTGCCGGGCCGCTTCAAGGACTACATCTCCACGCCCAAGCAGAACGACTACCGCTCGCTCCACACCACCGTGGTGGGCCCGGGGCGCCAGCGCGTCGAGCTGCAGTTCCGCACCCGCGAGATGGACGACGTGGCCGACAACGGCATCGCGGGCCACGCCCTCTACAAGGACGGGCGCACCTTCGACCTGCGCGTGCTCGCCGACGAGAGCCGCGCCTACCACTGGCTGCGCCGCACGATCGAGCTCTTGGCCGAGGGCGACAGCTCGGAGGAGTTCCTGGAGCACACCAAGCTGGAGCTGTTCCAGGACCAGGTGTTCTGCTTCACGCCCAAGGGAAAGCTGATCGCCCTGCCCAAGGGCGCCACCGCGATCGACTTCGCCTACGCGGTCCACACGGACGTGGGCGACGGCGCGGTCGGCGCCAAGATCGACGGGCGCGTGGCGCCGCTGATCTCCGAGCTGCACAACGGCTGCGAGGTCGAGATCACCACCGCGCCGGGCCAGGTGCCGCCGGCGGCCTGGGAGGGGATCGCGGCGACCGGCAAGGCGCGCGCCGCGATCCGGCGCGCGACCCGCGGCGCCGTGCGCGCCCAGTACGCCGGGATCGGTCGCCAGATCGTGGTGCGCGCCTTCGAGCGCGCGGGCAGGGCGCTGAACGAGGACAAGCTCCGCGCGGCGCTGCCGCGGCTCGCCCGGCACTCGGTGGACGACGTGTTCGCGGCGGTCGGCCGCGGCGAGATGGCCTCTGGCGACATCGTCAAGGCGCTCCATCCCGACTTCAAGGAGGAGCGCAAGGCGGGCGTGGCGCCCGACAAGGGCGACCTCGGCTGGTTCGGGCTGAGCAAGGCGGAGAACCTGCGCTTCAAGATCCCCGGGGCCGCCGACGGGTCCATCCCGATCCGCGGCATCCGCGGCAACCTGCCCGTCCGCTTCGCGCCCAACGGCGGCGCGGTGCCGGGCGACCGCATCGTGGGCATCCTGACCCCCGGCGAGGGCATCACGGTCTACCCGATCCAGTCGCCCGCCCTGACCGCCTTCGAGGACCGGCCCGAGGACTGGCTCGACGTCCGCTGGGACATCGAGGGGGACCGGGCGCAGCTCTTTCCCGCCCAGGTGCAGGTGACGGCCATCAACGAGCCGGGCTGCCTCGCGGCGGTGACGGGCGCGGTGGCCGACCAGGGCGCCAACATCGACGACCTGCGCATGCTCTCGCGCTCCCCCGACTTCAAGACCATGCTGATCGACCTGGAGGTGTGGGACCTGAAGCAGCTCAACGCGGTGCTGGCCGCGCTGCGGGGCCAGGCGGTGGTGTCGCAGGTCGAGCGGGTCAACGGGTGAGCGGGGGCGGCATGACCGAGAACGAGGTTCTCCACGAGTTCCGGGAAGCGGGCGCCCTGCTCCAGGGGCACTTCGTGCTGTCGTCGGGCCTGCACAGCCCGGTGTTCCTCCAGAAGGTGTTCGTGTTCCAGGACCCCGAGCGGACCGCGCGCCTGTGCGCGGCGTTGGCGCAGAAGGCCCGGGCGCGCTTCGGGGCGGTCGACGTGGTCGTGTCGCCCGCGGTGGGCGGCATCGTGCCCGGCTACGAGACCGCCCGGCACCTGGGCGCGCGCGCGATCTACGTGGAGCGCGAGAACGGCGCCTTCGCGCTCCGCCGCGGCTTCGCGATCCCCGAGGGGGCGCGCGTGCTGATGGTGGAGGACATCATCACCACGGGGCTGTCGTCGCGCGAGTGCCTGGCCGCCATCGCGGGCCATCCCGGCCGGCTGGTGGGCGCCGCCTGCCTGATCGACCGGTCGGGCGGCCGCGCCGACATCGGCGTCCCGCGCGTGTCGCTGGCGACCCTCGACATCCCTTCCTACCCGGCCGACGCCCTGCCGCCGGAGCTGGCCGCCCTGCCGCCAACCAAGCCCGGCAGCCGCCCCAGGCCGGCGCCCGCCCCGTGAGGGCTCGCCCGCTCCGGCTCGGCGTCAACGTCGACCACGTCGCGACCGTCCGCAACGCCCGCGGAACAGCCGCGCCCGACCCCGTCCGCGCCGCCCTGCTCGCGGTTGAGGCCGGCTGCGACGGCATCACGGCCCACCTGCGCGAGGATCGCAGGCACATCCGCGACGCCGACGTCGGGCGGCTGCGGCGCGAGGTCCCGAAACCCCTCAACCTGGAGATGGCGTCCACCGACGCCATGTTGCGCGTCGCGCTGGCCGTCAGGCCGCACGCCGCCTGCCTCGTGCCCGAGAAGCGCGAGGAGCGCACCACCGAGGGCGGGCTCGACGTGGTGCGCTTCGCGCCCGCGCTCCGGCCCGTGGTGCGCGCGCTCGGCGAGGGCGGCGTCCGCGTGTCGCTGTTCATCGAGCCCTCGGTGGAGGCGGTCGAGGCAGCGCGGGATCTCGGCGCCCCGGTGGTCGAGCTGCACACGGGGTTGTGGTGCGACCTGCGGGCGGACGGGCGCTCCGACGACGCGGACGCCGAGTTCGGGCGGCTGCGCGCCGCCGCAGCCCGGGCCGCGGCGCTCGGGATCGAGTGCCACGCCGGCCACGGGCTCGATTACGAGACCGCGCGGCTGATCGCGGCGCTGCCCGAGGTCGTGGAATTGAACATCGGTCACTTCCTGATCGGCGAAGCGCTGTTCCTCGGGATGCGCGGCGCGGTCGCGGCCATGCGCGCCGCCATGGACGCCGGCCGGGCGGGGGGCGCGCCGTGATCGTCGGCATGGGCAGCGACCTGTGCGACATCCGGCGCATCGAGAAGACGCTGCTGAGCTTCGGCGACCGCTTCGTGGAGCGTTGCTTCACCGCCGTCGAACGCGCGAAGTCCGAGCGGCGCGCGGGCCGGGCCGCCTCCTACGCCAAGCGGTTCGCGGCCAAGGAGGCCTGCGCCAAGGCGCTCGGCACGGGATTGGCCGCCGGCGTGTTCTGGCGCGACATGGGCGTCGTCAACCTGCCCTCCGGGCAGCCGACGCTGCGGCTCACGGGGGGCGCGGCCGCGCGGCTGGCCGCCCTGACGCCGCCTGGCCACGACCCCGTCATCCACCTCACGCTGACCGACGAGTACCCGCTCGCCCAGGCCCACGTGCTGATCGAGGCGCGGCCCCGGCCGGCCGGGTAGGCCTGTCGGCCCGCTTCCCCGACCCGGTCCGCCTTGCTCTTGGCGTGTTCTCGGCGGACCGCTATAGCGAACGGCCCGGGACCAGCGCGGACGGGTTCGCGGTGAACAGAGGCCGCCCGCGCGCGGCCCGCACAGTCGGAACGAGTGATGACCCAGCCCGTGAGCGTGAAGGACGGCGGAGCCACCCGGAGCGCCAAGAAGTCGGACGGCGGGATCGGCGAGGTCCTGAAGGTCGTGTTCCAGGCGCTCGTCATCGCGCTGGTCGTCCGCACGCTGCTGTTCCAGCCCTTCAACATCCCGTCGGGCTCGCTGATCCCGACCCTCGACATCGGCGACTACCTGTTCGTGTCGAAATACGCCTACGGCTATTCCCGCTACTCGATGCCCTTCAGCCCCGACCTGTTCCAGGGTCGCATCCTGGGCTCGGCGCCCAAGCGCGGCGACGTGGCGGTGTTCAAGTTCCCGAAAGACCCCTCCAAGGACTACATCAAACGGGTGATCGGCCTGCCCGGCGACCGCATCCAGCTCATCAACGCCCGCCTCTACATCAACGGCGAGGAGGTGCCGCGCGAGGAGACCACCAAGGTCAAGACGCGCGACCAGTTCGGCCAGGAGGTCGAGGTCCCGACCTACCTCGAAACCCTGCCCGGCGGCGTCAAGCACCGCATCATCCAGCTCAACGGCGACAACGGCTTCTATTCGAACACGCCCGTCTACACCGTGCCGCCCGGCAACTTCTTCATGATGGGCGACAACCGCGACAACTCCACCGACAGCCGCGTGTCGCCCGACCAGGACGGCGTCGGCTACGTGCCCTTCGACAACTTCGTGGGCCGGGCCGAGCTGATCTTCTTCTCCATCGACAGCGACGCGCCCATCTGGGAGTTCTGGCGCTGGCCGGCCGAGATCCGGTGGGACCGCCTGTTCAAACCGGTGCGATGAAGCGGCTGCCGCAGCCCGCAGACCTGCCGGGCCTCCAGGCCCGGGTCGGCCACGCCTTCCGCGACCCGGCCCTGCTCGTGACCGCGCTGACCCACCTGAGCTTCGCGCCCGTCGAGCGGGCCCGCGCGCCCTCCTACCAGCGCCTGGAGTTCCTGGGCGACCGCGTGCTCGGCTTGATCGTCTCCGCCATGCTGGTGGACACCTTCCCCGAGGCCGAGGAAGGCGAGCTGTCGCGGCGCCTGGCGGGGCTCGTGCGCAAGGAGACCTGCGCGGAGGTGGCGGCGCAATGGGAGGTGTCGGGATCCGTCCGCCTGGGCGAGGGCGAGGCGCTGAACGGCGACGCCGCGAAACCCGCGATCCTGGGTGACGTGTGCGAAGCCATCATCGGCGCCGTGTTCTCCGACGGCGGATTCGAGGCGGCCCGCGCCGTCGTGGTCCCGGTGTGGACGCCGCGGATGCTGGCACCCTCGCGGCCGCTGCGCGACCCCAAGACCGCGCTGCAGGAATGGGCGCAGGGCCAGGGCCGCGCCGCGCCCGTCTACCGCGAGGTCGAACGGCAGGGGCCCGCGCACGCGCCCGAGTTCACGGTCGCGGTGGACCTCGTCGGCTTCCCGGCCGAGTTCGGCCGGGGTACCTCCAAGCGCACCGCCGAGCAGGGCGCGGCCGAGGCCTTCCTGCGCCGCGAGGGCATTGAGGCCGTGCTCGACAGGATGCGCGGCTGATGGCCTCCGAGGCGTCCCCCTCCCGCTGCGGCTTCGTGGCGCTGATCGGCGCCCCGAACGCGGGCAAGTCGACGCTGATCAACGCGCTGGTCGGCACCAAGGTGTCGATCGTGTCGCGCAAGGTGCAGACGACCCGCACGCTGGTGCGCGGCATCGTGATCGAGGGGACGAGCCAAGTCGTCTTCGTCGACACGCCCGGGATCTTCGCGCCCAAGCGCCGGCTCGACCGCGCCATGGTGACGGCCGCCTGGGGCGGGGCCGGCGACGCCGACGCGGTGGCGCTGCTGGTCGACGTCCGCAAGGGCCTGAGCGAGGAGAACGAGGCGATCCTCGACAAGCTCGCCGACGTGCGGCGGCGCAGGATCCTCGTCCTGAACAAGATCGACACGATCGAGACCGGGCGGCTGCTGGACCTGACCGCGCAGATCAACGCCCGCCTGCCCTTCGACGAGACCTTCATGATCTCGGCGCTGCGCGGCCACGGGCTCGGGCGCCTGCGCGAGAAGCTGGCCGCCGCCATGCCCGAAGGTCCCTGGCTCTACCCCGAGGACCAGGTGTCCGACGCGCCGCTGCGGTCCTTCGCGGCCGAGGTCACGCGCGAGAAGATGTTTGAGCGCCTCCACGACGAGCTGCCCTACCAGACCACGGTGGAAACCGAGGCGTGGAAGGACATGCCGGACGGCTCGGCCCGCATCGAGCAGACGATCTACGTCACCCGCGAGGGCCACAAGCGGATCGTCATCGGCGAGGGGGGACGGACCGTCAAGGCGATCGGCACCGCGGCCCGGATCGAGATCGCGGAGGCGGCCGAGAAGCCCGTCCACTTGTTCCTGTTCGTCAAGGTCCGCGAGAACTGGGGCGACGATCCCGAGCGCTACCGCGAGATGGGACTGGAGTTCCCCAAGGCGTGACGCCTCGCCTCAGTAGTGGTTCTCCAGCGTCGTCTTCGCGTCCGCGTGCCGGCGGGGCGGCGGCGTCAGGTCGACGCTGGGCGGCGGCGGCGGGGCCGAGGCGCAGGCCGCCAGCGACAGCGCGAGCAGCACCAGGGCCGTGCGGAGCAGTGTGATGAGCATGGATCTATCCTGTTACCCGCCGGCCGCCGCGGCGCCGGTCAGGCAGTGCCACCGCAACCCCTGCCGGACGGTGAACACCCCGGCCGGGGCCGCGACGCCATGACCCCCGGCGCCCGGCTCGCCGCCGCGATCGAGGTGCTCGCCGCCGTCGAGGCGCAGCGGCGGCCCGCGCCCGACTGCCTCAAGGACTGGGGTCTCGCGCACCGGTTCGCGGGGTCCAAGGATCGCGCCGGGATCGCGAGCCTCGTCTACGACGCCCTGCGGGTCCGGGCGTCCGCGGCCTGGATCATGGGCGAGGAGACGCCCCGCGCCGTCCTGCTCGGGATGCTGCGCGCCATGCGCGGCCTCGATGTCGAGGCCGTGGCGGGGTTGGCCAACGGCGAGGGGCACGGCCCCGCGGCGCTGACGGAAGGCGAGCGCGCAGCCTTCCTGCACGGCAGCCTCGACGGCGCGCCCGACCCCGTGCGCGGCGACTACCCCGACTGGCTCGCGCCGTCCTTCGCCTCGGCCTTCGGCGCGGACGCCGCGGAGGAGGGCAGGGCACTCGCGGGCCGGGCGCCGCTCGACCTGCGCGTCAACACGCTCAAGGCCGACCGCGGCAAGGCGCTGCGCGCCCTGGCGCATCTCGGAGCCGCAGCCACGCCCCGCGCGCCCAACGGGCTGCGCGTGCCGCCCGGCGAGGACGGCCGCGCCCCCGCGCTCACCGCCGAGCCCGCCTACGCGAAGGGGCAGGTTGAGATCCAGGACGAGGGCTCGCAGATCGCGGCCCTGCTCAGCGGCGCGAAGGCGGGAAGCCAAGTGCTCGACCTCTGCGCGGGCGGCGGCGGCAAGAGCCTCGCGCTCGCGGCGCAGATGACCAACAAGGGGCAGATCTACGCGACCGACGCCGACGGCCGCCGCCTCGCGCCCATCCACGACCGCCTCGCCCGCGCCGATGCCCGCAACGTCCAGGTGCGCCACCCCAGGCGCGGGCAGGACGTGGTGGCCGACCTCGCGGGACGCTGCGACCTGGTCCTGGTTGACGCGCCCTGCTCGGGCACGGGCACGTGGCGCCGCCACCCGGACGCCAAGTGGCGGATGCGCCCGGGCGCGCTCGCCGAGCGGTGCAAGGACCAGGACGCCGCGCTGGCGCAGGCCTGCCGCTTCCTCAGGCCCGGCGGCCGGCTCGTCTACGTGACCTGCTCGGTGCTGCGCGAGGAGAACGAGGACCGCGTGGCGGCCCTGCTCGACGCCCGGCCCGACCTGCTGCCGCTCGACGCCGCGCGCATGGCCGCCGAGGCCGGCCTGCCGGACCTCGGCGGCCTCGCCTCGCGCCTCGGCCCCGGGCTGCGGCTGACGCCGCGCACCGCCGGGACGGACGGCTTCTACGTGGCGGGCCTCCTGAAGACCTGAGCCCTCACGCGGGCTGCATGCCGCCCGCGGCCAGGAAGTGCTCCAGCCAGTGGATGTCGTACTGGCCGTTCTGCATGTCGGCGTTGCGGACCAGCGCGCGGAACAGGGGCAGGGTGGTCTCGATGCCGTCCACCACGAACTCGTCCAGGGCGCGCCGGAGCCGCATCAGCGCCTCCGTCCGGGTGCGGCCGTGCACCACGAGCTTGCCCACCAGCGAGTCGTAGGTGGGCGGGATCAGGTAGCCCTGGTAGACGGCGCTGTCGACGCGCACGCCCAGGCCGCCCGGCGGGTGGTAGTAGGTGATGCGCCCCGGCGAGGGCCGGAAGGTTTCCGGGTTCTCGGCGTTGACCCGGCATTCGATCGCGTGGCCGCCGAGCCGCACGTCGGCCTGCGCGACCGTGAGCGGCGAGCCCGCCGCGATCTTGATCTGCTCGTTGACGAGGTCGATGCCGGTGATCATCTCGGTCACGGGGTGCTCGACCTGGATGCGGGTGTTCATCTCGATGAAGAAGAAGCGCCCGTCCTCGTACAGGAACTCGACGGTGCCCACGCCCACGTAGCCGAGGTCGCGCATGGCCTGGGCCACGGTCTCGCCGATCTCCTCGCGCTGCCGCGCGTTCAGCGCGGGGGAGGGGCCCTCCTCCCAGAGCTTCTGGTGCCGCCGCTGGATGGAGCAGTCGCGCTCGCCCAGGTGGATGGCGTTGCCGCGGCCATCGCCCAGAACCTGGATCTCGATGTGCCGCGGCGTCTCCAGGTATTTTTCCAGGTAGACGGCGGCGTCCCCGAAGGCGGCCTTGGCTTCCGCGCGGGCGGTGGCCAGCGCGTCGAGCAGGTCGGCGCTGCCGCGCGCCACCTTCATGCCGCGCCCGCCGCCGCCCGCCGCGGCCTTGACCAGGACCGGGAAGCCGATGTCGGCCGCGACCCGCTGCGCTTCGTCGTCGTCCGTGATGCCGCCGTCCGACCCCGGCACGCAGGGGATGCCGAGGCGCTTGGCGGTGCGCTTGGCCTCGATCTTGTCGCCCATCACCCGGATGTGCTCGGGCTTAGGGCCGATGAAGGCGACGTTGTGCTCGGCCAGGATCTCGGCGAAGCGGGCGTTCTCGGACAGGAAGCCGTAGCCGGGATGCAGCGCGTCCGCGCCCGTGATCTCGCAGGCCGCCAGCAGGGCGGGGACGTTGAGGTAGGAATCGCGGGCGGGCGGCGGCCCGATGCACACGCTCTCGTCGGCGAGCTTGACGTGCATGGCGTCGGCGTCGGCCGTGGAGTGGACCGCCACGGTCGCGACCCCGAGCTCCTTGGCGGCCCGCAGGATGCGCAGCGCGATCTCGCCGCGGTTGGCGATCAGGATCTTGTCGAACATGCGGAAGCTTCCCGGAAGGGCCCGCGTCACTCGATGACCAGCAGCGGCTCGCCGTATTCCACCGGCTGGCCGTCCTCGACGAAGACGGCCGTCACCGTGCCGGCCCGGGGCGCCACGATCTCGTTGAAGGTCTTCATGGCCTCGACCAGCAGCAGTTTTTCGCCCGCCCTCACGGTCGCGCCGACCTCCACGAAGGCCTTGCTGTCCGGGTTGGGCCGCCGGTACGCGGTGCCCACCATGGGCGAACGCACGGCGCCGGGGTGGTCGGCGTCGGGCGCGGCAGCGGGCAGCGCCGGCGTCGCGACCGCCGACGCGGTGGGAAGGAGCGCCGCCGACGGGACCGCCTGCGCCACCACGACGGGGGCGTGCGACCGCACCATCCTGATCCTGAGGTCGCCCTTCTCGATCTCCAGCTCGGCCAGGTCGCTCTCGCCCAGCAGGGTGGCGAGCTGCCGCATCAGGGCGGGGTCGATGCCGGTGTCGGGCCGGGCGGGCGCCTCGGTGTCGGGCGGGGCGGGGCGGAGCGGGGCCGCGGTGTCGTTCATGGATGGGGTCAGTCCTGGGCGGGGCCGTCGATCAGGGCGCCGAGGGCCATCGCGTAGGACCGCGGCCCGAACCCCATGACGACCCCTTTGGCGACGGCCGCGATCGTCGAGCGGTGCCGGAACGGCTCGCGGGCGTGGATGTTTGACAGGTGGACCTCGACCACGACCGCCTCGGCGCCGCGGATGGCGTCGTGCAGCGCGACGGAGGTGTGGGTGTAGGCGCCTGCGTTCAGGATCACGGGCGCGCGGGCCGCGCCGGCCTCCTGGATCCAGTCCACCAGGTCGCCCTCGTGGTTGGACTGGCGGAAGATCAGCTCGAC
The DNA here is from genome assembly GCA_964243035.1 of uncultured Lichenihabitans sp. Taxonomy (GTDB): domain Bacteria; phylum Pseudomonadota; class Alphaproteobacteria; order Rhizobiales; family Beijerinckiaceae; genus Lichenihabitans. The sequence goes on from CAXTDZ010000052.1 coordinate 14,354, forward strand.
GCCCGCCGCGTCCGCCCGCTCCCGCAGCATCGATTCAATGGTTTCCAGCGTGTCGCGGCCGTAGATCCCGGGCTCCCGGCTGCCCAACAGGTTGAGGTTCGGCCCGTTCAGGACGTAAACGGCCTTCGGCGCGTCAGGCATGGCGGTTCAGGAACACTCGGCCTTGCCGCAGTGGAGGTAATTGTCGACGCGGCCCCGGAGCTCGTCGTAGCCGACCGCCCCCACCACAACGTCGCGCCCCACCACGAAGGAGGGCGTGCCCGTGAGGTTGAGGCCGTCGGCCATGGCCATGTTCCTGCCCAGGCCCGCCTTGATCTCGGGCTTGTCCAGGTCGCGGGCGACCTGATCCATGTCGGCGCCGAGTTCCCTGGCGACTTCGAGCGCCTGGGCCTTGCCGACCGGGCCGCGCGTCGACAGCAGCTTGTAATGGTACTGCCAGAACTTGTCGCCCTTGAACTGGTTGCGCACCGCGCTCGCGACCTGGGCCGCCTCGACCGATCCCGGCCCGAGCACGGGGAAGTCCTTGAGCACGACCTTGAGGTTCGGCTCGGTCTTGAGGAGCTTGGCCATGTCGTCCAGCGCCCGCTTGCAGTAGCCGCAGTTGTAGTCGAAGAACTCGACGATCGCGACCTTGCCCTGCGGGTTGCCCAGCGTGGCCTGGAAGGGTGAGCCGTAGAGGTCCGCTGCCTGGGCGTCGACCACGTCGAGGCGGCGCGCCTCCTCCTCGTCCTTCTGCTTCTTTTCGAGCGCCGCCATGGCATCGCGCAGGACCTCCGGGTTCTGGACCAGGTAGTCCCGGATCAGCGGGCCGAGCGCTGTCTTCTGCGCGTTGGTGAACTCGGCCGCGGCGGCGGGAGCCGCGCAAACGCCCAGGGCGAGCGCCCCGGCGAGCAGGGACCGAAGAAGGTGGCCGGGCAAGGCGGTGAGCACGGTTCCGGGACGCATGGCGACCTTTCGGGGCGGAGCGGACGGCGTGGGCCGTCTCCGTGACGGTTCCGCGACGCGGGGCCGCGACAGCTTCGGCGTGGATACAGGATCGCGCGGGGGTTGGCCAGCCCGCCCGGGGCGCCGCGCTCGGACCACCTTTCGCCGGGTTTGCCCTTCTCCCCTCGGGCGGGAGAAGGGCACCGTCGTCGAAGACGGCGTCGCGTGGCCGGTTCGCTGCACCGGGGCGGTCCGGTCCCTCAAGGCTGCCCTGGACCGGCGGCTAGGACTCCGTCGTGAAGCTCGCCTTCGCGCGCTGCCACCAGCCCGACCGCTTGGGCTGGGGCGGGCGGTCGGGCTCGGCGGGTGCCGCGGGCGCGACCGGTTCCGGGGCGAGGGCCGCGGCAGGCTCTCCGGCCGGCTCGACCACCTGATCGGGGTGGGGGGAGGCGGGCATGGGCAGCTCCGCCTCGACCGCCTCCGGCTCCACGTCCACGGGATGCGACTTGGCGGTGTCGGCCTCGATGTCGACGTCGGCCGAGGGGCTGGCCTCGACCGGCTCCGCTTCGGTCGCCCGCGTGCGGCTGCGGCGCGGACGGCGCACGGACGCGGTGGCGTCCTCGCCGCCGTCGTCGGCGCGGGCCCGCCGCGTCCTCCGACGGCGGGGCGCGTCCTCCGACTGGTCGGGCTCGCCCGCGACCGGCTCGGCGGGCTCGCCCGCGGTGTCCGGGGCCGGCCTCTCGGCCGTGGGCAACGGCACGGCGATGGGCGGCGCGTCCGGGGTGGCCGCCGCCTCGTCTCCCTCGGCCACGGCACCCGCGGCGCCGGTGACCACGTCCGGCATGGCCGACCAGTCCTCGGAGTCCGCGTCGGCCTCCTCCTCCGCTGGCTCCGCGCCGTCCTCGCCGGATCTCAGCTCGGCGTCGTCGGACGCTTCGAACATGCGGTTCGCCTCACCGCCGGGTTGCGCGCCGCCCTCGCCCCGACCCCCGCGCCGCCGCTTGCGCCGCCGCCTGCGCCGGCCGTCCTCGCCCTCGCGGCGCTCGGCGCCCTCGGTGGCCTCGCGGCCCCGGGAAGGGCTCTCGGCCTCGGTCTCGGCCTCGTCGGCGATCTCGTCGTCGACGTCCTCCGCCTCGTCGACGAGGTCGGTCGCGGCCCCGTTCGGCCGGAAGCCCAGGGCCGCGGGCGGCGTCGCCTCCGTGCCGCGCTCGATCGCGTGGTAGACCGTGCCGGTCATCAGCGGGTCGGACAGGATGCTGACCGACACGCCGAAGCGCAGTTCGAGGTCGAGGAGGTTGGTGCGCTTCTGGTTGAGGATGTAGAGCGCGACCTCCGCGCGGGTCCGCACCGAAACGTTGTGGGTGGCCGACTTGATCAGCGCGTCCTCCACGAGCCGCAGCACGTGCAGCGCGATGGACGACACCGACCGCACCGTGCCCGCTCCCCCGCAGTGCGGGCAGAGCACCGTGGAGCCCTCCAGCACGCCGGTGCGGATGCGCTGGCGCGACATCTCCAGGAGGCCGAAGGGCGAGATGCGGCCGATCTGGATGCGGGCGCGGTCGTCCTTCAGCGCGTCCTTGATGCGCCGCTCCACCGCGCGGTCGTTGCGGCCTTCCTCCATGTCGATGAAGTCGACCACGATGAGCCCCGCGAGGTCGCGGAGCCGGAGCTGCCGGGCGATCTCGTCGGCGGCCTCCAGGTTGGTGCGCAGCGCCGTGTCCTCGATGTTGTGCTCGCGCGTGGAGCGTCCCGAGTTCACGTCGATGGCGACCAGCGCCTCGGTCTGGTTGATGACGATGTAGCCGCCCGACCGCAGCGTCACGTGGTTCGAGAACATGGCGTCGAGCTGCGCCTCGACCCCGTTCTTGGCGAAGATCGGCTGGGGGTCGCGGTAGGCGATGACGTTGCGCGTGTGGGAGGGCATCAGGAGCCGCATGAAGTCGCGCGCCTCCTTGTAGCTGGCCTCGCCCGCGACGAGCACCTCGTCGATCTCCTTGCCGTACAGGTCGCGGATCGCGCGCTTGATGAGCGAGCCTTCCTCGTAGACCAGCGTGGGCGCGGTGGAGCCCAGCGTCGTCTCACGCACCGTTTCCCACATGCGCAGCAGGTACTCGAAGTCGCGCTTGACCTCCGCGATGCCGCGCGCCGCGCCCGCGGTGCGCAGGATGATGCCCATCCCCTCGGGCACCTCCAGCTCCTGCGCGATGGCCTTCAGGCGCTTGCGGTCCTCGGCGTCGGTGATCTTGCGGGAGATGCCGCCGCCGCGCGCCGTGTTGGGCATCAGCACGGAGTAGCGTCCGGCGAGCGACAGGTAGGTGGTCAGCGCCGCGCCCTTGTTGCCGCGCTCCTCCTTCACGACCTGCACCAGTAGGATCTGCCGGCGCTTGATGACCTCCTGGATCTTGTAGTGGCGGCGCGGGCGCACGAAGCGCTGCGGCACTTCTTCGAGCGCGTCGCGGCCGCCCAGCTCGACGGGCTCGTGCTCGGCCCCCTCGGCGTCCTGGGCCTCGTCCTCGCCTTCGGCGTGCTCGTCGCCCGCCTCGTCGTGACCCGGCTCCTCGGCCTCGTAGCCGTCCTGCAGCACCGTGACGGCTTGCTCGTCCTCGGGGGCCTCGCGCGGCGCCGGGGCCTCGTCGAAGGCCGGCGCGGGCTCGGCCGCGATCAGTGGGAGGTCAGGCTCGTCCTCGGCCGCGGCTTCCGACACGGTCTCCGCGTCGGGGACGGCCCGCAGCGGCATCGCCTCCGCGGGAGGCGGCGAGGGCTCCGCGGGCTCGGCCGCCTCGGGCTCGGTCGCGGCCGTGTCGGCCAGGTCGGGCGCCCCCGCCTCCAGGGCCGGGTCGACATCCCCGAAACCGGGCGCGGCCGGAGCGTCACCGGCCGACGCGGCGGTGTCCGCGTCTTCCGGCGCGGCCTCGACCCCGTCGGCCTCGGACGGGGTCGCGGCCTCCTCGTGACGGTCGCCACCCCCGCGCCCGTTGCGGCGGAAGCGGCGGCTGCGCCGGCCGCCGTTGCCGGAGCGCGGCTCCCGGTGCTCCTCCTCCTCGGCCGCTTGCGACCGGGCCTCGTCTTCGAGCAGCGCCTGCCGGTCCGCGACGGGGATCTGGTAGTAATCCGGATGGATCTCGGAGAAGGCCAGGAAGCCGTGGCGGTTGCCGCCGTACTCCACGAAGGCGGCCTGCAGCGAAGGCTCCACCCGCGTGACCTTGGCGAGGTAGATGTTGCCGCGCAGCTGCCGCTTGCTGGCGGACTCGAAGTCGAACTCCTCGACCCTGTTGCCCCGGAGCACCACCACCCGGGTTTCCTCCGGATGGGCGGCATCGATCAGCATCTTATTGGCCATTGCAAACTCGTTCGCGTGACGAACCGGTCGCGGCCGCGATCGCGTCGGGTCGCGGCGGACCGGCCCCTGGCGTTCGCGGTCCGGGACGCGCGTTCGGATTGTGACTGAAGGGAAAAGCGTGGCGATCGCGGCGCGCCGCGGGCCGGCCCGCCCGCACGGAGGAGGACGGCAGCGCGAAGCGCGCGACGAGATTCGTCGTTTCCCTGCTGCGGCGCTCCGTGCGGGACGCCCGGTCGACCCGGGCGTTCGGATGCGCGTCCTGACCCCGTACCGGGCAAGTCATGCGGCGTACCTGTCGTAGGCGCGGCCGATGAACAGCACCGGCCGCGTCGTCCGTGACCCGAGCGGGGGAATCAGGCTCGATCGGCGCGAGGCGCCGCTCCGGACGCGATCGCGAGGCCCGCGCGGCAAAATCGAACCCTCTGCGCGACGCGCAGGATGCGGGTTCGAAGGCACACGCGGAGCCGGACCGACCGCCGGACCAGGACGATCCCTCATTAGGGACGAACGGGCGGTTTGGCAAGGTTCCGAAGCTTGTCGCTTTTGTGCAACGGCCGCGGGCAACCTGCGCGGCCACCGCTTACGGCGCATTAACCGTGCCGGGCCTATCGCCTAACACGACAAGGCAGACCCTTGGGGTTTGGGCGGGGTCGCGGCGGCGGGGAAGGCGGAGTGCCCGGGTACGGATCGGTCTGGACAGGGGGTGCGCGGATGGCCGCGCTGGCCTGCGCGCTCGCGGTGGCGGGAGCCGGATCAGGCTCGGCCGCCGACGCGCCCGTGGCGGTCGGGGCCAGGCTCGAACGGGCGGGCGAGGCGACGCGCCTGGTCTTCGACCTGTCCGCCCCCGTGGCGGCCAGCGCCTACCTGCTCGAAGGGCCCGACCGCGTGGTGGTCGACCTGCCGCGCGTCGACTTCCGGCTCGACCCCGCGGTGGGGCGGCCGGGCCGCGGCACGGGCGGGCTCGTCAAGTCCTTCCGCTTCGGCCTGTTCGCGCCCGACCGGTCCCGCGTGGTGATCGACCTCGCCGGCCCCGCCAGCCTCGCGCGGGTCGCCACGGCCTCGATCGCGGGCGGCGATCCGTCCCGCCTGGCGATCGAGCTCGGCCGGAGCGACCGCGCGACCTTCCACCGGGACGCCAGGCCGCCGACGCCCGTCGCGGCTCCTCCCGCTCCCGACGCCGCGGCGGCGGTCGCCAAGCCCGGCGCGCTGCCCGTCGTGGTGATCGACCCCGGCCACGGCGGCATCGACCCCGGCGCGAGCGGCAACGGCGTGGTCGAGAAGGCCGTCGTGCTGGATTTCGCGACCGCGCTGGCCGCCAAGCTCGGCGCCACGGGGCGCTACACCGTGGTCATGACGCGGCACGACGACAGCTTCGTGAGCCTGGGCGACCGCGTGAAGCTCGCCCGCGAGGCGGGCGCGGCCCTGTTCGTGTCCGTCCACGCCGACTCGCTCGGCCCCAACGCGGGCGTCACGGGCTCGACGGTCTACATCGCCTCCGACAAGGCGTCCGATGCCGAGGCGGCCCGCGAGGCCGACTCGGAGAACCAGGCCGACGCCGCGGCAGGCGTCGCGCCCGCCCCGGACGCCGGCGGGGTCGACGACATCCTGTTCGACCTGACGCGGCGCGAAACCCGCACCTACGCGCACAGCTTCCAGCGCACGCTGGTGGGCTACTGGGAAAAGATCGCCCACCTCAACAAGAACCCCGAGCGCGCCGCGGGCTTCAGGGTCCTGCAGGCGCCCGACGTGCCCTCCGTCCTGCTCGAACTGGGCTACCTGTCGAGCGACAAGGACGTGAGGACGCTGACCTCGCCCGAGTGGCGCGACCGTGCCGCCGGCTCCGTCGTCAACGCGGTCAACACCTTCTTCGGGCCGCGGCAGGGCGCGCCGGCCGCCGCGGCCCCCACCGGTGTCGCCGGGGCCCTGGTGCGGGCCAGCGCCAACTAAGCCCGCCCGGGCGTCGCGGGCGCCCGCTTGTGGCGAGGCGGCCACAGCCGCCCGCGCATCGCCCCGCGCGCGCCGGCCCTCGCCTTCAGCCGCATTGACACCACAAAACAGCCGCAGCTTCTCTCCAAGCCCCTCGCGTCGCGCCCGGGTGCCATTTGAGCCAGTCCCGCGCCCGGTTTCGACGACGAGTGTTGGAGAGGCTCTGTTCCCATGCGGCTGATCGCCCGGTTTTTGGGTTTCGTGTTCGCGACCGGCGCGCTCCTGTTCGTGATCGGGGCGGGGGCGGCCGGGGTGCTGGTCTGGAAGTACCAGCAGGACCTGCCCGACTACACCCAGCTCAAGAATTACGAGCCGCCCGTGATGACGCGCGTCCACGCCTCCGACGGGAGCCTGGTGGCCGAATACGCGCACGAGCGGCGCCTGTACCTGCCCTCGGCCGCCATCCCCCCGCTCGTCAAGCACGCCTTCATCTCGGCCGAGGACAAGAACTTCTACACGCACAACGGCGTGGACTTCGAGGGCATCGGCCGCGCCCTGCTGGTGCTGGTCGAGGGCAAGCGCCACATCCAGGGCGCGTCCACCATCACCCAGCAGGTCGCCAAGAACTTCCTGCTCACCAACGAGCGCTCGTTCGACCGCAAGGCCAAGGAAGCGCTGCTCGCCTTCCGCATCGAGCAGGCCTACTCGAAGGAGAAGATCCTCGAACTCTACCTGAACGAGATCTACCTGGGCCTCGGCAACTACGGCGTGGCCGCGGCGGCGCTGAACTACTTCGACAAGTCCGTCCACGAGCTCACCGTGGCCGAGGTGGCCTACCTCGCGGCGCTGCCCAAGGGCCCCAACAACTACCAGCCCTTCACCCACCACGACGCCGCGGTCGACCGCCGCAACTGGGTGATCGACCGCATGGTCGAGAACGGCTACGTGTCGCGCGAGGACGGCGACAAGGCCAAGGCCGAGCCGCTCGGCATCAACCCGCGCGTGCTCTCGCCCGACACCTTCGCGGCCGGCTACTTCGCCGAGGAGGTGCGGCGGGAACTGTCCGACCGCTACGGCGAGAAGAAGCTCTACGAGGGCGGGCTGTCGGTCCGCACCACCCTCGACCCCAAGATGCAGGTGATGGCCCGCAAGGCGCTGGTCGACGGGCTCGTGCGCTACGACGAGTCGCGCGGCTGGCGGGGCGCGATGCGCCACGTCGACATCGGCAGCGACTGGGGCCTGACGCTCGCCGACGTGCCCCCCTTGGGCGACGTGGCGCCCTGGCGGCTCGCCATCCTGCTTGACGTCAACGACGCGGGGGCCCGCATCGGCCTGCAGCCCGGGCGCGACAAGTCGGGCGAGGTGTCGGCCCAGCGCGAATTCGGGCAGCTCCCGCCCGAGGGCGTGCGCTGGACCAACAAGCGGCTCCGGTCCTTCCTCAGCGTGGGCGACATCGTCTACGTGGAGCCGCTGGAGGGCGGCAAGCCCGGCCAGTACCGCCTGCGGCAGGTTCCGGACATCTCCGGCGCCATCGTGGCGATGGACCCCTACACGGGCCGCGTCTTCTCCATGGTGGGCGGCTTCTCCTTCGACCAGTCCGAGTTCAACCGCGCCACCCAGGCGCTGCGGCAGCCCGGCTCGTCCTTCAAGCCCTTCGTCTACGCGGCCGCGCTCGACAACGGCTACACGCCGTCGTCCGTGGTGATGGACGCGCCCATCGAGATCGACCAGGGGCCGGGCCTGGGCATGTGGCGCCCCGAGAACGACGACGACGACGGCTCGGGGCCCCACACGCTGCGCTACGGCGTCGAGCACTCGCGCAACCTGATGACCGTGCGTCTCGCCAAGGACATCGGCATGCCGCTGGTGGTGGAATACGCCAAGCGGTTCGGCATCTACGACGACATGCTGCCGGTGCTGTCCATGTCGCTGGGGGCGGGCGAGACCACCGTGCTGCGGATGGTGACCGCCTATTCCATGCTCGCCAACGGCGGCAAGCGCATCAAGCCGACGCTGATCGACCGCATCCAGGACCGCTGGGGCCACACGATCTACCGCCACGACGAGCGCGTCTGCGAGGGCTGCGACGCCGAGAAATGGTCCGACCAGGCCGAGCCCCGGCTGGTGGACAAGCGCGAGCAGGTGCTCGACCCGCTGACCGCCTACCAGGTGACCTCCATCCTGGAAGGCGTCATCACGCGCGGCACGGGCAGCGCGATTAAGGAGCTCAACCGCCATCTCGCGGGCAAGACGGGCACCACCAACGACGCCAAGGACGTCTGGTTCGTGGGCTACTCGACCGACCTCGCGGTGGGCCTGTACCTGGGCTACGACCAGCCGCGCTCGCTCGGCGCCAAGGCCTACGCGGCCCAGTACGCGGCCCCCGTGTTCCGCGACTTCATGCGCATGGCGCTGAAGGACAAGCCCGACGTGCCCTTCCGCGTGCCGCCCGGCATCAAGTTCATCTCGGTTGATTACAAGTCGGGCATGCGCTCCACCGGCAGCGGCTCCGTCATGGAGTATTTCAAGCCCGGCACGGCGCCGCCCGACAGCTACGCGGTGATCGGCGACAGCTCGCCCCGGTCGGCCCCGAGCGCGCCGGCGGGCGACAGCGCGGTGGGCAGCGGCACCGGCGGCCTGTACTGAGGCCCGTTCCCGGACCGGGGTCGTGACCTACGCGTCGCCCGCTCGCCTCGGGGCGGCAGGCAGACGCCGCCACCCTGACGGGGGAGGCACCGCGCGGCTCGCGTCCCAGGTTGAGCCGTGCTATGCGGCCCCGACGTCGTCCGGAAACCGCAGGGGCTCGGGCGCCCATGCGGTCGGACCGCGCCCGAACCTTTGAGAATGCGCGCTGCCCCACCGGCTGGTTGACCCCCGCCCGGTCGAACAAGGCGCCGAGAACAGGCCATGACCGATTTCATCCGCGAGGTCGACGAGGAGTTCCGCCAGGACCAGTTCAGGCGGTTCCTCCTGCGCCGCTGGCCCCTGCTGCTCGGCGCGGTCGTGCTCATCCTGGCGGGCGTGGGTGGTTGGCGCGCCTACGACTACGTGCGGACCGCGAAGGCGCAGGACGCGGGCGGCCGTTACCTCGACGCGCTCAACCTCCAGCGCGACGGCAAGACGGAGGCCGCAACCGCGGGCTTTGCGGCGCTCGCCAAGGATGCGCCGTCCGGCTACGCGCTCCTGGCCCGCTTCAGCCAGGCGGCCTCCGTCGGCCGCACCGACCCGGCCGCGGGTGCCAGGCTGTTCGACGCGGTCGCGGGCGACGGCGCGGTGGACCCGGCGCTGCAGAACCTCGCGCGGCTCCGCGCGGCGCTGCTGCTCGTCGACTCCGCGCCCTACGCCGACCTCAAAACCCGCCTCGCGCCGCTCGCCGACGCCAACAACGGGTTGCGCAACTCCGCCCGCGAGCTGCTGGCGCTGTCGGCGCTGAAGAACAACCAGGGGGAGGACGCCGGGCGCTGGCTCGACGCCATCGAGGCCGATCCGACCGCCTCGCCCTCGCTCCGGCAGCGCGCTGACGCCATGGCGAGCCTGGTGCGCGCGGGCAGCGGCGACGCGACCGTCGAGGCCGCGGCGCCCGGCAGCGCCTCCGCCATCCCCGGCCTCAACCTGCCCGCACCCGCGCTGCCCACGGAGGCGACGCCGCTCGACCCGGCGC
>CAXTDZ010000053.1:0-24146 GCA_964243035.1 uncultured Lichenihabitans sp.
ATGGCCGACCAGGTGCTCTACTCGGGCGTCGCCTGCATCACCGACCTGATGGTGAAGGAGGGCCTCATCAACCTCGACTTCGCCGACGTCCGCGCCATCATGCGCGAGATGGGCAAGGCCATGATGGGCACGGGCGAGGCCTCGGGCGACAAGCGCGCCATCATGGCGGCCGAGGCCGCCATCGCCAACCCGCTGCTCGACGAAGTCTCGATGAAGGGCGCGCGCGGGCTGCTGATCTCCATCACGGGCGGCAACGACCTGACGCTCTACGAGGTGGACGAGGCCGCCTCCCGCATCCGCCAGGAGGTGGACGACGACGCCAACATCATCCTGGGCGCGACCTTCGACTCCAACCTCGACGGCATCGTGCGCGTGTCGGTGGTGGCGACCGGCATCGAGGCGCCCCTGTCGGCCCACGAGCCCGCGGCCAGCGAGGCGCGCATCGCGGAGGCCGCGGCGCGGCTGCGCCAGCAGACCTTCGCCAGGGCGGCCGAGCCCGCGGCGCTCGCCCCCCCGCCGCCCGCCGCCCTCCCCGAGCCGCAGCCCGTCCACTACGCGCCGCCCGCCCCGGTCGCGGCCAACGAGGTCGAGGTCACCCCCATCCAGCCCAAGGCCACGAGCTTCCCGGCGCCGGTGCCGCTGCACCACGAGCAGCCGCGCCACGAGCCCGTGGACCACGGCCCCTTCATCCCCCCCGCGCCCCAGCAGGTCAGCCATTCCCAGCGCCTGCCCAAGATCGAGGACCTGCCGCTCCCGGTGCAGAACCAGATCCGCGCCCATCGCGGCGAGCCGGACGCGGGGCCCGCGGAAACCAAGCGCCGCAGCCTGCTGGAGCGCCTGGCCTCGTTCGGCATGAGCCGGTCGGAGGAAGCGGCGGTCGCCCCCGCGCGGCCGGTGTCAATTGGCCGCCCGCCCGCGGCCCTGATGCCGCCCCAGGGCCACTACGCGCCCCAGGCCGGCCACGGCGCTCACGCGCGGCCGGTCCAGCCGACGTCGCACGCCGACTACGCCAAGCGGCCGGGGGTTCCGCAGCCGCGCCACCTGTCGGCCGACCCGCACGGGCGCCCGGTCCCGGCCGCGCGGCCGAGCGAGGACGACCAGCTCGAAATCCCCGCTTTCCTGCGCCGCCAGTCGAACTGAGCCCGCTCCGAGAGGGCCGGACCCGGGATTGGGGTCCGGCTCCGGCGCACCCGCGAGCCCACGACGCGATGCCCCGGACCCGTCCGGGGCATCGCGCGTTCGCGACCTCCCGTCGTGGTTGACCAACCTGTGACAGGATCGGGCGAAATCAGGCCCATTTTGTAACACTGCGTAAAAAAGCGTGATTTGGCCCGGGTCGCCGACGCGGGTACCTTGATGGGCAGGCGGCACGGATGTGTTCGAAGCCGGGACATCCCGGCGCCGCCGCGTGTGGATCACGGCAGGATGTGGGGCGAACTGCGGCGCAGGCCGCGCCCCCCTCCTGCCAGTCGGGCCCCTCACCCTCCGCCTCGTCGGCGTGGAGGTGCCCCGGAGCAGGACGAGTATGAAGCTCGGGAAACAAACGACGCTCCGCAAAAGCGTCACGCTCGTCGGCGCCGGAGTCCACTCCAACGCGCCCGTTTCCCTGTCCCTGCATCCCAGTCCCGCCAACACCGGCATCCACTTCGTCAGGACGGGACTGCCCGAAGGCGGCGAGCGCCGCATCGAGGCGAAGTGGTCGGCGGTCTCCACCACCGAGCTCTGCACCGTGCTGGGCGACCCCGAACTCGGCACGGTCGCGACCGTCGAGCACCTCCTGGCGGCGCTCGCGGGCCTCGGCGTGGACAACGTCGAGATCGAGGTGGACGGCCCCGAGGTGCCGATCATGGACGGCTCGGCGGCGGTGTTCGTGGCCGCGGTCGACCGGGTCGGCCTCAAAATCCTGCCCGCCCCGCGCCGCGCGATCCGCGTCCTCAAGCCGGTGCGCGTGGAGCAGGGCCGCTCGGTGTCCGAACTGCTGCCCTCGAACGGCGGCTTCACCCTGGACGTGACCATCGACTACGCGTCGGGCGTGATCGGGCGGCAGCACAAGGTGCTGCACCTGACCCCCGCGAGCTTCCGCACCCAGGTGGCCCGGGCCCGCACCTTCGGCTCGATCAGCGACGTCAAGCGGCTGTGGGAGCTGGGCTTCGCGCTCGGCTCCAGCCTGGAGAACTCGGTCGCGGTCGACGGCGACCGCATCCTGAACCCGGAAGGGCTGCGCAGCGCCGACGAGTTCGTGGCGCACAAGATCCTGGACGCCGTGGGGGACCTGGCGCTCGCGGGCGCCCCCATCCTGGGCACCTACCGGGCCTTCTGCCCGGGCCACAGGATGAACGCCCTGGTCCTCAAGGCGATGTTCGCGGACCGGTCGAGCTACGAGCTGGTCGAGGCTCCCGCGCGGGCGCCGAGCTTCATCCCCGACTTCAGCCTCCCCGCCCTGCCCGTCTTCGCCGAGGCCGGCTGACCTCCTCCCCGCCCGGCGTTGCATTTTTGCCAGGGGTTTGGGGAAAATCCGCTCCGCCCGGGAACTTCGCGCCGACTTGGCGGATGCGGCCGAGATGAGCCACAATCACCGCCGATAAGCCCGCCGTCGGGGCGCGGCTCCGGCCCTCGACCCCGTCCCGTTCAGCCGAGTCCCGCATGCCTCACCAGCCTGACCCGAGCCCCCGTCCCGCGCGCAAGCCGGGCGCGTGGACAGCGTCGGTGGCGGCAGCCGCGGTGCTGGGCCTGCCGCTGGGCGGCTGCTCGACGCTGGCGGGCCTGAACCCGTTCGCGGGCGAGAAGTACGAAACCAAGGTGCTGGCCGACGTCCCGGCCGACACGATCTACGACCAGGGCCTGGCGCGACTCCAGAAAAAGGACTCGGACGGCGCCGCCAAGAAGTTCGGCGACCTCGACAAGCAGTACCCCTTCTCCGACTATTCGCGGAAGGGCCTGCTCATGGAAACCTACGCGAACTACCAGGGCGGCAAGTACGACGACGCGATCACCGCGGCCAAGCGCTACTACTCGACCTACCCGAGCTCGCCCGACGCGCCCTACGCGCTCTACATGGAAGGGATGAGCTTCTACAACCAGATCCCCGACATCTCGCGCGACCAGGACCAGTCGAAGAAGGCGCTGGACGTCTTCACGGAACTCGTCACCAAATACCCGCAGTCGGAGTACACCGACGACGCCAAGTTCAAGATCCAGGTCACGCGCGACCAGATGGCGGGCAAGGAGATGTCGATCGGCCGCTTCTACCTCCAGCGGCGGAACTACACGGCAGCGATCAACCGCTTCCGCACCGTCATCGGCCAGTACCAGACGACCCGGCACACCGAGGAAGCTCTGGAACGGCTGACCGAGGCCTACATGGCGCTCGGCATCACCAACGAGGCGCAGACCGCCGCGGCCGTGCTCGGCCACAATTTCCCCAACAGCCCCTGGTACAAGGATTCGTTCACGCTGCTCCAGGGCAACGGGCTGGAGCCGCGCGAGGACCAGGGTTCGATCGTCTACAAGACCTTCCACAGGCTCGGGCTCGGCTTCGGCTGACCATCCGGGCAGGCTCCCCAAGCCCGCCCGGACTTGAGACGACAAGGCAGCGTCGATTTCGCTTTGGGAAAGCGGAATCAACCGTGGCATAAGCGACCCGAAGCTGCTGAGCCAAGCGGATGCGATGCTGTCACGCCTGACCATTCGCGACATCGTCCTCATCGACCGCCTCGACCTCGACTTCACCGACGGGCTGACCGCGCTGACGGGCGAGACCGGCGCGGGCAAGTCCATCCTGCTCGACTCCTTCTCGCTGGCGTTGGGCGCGCGCGGCGACGGCGGCCTCGTGCGCCACGGCGAGAAGCAGGGGCAGGTGACCGCCGCCTTCGACCTCGACCCGCGTCACCCCGCCCACGCGGTCGCGCGCGCGCACGACATCGCGGTCGAGGGCGACCTGATCCTGCGGCGCGTGCAGGTGGCCGACGGCCGCACGCGCGCCTTCGTCAACGACGTGCCTGTGAGCGCCCAGGTGCTGCGCGCGCTGGGCCGGACGCTGGTCGAGATCCACGGCCAGCACGACGACCGCGCCCTGGTCGACCCCGCGGCCCACCGGGCGCTGATCGACGCCTTCGGCACCTTGGACGAGCCGCTGCGCGCCGTCCGCACCGCCCACGACAGGCGCCGCGCGCTCGCGGCCAAGCTCAGGAGCGAGGAGGAGCGCCTCGCCAAGGCGCGGGCCGACGCCGACTTCCTCCGCCACGCGGCCGAGGAGCTGTCCGCGCTGGCGCCCGAGTCCGGCGAGGAACGGGATCTGGGCGAGGCGCGCGCCACCATGATGGCCTCCGAGAAGGTCGCGAGCGAGCTGCGCGACGCCCACGAGGCCGTATCGGGCCAGGGCTCGCCCGCGGCGGGCCTGGCGGCGCTGGTGCGCAGGCTGGAGCGCCGCGCGGCCCAGGCGCCCGCGCTGATCGAGCCCTGCACAACCGCGCTCGACGCGGTGCTGGTCGCCCTCGACGGGGCGGAGGCCGCGCTGGGGGCGGCGCTGGAGGCCGCCGACTACGACCCGCGCGAGCTGGAGCGCGTGGAGGAGCGCCTGTTCGCCCTGCGCGCGGCGTCCCGCAAGTACGGCTGCGCGGCCGACGAGCTGCCGGGCGAGCTGGAGCGGGCCGCGGCCGAGCTCGCGGCGCTCGACGCGGGCGAGGCTTCGCTCGACCGGCTCAAGGCCGACCTGGCGGAGGCGGCCGAAACCTACGCGGCCGCCGCCGCGCGGCTCACCGCCGGCCGGCGCAAGGCCGCCGCGGCGCTGGACAAGGCCGTCAACGCGGAACTGCCGCCCCTGAAGCTGGAGCGCGCCCGGTTCGAGACGCAGGTCGAAAACGAGGCCGCGGGGCCGGACGGCGTCGACCGCGTCGAGTTCTGGGTCGCGACCAACCCCGGCTCCCGGCCCGGGCCGCTCGCCAAGGTGGCCTCGGGGGGCGAGCTCGCGCGCTTCATGCTGGCGTTGAAGGTGTCGCTGGCCGACCGCGGCTCGGCCCCCACCCTGGTGTTCGACGAGATCGACACGGGCGTGGGCGGCGCGGTCGCGGACGCGATCGGCCGCCGCCTCGCGCGGCTGTCCGAGCGCGTGCAGGTTCTGGCCGTCACCCACGCGCCCCAGGTCGCGGCGCGCTCGGCGAGCCACCTGCGCATCTCCAAGGGCGAGACCGGGGTGGGCGAGGCGGTCGCGACCCGCGTGGCCGTGCTGGAGCGCGACGGGCGCCGCGAGGAGATCGCCCGCATGCTGGCGGGCGCGACCATCACGGACGAGGCGCGCGCGGCCGCGGGCCGGCTCATCGACGCGGCGCTTTGAGGGAGGGACGGGCGTGCGGATCGCGACCTGGAACGTCAACTCGGTGCGGCAGCGGCTCGACCACCTGCTCGGCTACCTGGAGCGGGTCGCGCCCGACGTGCTGTGCCTCCAGGAGATCAAATGCGCGGACGACGCCTTTCCGCGCGCCGAGGTGGAGGCCGCGGGCTACCACGCCGCCGTGCACGGCCAGAAGGGCTTCAACGGCGTGGCCATCCTGACCAAGCTCCCCGCCGACGTCGAGCCCGCGGGCCTGCCCGGCGACCCCGACGACGCGCAGTCCCGCTACCTGGAGGCGCGCGTGCCCGATGGCGCCGGCGGGGTCGTGCGGGTGGCCTCCATCTACCTGCCCAACGGCAACCCCGTGGGCACCGACAAGTACCCCTACAAGCTCGCCTTCATGGACCGGCTGATCCGTCGGACGGCGGCGCTGCTGGCGCTCGAAGAGCCCCTCGTGCTCGCGGGCGACTACAACGTGATCCCCGAGCCCGCCGACGTCCACAACCCCGAGGCCTGGGTCGAGGACGCCCTGTTCCGGCCCGAAACGCGCGAGCGCTACCGCGCGCTCGTCAACCTGGGCCTCACCGACGCTGTGCGCGCCGTGACCGACGCGCCCGGCACCTACAGCTTCTACGACTACCAGGCGGGCGCCTGGCAGCGGAACCGCGGCCTGCGCATCGACCACCTCCTCCTGTCGCCCCAGGCCGCCGACCGGCTGCGGGACGCCGTGATCGACAAGGACCTGCGCGGGCTGGAGAAGCCCTCGGACCACGTGCCGGTGCGGATCGAGCTGGGGTGAAGGCCGGCCGGCTCGCGGCCCCTCGATCCGGGGCACGGGCGTGAGCGGGTGCGAAGGTGCCCTTCTCCGCGTTGAGCGAGTGGCTTCGCGGGGGACGGTGTCCGCGCGCCCGGCCGGCGGTTTCGCCCGCGTCGTCGCGGGCTCGGTCGACGCGGCGGGACCGGCTGCCTGTGGCGCTCCTTCGCCCCGACGCCGGTCGGCAACGGGACCGGCGGCCTGGCCCTGGTCGCGGCGCCGGCCTACGGGCAGGTGGCGAACGAGGTCAGGACGTGACGGCGGTCTCGCGCCTCCCGCTCAGGGACGGACGCGCCGCCAGGTGATGGCGATCCGGGTTCCGTCCGGCCGCCGGAAATGCTCGGTCATGCGGTCGCCCTCGACCACCACCTGCAGGTCCTCGCGCGTGCGCGTGTCCCCCACCCAGTTCGGGAAGGTCGAACCGCACCACGCGCAGCGTCGCGACCACGGAGGCGGGCACCCGCCTGCTGGCCCGGCTGGCCCCCGTGCTGCGCGAGCTGGACGAGGTGCTGGCCGCGGTGGGCGACGGCGCCGACGGTCCCGCCGGCACGCTGCGCATCAACGCGCTCGACGCCGCGTCGCGCTGGCTGATGCGCCACGTGGTGCCGGGCTTCCTGGGCCGATGCCCGCGCGTGTTCCTCGACCTCGCGACGGACAACCGCCTGGTCGACGTCGTCGCCGACGGGTTCGACGCCGGGGTGCGGCTCCGGGAGGCGGTGCCGGGCGACATGGTCGCGGTTCCCTTCGGGGGCGACGTGCGCTTCCTCGCCGTGGCCTCGCCGGCCTACCTGGCCGAGCACGGCACCCCCGCGACGCCCGACGACCTGAAGGGGCACCGCTGCATCCGCCAGCGGCTCGCGAGCGGCAAGCTGTACCGGTGGGAGTTCGCGCGCGGCCGGGACGAGGTCGCGGTGGACGTGCCCGGCACGCTGACCCTCGACCACAACGGGTTGATGGCGGAGGCGGCCGCGGACGGGCTGGGCATCGCCTTCGTGCCCGAACACGTGGCCCGCCCCGCCCTGCGGGACGGACGCCTGCGCGCGCTGCTCCAAGCCTGGTCGCCGCCCATCCCGGGCTTCTGCCTCTACTACCCCGGGCACCGCCACGTGCCCCCGGCCCTGCGCGCCTTCATCGACGAGGTCCGCGCGGCGGACGGCCGGGCGCGGGGCGCGCGACGCGGGGAGGACGGGCGCCGTCCCGACGGTGGGGAGGGGCCCGCCTGACGAAGGGCCCGGTGAGACCCGGTTGCGTCGGAACGGCGTCGCGCGCCCCGCCGCGCGGAAGGTCTCGCGGCGAGGCCGATCGCGCCCGCCGTGGCCAGCGTCACGGCGCCCACCTCCGGGCCGGCCGCGAAACACGCGCCCGCCGAGGTGCTGAACTCGGGTCAACGTTCGCCGTTTCTACTTCATCTTCCCGCGCAGCGACGATTGGACTCACACATCCCACGCGGCTGGGCCAACCTGCCCTTCGCCCCGCTTGCGGGGAGAAGGTGCCCGACAGGGCGGATGAGGGGGGCGGCCACCCGCTCGTGATCTCCCCTCATCCGGCCTGTCGGCCACCTTATCCCCTCAAGGTGCGAAGGGCAGAACCGGCACACGCCCAACTCATGTGAACGCGATAGCCGCTTTCGGGAAGAAAGACAGAACCAGTGGATGCCGCGTTCTGTGAAAGCCGTCGCCGCGAAGCGGGACGAAGGGCATCGTTCGGCACCGGTTGCGTTAGCCCGGGTTCGGAGCCCTGGCGCGCCCGCGCCTCCGCTTGCAACCCGCACGCCAGCCTCTATGACGGCGCCATGAGTGAGACCGGGATCGTCGCCCGCATCCCTGACCGCGCCCGCCCACGCCCGGCCGCTATGCGCCGCGGCGCGCACCGGCACGAACGGCCGTCGGGCGCCTCCCGGCAGCGCGACCACGTGGGGACAGCGACCCGAAACAGCCCTGCCACGGCCGACCCGCGGCGCATCCGTCGCGCAGCGGCCGGTGGGCCAATGGCAGCGCACAGGGAGCGAAGGCTAGGCCGCCACCCGCTGATCAACGCGGACCGTCGCGCTCCGGCCGGCGCGGCGCCCGCGTGACGATCCTGCCGGACGGGCTCGCGCTGCCCCCCTTCGAGCCCGGCACGGTGTGGCTCGTGGGCGCGGGGCCGGGCGACCCCGGCCTGCTCACGCTGCTGGCGCTGCACGGGCTGCGCCACGCCGACCACGTGGTCTACGACGCGCTGGTGGGCGACGACGTCCTGGGCTTCGCGGCGCCGGGGGCCGCGCGCGAGTTCGCGGGCAAGCGCGGCGGCATGCCCTCGCCCAAGCAGCGCGACATCAGCGAGCGGCTGGTCGCGCTGGCGCGCGAGGGCCGGCGCGTGCTGCGCCTCAAGGGCGGGGACCCCTTCGTGTTCGGGCGCGGGGGCGAGGAAGCCCTGGCGCTGGCCGCGGCGGGCGTGCGCTTCCGCGTCGTGCCGGGCGTGACGGCGGGGATCGGCGGTTTGGCCTACGCGGCCGTTCCCGCCACCACGCGCGACACCAACCGCGCCGTGATCCTGGCCACGGGCCATTCGGCGCGCGGCGCCATGGACCCCTGCGACTGGAAGGCGCTGGCCGCCACCGGCCTGCCCCTCATCCTCTACATGGGCATGACCTTCCTGGAGGAGATCGCGGGCGGGCTGATGGCGGGCGGGCTCTCCCCCGACACGCCCGTCGCGATCGTGACCAACGCCACCGCGCCCGGCCAGCGCGTGCTGCGCACCGTGCTCCGCCGTGCCAAGGCCGACGCGGCCGAGCAGGGGTTCGGGGCGCCCGCGATCGTCGCGGTGGGCGCCATCGCGGAACTGCACGAGGCGCTGGCGCCCTTCGCGCTGACCCTGGGATCGAAACCGTGAGCCCCGCCCCCGGCCTGGTGATCGCGGCCCCGCGCTCGGGCAGCGGCAAGACCACGCTGACGCTGGGCCTCCTGCGCGCCTTCGCGCGGGCCGGCGCGCAGATCGCGGCGGCGAAATGCGGCCCGGACTACATCGACCCCGCCTTCCACGCCGCCGCGAGCGGGCGGGGAAGCGTGAACCTCGACACCTGGGCCATGCCCCCCGCCCTCCTGGCCGGCTTGGCGGCCTCGGCCGCCGAGGCGTGCGACCTCGTCCTCTGCGAGGGGCTGATGGGCCTGTTCGACGGCGTGCCGGGCGCGCCGGGCCGCACGGGCTCCTCGGCGGACGTGGCGGCGGCGCTAGGCTGGCCCGTGCTGCTCGTCCACGACGTGAGCGGGCAGTCGCAGTCGGCCGCGGCGCAGGTCGCGGGTTGCCTGAGCTACGATCCCCGCCTGCGCGTCGCAGGCGTGGTGCTGAACCGCGTCGGCAGCGAGCGGCACCGGCGGCTCGTCACGGACGCGCTCGCGCCGTCGGGCGTGCCCGTGCTGGGCGCCCTCCCCCGCTCGCCCGCGGTCGTCCTGCCCGAGCGGCACCTCGGCCTCGTGCAGGCCGGGGAAACCCACGACCTCGACGCCCGGCTCGACGCGATGGCGGATTTCGTCGCGGCGCACGTCGACCTCGCCGGCCTGCGCGACCTGGCGCGGCCGGGCCCTGCCGCGGCCCCCGCGCCCGAAGCCGCGCTCCATCCCCCGGGCCGGCGGATCGCGGTGGCGCGCGACCGGGCCTTCTCCTTCCTGTACCCGCACGTGCTGGAAGGCTGGCGCGCGGCGGGCGCCGACCTCGTGTTCTTCTCGCCGCTCGCCGACGAGCCGCCGCCCCAAAACTGCGACGCGTGCTGGCTGCCGGGCGGCTACCCCGAACTGCACGGCCCCGCCCTGGCCGCGGCCTCGCGCTTCCTAGAAGGGCTGCGCGCCTTCGCGCAAACCCGCCCCGTCCACGGCGAGTGCGGGGGCTACATGGTGCTGGGCCGCAGCCTTGAGGACGCGGACGGCGCGACCCACCCGATGGCGGGCCTGCTCGGCCTGCGCACCAGCTTCGCCCGGCGCAAGCTCCACCTGGGCTACCGCGCCGCGACCCTGCTGGCCGACGGCTGCCTGGGACGCGCGGGGGTGACCTTGCGGGGGCACGAGTTCCACTACGCCTCCGTGCTCGACCGCGGCGGGGACGAGGCCTTCGCGACCGTGACGGACGCCTACGGCGGGGCGCCGGAGCCCGCGGGCAGCCGTCGCGGCCAGGTCACAGGCAGCTTCTTTCACGCGATTGCCGCGGTGCAATAAAACCGTCACGGTTCCCCAACCGTTAAGCCGGCGTTAACCTCGGGACATCGATCTTAACGAAACCGTCCTTTCTCCCGCGAGGTGCCCGCCGATGTGCCGCTGGATCGCCTACAAGGGCCAGCCCGTCCACCTGGACGCGCTGGTGGCGACCCCGGAGCGCTCGCTGATCGCGCAGTCCCTGTGCGCGGCCGAGGCCAAGGTGTCCACCAACGGCGACGGGTTCGGGATCGGCTGGTACGGCGACCGCGAGGAGCCGGGGCTCTACCGCGAGGTGCGCCCCGCCTGGTCGGACGAGAACCTCAAGAGCCTCTGCTACCAGGTGAAGTCGCACCTGTTCTTCGCCCACGTCCGCGCCTCCACGGGGCCCGCCACGGCGCGCGCGAACTGCCACCCGTTCGCGGTCGGCCGCCACATGTTCATGCACAACGGGCAGATCGGCCAGTACTGCACGATCAAGCGGCGCCTGGACGCGCTGATCCCCGACGACCTCTACCAGCACCGCGCCGGCACCACGGACTCGGAGGCGCTGTTCCTGGCCTCCTTCGCGCACGGGCTGACGGTCGACCCCGTCGCGGCCGTGGTCGCGACGCTGCGTACCGTCCACGGGCTGATGGTGGAGGCGCGCATCCGCGAGCCCCTGCGCGCGACGCTGGCCGTCACCGACGGCCGCGACCTGCACGCCTTCCGCTGGTCCTCGGACGGCTTCGCCCCGACCCTCTACTGGCGGCAGACCGCGCACGACCTGATGGTGGTGTCCGAACCGCTCGACGGCGAGCGGACCGCGTGGCGCGAGGTGCCCCAGAACTGCGTGCTGACCGCGCGGGCCGGCCAGCCGGTCACGATCGCGACGCTGGAGGGCGCGCTGCGGCAGGCGGCCTGAGACGCGCCGCAACGTTTCGGCGAAATGCGGTCAGCAACGCCGGTTCAAGCACGACGTTGCGGGTGTGGTCCGACCGCCGCCGGCTCTGCCCCTTCGCCCCGCTCGCGCGGGGCGAAGGGCACAGCTCGGCAGCAGACATGTTGACTCGTTCACCCCTTGGACCGACCCGTTGCTTCGCGGGACGCAGATCCTCACCCCTGCAGGTAGCCCATCCGCGCCAGGTGGCGCATCAGGTGGGCGGTGCCGGCCGTCCACGGCGGGCAGTCGGGGCTGAGGCGCACCGTGTTGCGCAGCGCCCCGAGCTTGCCCGCCTTCACCGTCACCACGTCGCCCACGCGGTGGGTGAAGCCCTTGCCGGGCGCGCCGCGGTCCTCGGTGGGGGCGAACAGCGTGCCCAGGAACAGCACGGCGCCGTCCGGGTACTGGTGGTTGGGGCCGATCATCTCGGCCACGAGGTCGGCCGGGTCGCGGCTGATCCGGTCCATGCTGCTCGACCCGTCGAGCCGGTAGCCGTCCTCCCCCTCGACCGTGAGCGCGATCACCAGGCCGCGCACGTCGTCCAGCGAGAACGTGTCGTCGAACAGGCGCAGGAGGGGACCCAACGCGCAGCTCGCGTTATTGTCCTTGGCCTTGGACAGCAGCAGCGCCGAGCGGCCCTCGAAGTCGCGCAGGTTCACGTCGTTGCCGAGCGTGGCGCCCACGATCCGCCCGGCCGAGGACACGGCCAGCACCGCCTCGGGCTCGGGGTTGTTCCACTCGGACTTGGGGTGGAGGCCCACGTCCATGCCGGTGCCCACCGCCGACAGGGGCTGCGCCTTGGTGAAGATCTCGGCGTCCGGGCCGATGCCGACCTCAAGGTACTGCGACCACGCGCCCCGCGCGATCAGCACCTCCTTGAGGCGCATGGCCTCCGGCGAGCCGGGCTTGAGCTTCGCGAAGTCCTCGCCCACCAGCCCCACGATCTCGCGCCGGATGTCGGCCGCGGCCGCGGCGTCGCCGCGCGCCCGCTCCTCGATCACCCGCTCCAGCATGGACACCGCGAAGGTGACGCCGGCCGCCTTGACGGCCTGGAGGTCGACGGGCGCGAGCAGCCACGGCCGGCCGCCGTTGCGGGTGGCCTCGGGCGTGTTGGCGAGCACGGCGTCGAGCGCGCCGATCCGCTCGCCCTCCGCCCCCCGCAGCGCCGCCGCGGGATCCTCGGCCTCGCACAGGTCGCGCACGGTCGGGAAGGCGCGGGTGACGTCGTGGAGCCCGTCGGGGCGCAGGGCCGCGACCGCGGGGCCGCCGTGGTCCGGCCGGAAGACCCGCGCGACCAGCGCGCCCTCCGTGCCGTCGTCGGGCAGGGTGTCGGCAAGCGATAGCGGCATGGGAACGGCTCGCGGTCGGGGCTGGGCGGGGTTCCGTCACTGGCACAATCCATTGACCCGCGCCACCCCGCTTCCTACCCTTCGGAACAGGCCGCGCGCGGCCCGCGCCCCGCGCGTCCGCCGCGCCCCATCCCGGACCCGATCCATGACCACCACCGCCCTGCCCTCGCGCACGCTGCGCCTGCAGCCCGAAGACAACGTCGTGGTCGCGGTGGACGCGCTGGAGCCCGGCCGCGAGACCGGGGCGGGCGTGGCGCCGCTCCAGCGCGTGCCCAAGGGCCACAAGATGGCGGTGAGCCCGGTCCCCAAGGGCGCGCCGATCCTGAAGTTCGGCCAGGTGATCGGCTTCGCGCGGGGCCCCATCGCGCCGGGCGACTGGGTCCACGAGCACAACGTCGAGATGCAGGACTTCGCGCGCGACTACCGCTTCGCCGAGGGCGCCAAGCCCGAGCCCGTGCTGCCCGTGGAGGAGCGCGCGACCTTTGAGGGCTTCCGCCGCGCCAACGGCCGGGCGGGAACGCGCAACTACCTCGCGATCCTCACCAGCGTGAACTGCTCGGCCACCGTGGCGCGCTTCATGGCGCGCGAGGTGGAGCGCTCCGGCGTGCTCGACGGCTACCCCGGCATCGACGGGGTGATCGCGCTGGTCCACGGCACCGGCTGCGGCATCGCGGCCAAGGGCGAAGGCTTCGAGGTGCTCAAGCGCACCCAGTGGGGCTACGCGAGCAATCCCAACGTCGCGGGCGTGCTGCTGGTGGGCCTGGGCTGCGAGGTGTTCCAGATCGGCCGCATGAAGAGCGAGTACGGGCTCAGCGAGGGCGACAGCTTCCGCACCATGACGATCCAGGACACGGGCGGCACCCGCAAGACCGTGGGAGCCGGCGTCGCGGCGCTGCGCGACATGATGCCGGCCGCCAACCGCGCCCGGCGCGAAACCCTGCCCGCCTCCGACCTCGTGCTGGCGCTCCAGTGCGGGGGCTCGGACGGCTACTCGGGGATCACCGCCAACCCCGCGCTGGGCGCAGCAGTCGACCTGCTGGTGCGGCACGGCGGCACCGCGATCCTGTCCGAGACGCCCGAGATCTACGGGGCCGAGCACCTGCTGACCCGCCGCGCCGCCACCCGCGAGGTCGGCGAGAAGCTGGTCGCCCGCATCCGCTGGTGGGAGGACTACACGGCGCGCGCGGGGGGCGAGATGAACAACAACCCCTCCCCCGGCAACAAGGCGGGCGGGCTCACCACCATCCTGGAGAAGTCGCTGGGCGCCGCCGCCAAGGGCGGCACCACCACGCTCGCGGACGTGTACCATTACGCAGAGCCCGTGACCGCCAAGGGCTTCGTGTTCATGGACACGCCGGGCTACGACCCGGTCTCGGCCACGGGGCAGGTCGCGGGGGGCGCCAACGTGCTGTGCTTCACCACGGGCCGGGGCTCCGCCTACGGCTGCAAGCCCACGCCCTCCATCAAGCTCGCGACCAACTCCGACATGTTCCGGCGCATGGCGGACGACATGGACATCAACTGCGGCGACGTGCTCGACGGCGTCAGCATCGAGAGCAAGGGCCGCGAGATCTTCGACCGCGTGCTCGCGGTCGCGTCCGGCCAAAAATCCAAGTCGGAGGCGCTGGGCTACGGGGACGCGGAGTTCGTGCCCTGGCAGATCGGCGCCACGATGTGAGGCGGCCCGTCCGGGGCCTCTAAGGGGGCGCCTGGGGCGCCGGCGCCCCAGGGCCAGCGCGGGTCGTAGAGGATGGCGCCGCCAGCGCCACGGCGTCGGCGTGGCCCTCGGCCAGGACCGCCTCGGCCTGATCCGGCTCGGCGATCAGCCCGGCCGCGATCGTGGGCAGGCCCGCCTCGGTCCTGAGGCGCGCCGCGAAGGGCACCTGGTGGCCCGGCACGGGCACGATCTTTCATGCCGGGGGAAGCTCGCCGGAGGATGCGTGGACCGCCGCGCAGCGCCTCCGCGCGATCACGGCGCGGTTGGCGAGGTCGAGCCCGCCGAGCCGGCTCACGCGCCTGCGGCGTGCGTCACGAACTTCGAGACCAGGTAGGGCTCCATGGCTTCCGTGCCGCCCTCGGAGCCGTACCCGCTGTCCTTGACGCCGCCGAACGGCACCTCGGGCAGCGCGAGGCCCAGGTG
Organism: uncultured Lichenihabitans sp.; assembly: GCA_964243035.1. GTDB lineage: Bacteria > Pseudomonadota > Alphaproteobacteria > Rhizobiales > Beijerinckiaceae > Lichenihabitans. The sequence goes on from CAXTDZ010000053.1 coordinate 14,718, forward strand.
GTTCATCGTCAGCATGCCGGTCTCGACCTCGGCTGAGAGCGCGGAGGCGGCCTTGGAGGAGCCGGTGAACGCGTAGGCCGCGAGCCCGTAGGGCAGGCGGTTGGCCTCCGCGATGGCCTCGTCCAGGTCGCCGAACGGGGCCATCAGCGCCACGGGGCCGAACGGCTCCTCGTTCATGATCCGCATCGCGGGCGTCACGCCGGTCAGCACGGTCGGCTGGAGGAAGTTGCCCGTGTTGCCGATGCGGTTGCCGCCCGTGACGACGGCGGCGCCGGCCTGCCGGGCCTGGCCGATCAGCTCCTCCACGGCGCCCAGGCGGCGCTCCGTGATGAGCGGGCCCATCCTGGTGTCGGGGTCGAGGCCGTCGCCCACCCTCACGGCGCGGGCGTGGGCCGTGAAGCGTTCCACGAAGCGGTCGTACACCTTCTCCTGCACCAGGAAGCGCGTGGGCGACACGCAGACCTGGCCGGCGTTGCGGAACTTCGAGCCCGCCAGCATGGCGCTGACGCCCTCCACGTCCACGTCGTCGAGCACGATGGCGGGCGAATGGCCGCCGAGCTCCATGGTGGCGCGCTTCATGTGCGCGCCGGCCATCGCGGCGAGCGTCTTGCCGACCGGCACGGAGCCCGTGAAGGAGATCTTGCGGATCACCGGGTGGGGGATGAGGGTGGCGGAGATCTCGGCAGGGTCGCCGAACACGAGGTTGAGCGCGCCCGCGGGCACCCCGGCGTCGGCGATGGCCCGCACCAGCGCGGCGGCCGAGGCGGGCGTGTCCTCCGCGGCCTTCACGATCACCGAGCATCCCGCGGCCAGCGCGGGGGCGATCTTGCGCACCACCTGGGCGACCGGGAAGTTCCACGGCGTGAAGGCCGCCACCGGCCCGACCGGCTCGCGCACCACGGTCTGCAGCACGCCGGGCGCGCGGCCCGGGATCACGCGCCCGTAGGCCCGGCGGCCTTCCTCGCCCGCCCAGTCCAGCACGTCCGCCGACACCAGGAGCTCGGCCCGCGCCTCGGCGATCGGCTTGCCCTGTTCCAGCACCATGGTGCGGGCGACCTCGTCCAGGCGCTCGCGCAAGAGGTCGGCCGCGCGGCGCAGGATCCTGCAGCGGTCCAGCGCGGCCGTCGCGCGCCACAGGCGGAAGCCGCGCGCGGCGGCGGCCAGCGCTTCGTCGAGGTCGGCGGCCCCCGCGTGGGCCGCGGTGCCGATCACCTCGCCGGTCGCGGGGTTGAGCACGTCGAGCGTGCGCTTGTCGCCGGCCTCGCGCCAGCGTCCGTCGATGAAGAGGCGGGTGTTCGGGTACAAGGGGCGGGCTCCGATCGGTCGGACGGATGTCTCACGCCGCGGCGGCGGTGTGAAGCCTCAGGCGGCCCTGGCCTGCAGCCGGTCCACGAAAGCGTCGCTCTCGGCCATGGTCGGCAGCAGCCTCGCCCGGCGGTCGAGCCCACGGCCGAGGTCGGCCAAGGTGGTGAGCGGTGCGCGCGGGTCGGGCGCCCTTCGGCGAGGGTGTGGGCCATCGCGCCTCGCCGCTCGTGAGCGCCCGGCCAGTCTGGCGTCGCGACCCGTGTCAGCGAAGCGTGCGGCGGCGACCTTCGGTTTGCGCTGCGAACGGGAGGACGCGGGTGCGGGGCAGGGTCGGCACGATCGTCAGCCCGTGGCGGGCCTGGGCGGCCCGGTCAGGCTCGGGGGTCGGACGGTGCGGCTCGTCTCGGCCGCGCAGGGCCAGCCCGAAACCTTGCTCGGCGTCGACCTCCCGCGCGACGGCGCGACGGTGGGCCGGGACCGCACCGAAGCCCAGATCCTCGCGGCGGTGGACGGGTGGCCGGCCCGGGTCGTGGTTGGGCTTCTCAACGGGCAGGGCCGCGTGTTCGGCCGCCGCGACCCGGGTCGAGCGCCTGATGCAGCGGGTCGGCGCCCTGGACCTCGGCTTCAACCCGAACCTGCGGCTGTCGTTCAGCGCCGGGCTCGCGCAATGCCACCCCTCGGACGAGCTGGGAACCCTGCTGTCGAAGGTGGACACCGCCCTCTACGCGGCCAAGCTCAACGGCCGGGGGCGGATCGAGTTCGGGCGACCCGTCGCCAGCGCCGCCCGAAGCGGAACAGCCGCTCGCGCGGGCCGGCCCGTGCCGGCGCCTTGAGTCCGCGCCGCGGCGGGGACATGCTGGCCGAGCAGGGCGAGGCCAGGGACGGATCGGATGGACAAGGGGCGAAACAGCGACGCGGTCTGGGGTCTGGCCGAGGCCAAGGGCCCCGCCTTCTTCGCCATGAGCGACCGCATCTGGGACACGCCCGAGCTGAACTTCCAGGAGGTGCGCTCGATGGCCGAGCACGCGGCCATGCTGGAGGCGGAAGGCTTCGCGGTCGCGCGCGGGATCGCGGGCCTGCCCACGGCGGTGATGGGCGAGGCGGGCCGGGGCGGGCCGGTGATCGCCATCCTGGGCGAGTTCGACGCCCTGCCCGGGCTCAGCCAGGAGGCGGGGGTCGCGCAGGCGCGGCCGCTCGCCGCAGGGGGCAACGGGCACGGCTGCGGGCACAACCTGCTCGGCTCGGCCTCGCTGCTGGCCGCGACCGCCGTCAAGGACTGGCTGGCGTCGCGCGGGCTGCCGGGGCGCGTCCGCTACTACGGCTGCCCCGCCGAGGAAGGTGGGTCGGCCAAGGGGTTCATGGTGCGGGCCGGCGTGTTCGAGGACGTGGACGTCGCGATCTGCTGGCACCCGTCCGCCTTCACGGGCGTCACCGAGCCGGTGTCGCTGGCCTGCGTCGAGATCGAGTTCACCTTCCACGGGCGCGCCGCGCACGCGGCCGCCGCGCCCCACCTCGGGCGCAGCGCGCTGGACGGCGTCGAGCTGATGAACATCGGCGTCAACTACCTGCGCGAGCACATGCCGTCCTCGGCCCGCGTGCACTACGCGGTCATCGACGCCGGCGGCATCGCGCCCAACGTGGTGCAGGCCAGGGCCACGGTCCGCCAGCTGATCCGGGCCCGCAGCTTGGGCGAGACGTGGGACCTTGCGGCCCGGGTGCGGGCGATCGCGGAGGGGGCCGCGCTGATGAGCGGCACGCGGGTTGAGGGCAGGCAGGTGTCGGGCGACGCCAACCTGGTCGGCAACCGCCCGCTGGAGGAGGCGATGTTCGCCAACCTCAGGCGCCTGGGCGGCCCCGGCTTCGACGCCGCCGACCGCGCTTTCGCGGCGGAGATCCAGGCGACGCTGCTGCCCGAGGACGTCCGCGCGGCCTACGCGCGCGCCGGCCTGCCGCCCCGCGCGGGCGAGGCGCTGAGCGAGGACGTTTGCCCGCTCGACGCGCCCTCGGACGGGTCCGTCGGGTCCACCGACGTGGGCACGGTGAGCTGGGTGGTGCCCACCGTGCAGTGCCGCACGGCCTGCTACGCGGTGGGCACGCCCGGCCACTCGTGGCAGCTCACCGCGCAGGGCCGCCAGCCCGCCGCGCACAAGGGGCTGGTCCACGCCGCCAAGGCCATGGCGTCCACGGCCGCGGACGTCCTGACGGACGCGGAGCTGCTCGGATCCGCCAAGGCCGCCTTCGCGGCGTTCCGGGCCGGCAACCCCTTCGCCAACCCCATCACGGACGATGTGGAGGCGCCGCTCGATATGGCGGCCCGCTGAGCGGACGCGCCGGTTCCGGAGCCTTTCCGAGGGTTAAGGAAGAACCTTGACCGGCGGGCGGGAAGGGTTCACGTCGCGGCGCAGCCGGCCGCGCCGGCCGTAAGCGTTCACGTCAACCAACGCGCCCGATCGGTCGGCTCACGCCGCGATCTGCGCGGCTCGCGTCCTGCAGGTCGAGGCCCGGGCCTTGGAAGGACGCAGGATGGATACCCTCGATTTGACCCAGGGTCGCGCGCTCGGCCCGCGCGTCGAGCGGGTGCGGCACGCCCTCAAGATCCGCTCGCTCACGGTGACCGACGTCGGCCGCGTCACGCCCGGCATGGTCCGCGTCACACTGTTCGGCGAGGACCTCGCCGACTTCCGGAGCCTGGCGTTCGACGACCACGTCAAGATCATGGTGCCGACGCCCTCGGGGGTCGAGCGGCGCGACTACACGCCCCGGCGCCACGACGCGCGGGCGCGAACGCTCGCGATCGATTTCGCGGTCCACGACGCGGGCCCGGCGACCCGCTGGGCGCTCGACGCCCGGCCCGGCGACACGCTCCAGGTGGGCGGCCCCAAAGGGTCCAAGGTCGTCACCGGCGACGACGTCCGGCGCTGGCTTCTGGTCGGCGACGAAACGGCCCTCCCGGCCATCGGCCGCCGGATCGAGGAGGCGGGGGCCGGCGACCGCCTCACCAGCGCGGTCGCGGTCGCGGGCCCGGCCGAGGCGCAGGCCTTCGCGACGGACGCCGACCTGACGGCCCTGTGGGCGCACCGCCCGCTCGCGGCGGCCGCTGACCCGGCTGCGCTGTTGTCCGCCTTGGACACGCTCGACCTCCGGCCCGACACCTTCGTCTGGATCGCGGCCGAGGCCGGCGTGGCGCGCGCGGTCCGCGACCACCTCGTCGCCGGACGCGGGCATCCGCGAGCCTGGGTGAAGGCGGGCGGCTACTGGGTGACGGGCAGGTCCGATGCCCACGAGCGCATCGAGTGAGGCGGGTCGCGGCGGAAGCCGTGCGGCATAACGGACACCGGGGCCGAAGGCGACGGAACGCGGAACCGGTCCCGGAGTTCACGGCAGAACAGCGAGTGAAAGCCATGAACCAGAACAGGGACGAGCGGGTCCGGGTGCGCGCCCACCAGCTCTGGGAAGCCGAGGGCCAGCCGCACGGCCGGGACGCCGAGCACTGGCGGCGCGCGGAGGAGGAGATCGACGCGGAGCAACCCGCGTCCTCCCGCGCGTTCGCGGACGCCGCCGACGCGCCCACCGGGGCGGACCTGGCGAACGACCTCGACGCGGCGTCGGGCGCCGAACCCTCGACCGACAGGGCCGGCGCCACGCACGACGGCCGGATCACGCCGGCGGGGTGAGGCCGACCGGCGGATGGTGGGCCGGAGCACCCGTGATCCGGCCCATCGCCGCGCGATCCGGCGTGCACGACCGCTCAACGGTTGGCGGAGCCTAACCGATGTGAGTGAGCGGCGGTGCGGGCTTGCGCATGATTTGGGCCGTTCCGCCGAAGGCCCGCACCGTGCCGTTTTGCCGATCCGACGCACGTGCCACGGGCGCGGTCGAATTCGACGGCCCCGATGCGTCGGGGGAGCAGGCGGGAGCCTGGCAGGCCAGGGCGCTCGACCTCCGCAACAAGCAGCGCATCTTCCGCCTGCTGAAGCTGGCGCTGGCCCAGCGCCAGCGGGTGCAGCGGATGCGTCAAGCCGACGACCCGAAGGTCGGCGCCGCGAGCACGCTCCTGATGGCCTACGAGCGCGCGCTGCAGGCCTACCTGCACGCGGCCTGGGCCGTCCGGGTCGGCCGCCGCGGCGGCCTCGGCCGGTCCGCTCCGGCCGGGCCGCCCCCGGCGGCGCGGCACGGGCCGGGCGGCACCGGGGCGGCGATCAGCCGTCCTCCCCCGGAAACGATCCGATGACGGGCTGGCCGCCTGACGGACGCCGGGGCGCGCGGGCGGGTGCGGGCGGGCGGGCGTCCGCCGCGTCGCGCTCGCGGGCGCGGAAATAGGTCAGCTCGCCCTCGTCGCGGTTGCGGCCCGCCACCACGTCCGCCACGTCGTAGCCGCGGCGCCGGAGCACGTGGCCGCGCAACGCGTTGCCTTCCAGCCCCACGAACAGCTCGACCGCCAGCAGCAGGAGCACCCGGGTCGCGACGGGCAGCGCCAGCGCGGCCGCGAGCGCCGCGCCGCCGCCCACCACGACGAGCCAGGCCGCGGCCGCGACCCAGGCGCGGTGCCGGAGCAGGAACAGCGGCCCGAGGAGGAAGGCCCAGCCGTTGAAGCCGTCGCGCAGGAAGGCCGTGCGGTCGGCGGCCTCGACGCTGCCCTCGGCCGCGCGCGGCACGTGAACGGTGTAGATCGGCATGCCCCAAAACCCTCTCAGCCCGCCAGCGAGCCCTTGGTGGACGGGATGCGGTCCGCCTGGGGGCCGTCCACCGCGACCGCGGCGCGCAGGGCGCGGGCCAGCCCCTTAAAGCAGGACTCGGCGACGTGGTGGTTGTTGGTGCCGTAGAGCGTTTCCACGTGCAGCGTCGCGCGCGCGTTGACCGCGAAGGCCCCGAAGAACTCGCGCACCAGCTCGGTGTCGAAGGTGCCGATCTTGGGCGCCGAGAAGCTCGTGCGGAACACCAGGAACGGCCGGCCGGAGAAGTCCAGCGCCACGCGGGTCAGCGCCTCGTCCATGGGCAGGTGGACGTCCGCGTAGCGCGCGATGCCGCGCTTGTCCCCGAGCGCCTCCGCGACCGCCTGGCCGAGCGCGATGCCCACGTCCTCCACCGTGTGGTGCTGGTCCACGTGCAGGTCGCCCTCGGCCTTGACGGTCAGGTCCAGCAGGCCGTGGCGAGCCACCTGGTCCAGCATGTGGTCGAAGAAGCCCACGCCCGTGCGGATGTCGCCCTGCCCGGTGCCGTCGAGGTCGACCCCGACCTCGACCGCGGTTTCGTTGGTCTGCCGCCGGATGGTGGCGCGGCGCATGGCTCGGTGCTCCTCGGGACGAGGCGGGGCTTGTAGCAAGCGGCGCGGGGCTTGGCCATGCGCGGCCTTGACCGTTCGGCGCGCGCGGAAAATAACCCCGCCCAGGCAAAGCTCAAGGAGGAACGCCGATGACCGGGGATCCGCTGCCCGAACGCTTCGACCCGCGCCTGGAGCGGGTCGCGGCCGACGTCGAAGCCGCGCTGGACCGGCTGCTCGGCCCGGCCCCGCTCGCGGGCGAGGTGGCGCGGCCCGCCCGGCTGCGCGAGGCCATGCGCTACGCGGCGCTGGGCGGCGGCAAGCGGCTCAGGCCCTTCCTGCTGATCGAAACGGCGCGGCTGTTCGGGATGGAGGGCGAGGGCCCGCTCCGGGCCGGCGCCGCGCTGGAGATGATCCACTGCTACTCGCTGGTCCACGACGACCTGCCCGCCATGGACGACGACGCCCTGCGCCGGGGCCGCCCCACCGCGCACATCGCCTTCGACGAGGCGACCGCGATCCTGGCGGGCGACGGGCTGCTGACCTACGCGTTCGACGTGGTGGCCGACGCCCCCACCCACCCGGACCCCGCCGTGCGCGCGGCGCTCGTGCTGGTGCTGGCGCGCGCGGCGGGCCTGGGCGGGATGGTGGGTGGGCAGGCGCTCGACCTCCAGGCCGAGAGCGCCGCCGAGCCGCTCGACGCCCACGCCGTGATGCAGCTCCAGGCCATGAAGACGGGCGCGCTGCTGCTGTTCGCGGTGGAGGCGGGCGCCATCATGGGGGGCGCGGCGCCCGCGCAGCTCGAAGCGCTCGCCCGCTACGGCCGGGCGCTCGGCGCGGCCTTCCAGGTGGCGGACGACATCCTGGACACCGAGAGCGACGCCGCGACGCTGGGCAAGGCCGCGGGCAAGGACGCCGGACGCAACAAGGCCACGCTGGTGTCCGCGCTTGGGCTGGAGGCCGCCAAGGCCCGCCGCGACGCGCTGGCCGCGGAAGCGCAGGCCGCGCTGGCCGACCTCAACCTGGGCGACCGCACCGCCATCCTGGCGGAGGCCGCGCGCTTCACGGTGGCGCGCAAGAGCTAGACCGCCTACCCTTCCTCCAGAGATCCCCGCCGCTTCACGGACCCCGCCATGGCCGGACACAGTCAGTTCAAGAACATCATGCACAAGAAGGGCAAGCAGGACGCCGTCCGCTCCAAGCTCTTCTCCAAGCTCGCGCGCGAGATCACGGTGGCGGCCAAGATGGGCCTGCCCGACCCCGCCATGAACGCGCGCCTGCGCGCGGCCGTGCTCGCGGCCCGCGCCGAGAACATGCCCAAGGACAACATCGAGCGCGCCATCAAGAAGGCGGCGGGCGCCGACACCGAAACCTACGACGAGGTCCGCTACGAGGGCTACGCGCCCGGCGGCGTGGCGGTGATCGTGGAGGCGCTGACCGACAACCGCAACCGCACCGCGGGCGAGGTGCGCTCCTACTTCACCAAGTCGGGCGGGGCGCTGGCCGAGACGGGGGCCGTGTCCTTCATGTTCGACCGCGTGGGCGTGATCGAGTACGAGGGCAAGGCCGCGAGCGAGGACGCCATGATGGAGGCCGCCATCGAGGCGGGCGCCGACGACGCCAGCCTGACCGACGAGGGCCACGAGGTGGTCACCACCGTGGAAGGGCTGAAGGACGTCGCCAAGGCGCTCGAAGACCGCTTCGGCGAGCCGCGCCGCGCGGGCCTCGTGTGGCGCCCGCAGAACACGGTCGCCGTGGACGACGAGGCGGGCGAGAAGATCCTGAAGCTCGTGGGCTCGCTGGAGGACAATGACGACGTCCAGAAGGTCTACGCCAACTTCGAGGTGTCGGACGCGCTGGTCGCCAAGCTGGAGGCGTGACCGATTCTGCCCTTCGCCCCACTTTGCGGGGCGAAGGGGATCACCGGCAAGCTCCGCGCGGGCTCAAACCCGTAATCAGGACCGCATCGTTCCCGCCCGGAAGCACCTCGCAGCCATGACCGAAACCGTCCGCGTGCTCGGCATCGACCCCGGTCTCCGGCACACCGGCTGGGGCGTCATCGACGTCGCGGGCTCGCGCCTGTCCTTCGTGGCCTGCGGCTCCATCCACCCCCGGCAGGACGCGCCCCTGAGCGAGCGGCTCCGGCAGCTGCACGAGGGGCTCGCGGCCGTGATCGCGCAGCAGCGCCCGGACGAGGCCGCGGTGGAGGAAACCTTCGTCAACCGCGACCCGCAGGGCACGCTGAAGCTCGGCCAGGCGCGCGGCATCGCGCTGGTGGTGCCGGCGCTGGCCGGCGTGCCGGTCGCGGAATACGCGGCCAACCTCGTCAAGAAGACCGTGACGGGCACGGGCCACGCCGAGAAGCAGCAGGTCGGCATGATGCTGAAGGTCCTGCTGCCCCGCAGCGACGCGTCGAGCCCCGACGCGGCCGACGCGCTCGCGGTGGCCGTCACCCACGCCCAGCACCGCGCGGCCCGGGCGCGCGAAGCCCGCCTGCTGCGCTCGGCATGATCGGCCGCCTCAGGGGCGCGGTGGACGCGCAGGGGCCCGACCACGTCATCCTCGACGTGGGCGGGGTCGGCTACCTCGTCTACTGCTCGCCCAGGACCCTGCGCGCCCTGCCGCCCGCGGGCGAGGTCGCGACGCTTGCGATCGAAACCCAGATGCGCGAGGACCTGATCCGCTTGTACGGCTTCGCGACCGCGGCCGAGCGCGACTGGTTCCGCCTGCTGCAGGGCGTGCAGGGCGTGGGCTCCAAGCTGGCGCTGGCGATCCTGGGTGTGCTGGGGCCGGGCGACCTCGCGCTGGCGATCGCACGCGGCGACCGGGCCGCGCTGGCCCGCGCGCCCGGCGTGGGGCAGCGG
>CAXTDZ010000054.1:0-24037 GCA_964243035.1 uncultured Lichenihabitans sp.
GCCTGGTGGCGCGCGGCCGTCCGCCTCGCCCGGGAAGCCCCGTCCTGCCTCGCGGTCGCGCTCGACACCTCCGGCACCGTCCTGGCGCGCTGCGGCGCGGACGGGTTCGAGGCCTTCGTGGCCACCGCCCTGCGCGCCTCGGCCGATCCGGCCCGGCGCGCCGCCTTCCTCGGCCTCGCCGACCCGGAAGCCCGGCGCGTCCTCGACCGCCTGGCCGGCAGGACCGGCTTCGCCACGGAGCAGCGCCGGCTGCGGGCCTACGCGGCCGCGCTGTGGGGCACGGCCCCGACGCTGCGCGAGGCGGTGGGCACCGGCGACGGCACGCAGGAGCGGCGGGCCGCGGTCTCGGCCGGCATCGTGCGGGTGCCGGACACGTTCCCGCGCGTGGCCGCGGCCGACCTGCCCGGCCTCTATCGCGCCGTCGTGGCCCATGCCACGGCCCACCTCGCCTTCGCGAGCCCGCGCCGCGAGCCCGGCACGCTGAAGCCCGTGCAGGTCGCCCTCGTCGACCTCGTCGAGGACGCGCGCGTCGAGGCGCTCGCCATCCGGCGCTTTCCCGGCCTGCGGCGCGTGTGGGCGCCGTTCCACACGGCCGAGCCCTCCGTGCTGCGCACGGCGCCGGTGCTGTTCGCCCGCCTCGCCCGCGCGCTGTTCGACCCCGCCTACGAGGACGGGGACGGCTTCGTGGCCAAGGGGCGGGCCCTGTTCGCGGCCGAGCCCGACCTCGCCGACCCGGCGCTGTCGCGCCGCATCGGCGGCCTGCTGGGCAACGACGTCGGGCAGATGCGGATCCAGTTCAACGCCAAGCTGTTCGCCGTCGAGCCGGTCTATCGCGACGACAACCTGGGCTTCTGGGCGCTGCCGCCCCCACCGCCCGACGCGGCGCCGGAGGAGCTGGACGTGCCGGTCGAGGCGGTGCGCTTCGAGACCGAGGCCGCGGCCGACCCGGACGAGGCGGACCGGCGCGAGGCCGGGCCCGACGGGGGCGCCGGGCGCGCCCGGCCGGCCGCGCCGGCCGACGATCGCGGCGCGGTGGTGGCCCGCCATCCCGAATGGGACAGGGCCGCGGGTCTGGAGCGCCCGGACTGGACCACCGTGCGCGAGACCGAGCCCGTCGCCGGGCCGGTCCACCGCATCGCGGACATGCTGGCCCGCGATGCCGGGCTGACGGCGCGCGTCGAGCGGCTGGTCAAGGCGGCGCGCGTGGGCCGGCCGACGCGCCTGAAGCGGCAGCCCGAGGGCCACGACCTCGACCTCGACGCCGCCGTGGACGCCGTCACGGCGCTGCGCACGGGCGAGATCCCGGACGAGCGCATCCACCTGCGCAAGGCGCTGAAGGCGCGCGACCTCGCCGTCACCGTGCTGATCGACACGTCGGAGTCGACGGGCGACCGCGTGCCGGCCGCCGGCACCACCGTGCTCGACGTCGAGAAGCACGCCGTCGCGGTGCTGGCCCGCGCCATGGCGGCGCTCGGCGACGGCTTCGCGCTGCGCGCCTTCGCGTCGAACGGGCGCGAGGAGGTGCGCGTCACGCGCGTCAAGGATTTCGGGCAGGACTTCGACCGGAGCGCCCTGGCGCGGCTGAGCGGGCTGGCGCCCGGCTTGTCGACGCGCCTCGGGGCGGCGCTGCGCCACGCCGGGGCCGAGCTGGCCCCCGCGGCGGCGAGCCGGCGGCTCTTGATCGTGCTGACCGACGGGGCGCCGTCCGACGTCGACGTTTCCGATCCGGCCGACCTCGTCGAGGACGCCCGGCGGGCCGTGCTCTCCCTGCGGGCGCGGGGGGTCGACACGTTCGGGCTCACGCTCGACCCGACCGGCACGGGCCACGGCGCCGCCGTCTTCGGCCGCGCCAACCACAGGCCGGTGCGCCGCATCGAGGACCTGCCGCGGCGGCTGTCGGAGGTGTATTTCCGCTTGGCACGGCGGTAGGACGGCCCGTGAGCGGGGCTACTTGCGCCGGCGCGCCGGCTGTTCTCCCGTGAGGGCGAGGAACGCCGCCTCGAACACGGCGTCGAGCCCGCGCCGGAGCGCGCCGCCCTCGCGGGCGAGGAGGCGCACGCCCCACCCGCCCTGGTTCGGCAGCGGCGAGGCACCCGCCAGGACGCCGAGGGCGTCGAGCTCGGACTGGAGCCGCGCCGGATCGAGCGCGACGCCGGCTCCGAGCAGCAGGGCCGACCCGAACGCGCGGCAGGGCCCGAGCGGCGAGCCGGGGCCGGCGAAGTCCGGCCCGCTCAGGAAGCTGCGGTCCTCCACCAGCACGCGGCCCTCCGCCGTGCGGACCCGGCAGGCGAGGGCGAGGTGGCGGAACGGGGTCGCCCGGGCGGCGGGATCGTGGGCCGCGAACCCGTCGGCCACGAAGGCCCGGCCGCCCGGATGCAGGACGATCTCGGTCGTGACCGACAGGGCCGTGTCCGGGAACAGCACGTAGGGGTCGGTCGTCAGCGCCAGGACGGCGTCCGCATGCACGCCGACGCGGGTCTCGATCGCGATGCCCCCGCCGGCCGCCGCGTGCACCACCGTCGCGGCCTGGCTCGTGACGTGGGCCGCGGCGCCTTGCCGGGCCGTGACGTGGAGGGCGAGCCGGTCGCCGCGGTACAGGCCGCCGGACGCCGATTGCAGGTAGAGGGTGGCGAGATCGGGACGCGCGGCGTCGAGGTGGTGCGGCCGCGTGACGTGGAACGGGTAGGGCATGGACTGCCGGGCCAGGAACGTCCGCCCGCCGCCCCGCGCGAAGGTCAGCGCGGCGTGGACGGCCGAGCGGTCTCGCCCGGTGCCCGAGGGGGCCGGCTCGTCCGTCGCTCGGCCCGACACCGCGCGGTCGTCGTCGGGCGTTCCTCCGGCGTCCCGGGAGCCGTCCTCCGCCCGCGCGGCCGGACCGGCAGCCGCGGTCCTCACGCCTCAAACAGCACGGCGGCGCAGACGGCGTCGGCGACCCGGTCGACGGCCTCGCCGCGGCGCAGGCTCGTGGCGATCACCGGGCGGCCCCCGCGCACCGCGTCGGCCTCGGCCAGCATGCGCGGCAGGTCGACCCCGACGTGGGGCGCGAGGTCCGTCTTGTTCACGACGAGCAGGTCCGCCCGCAGGATCCCGGGGCCGCGCTTGCGCGGGATGTCGTCGCCGCCCGCGACGTCGATCACGAAGATCCACCAGTCGACGAGGTCGAGCGAGAAGGTCGAGGCGAGGTTGTCGCCGCCGGACTCGAAGATGATCAGGTCGAGGCCGGGGAAGCGCGCCTCCAGGTCGTCGCCGGCCGCGATGTTGAGCGTCGGGTCCTCGCGGATGACGGTGTGCGGGCAGGCGCCGGCCTCGACGGCCAGGACGCGCGCCGGGTCGATCAGCCCCGAGCGCCGGACGCGCTCGGCGTCCTCATGCGTCACGAGGTCGTTGGTGACCACCGCGAGGTCGACGCCGCGCGCCCGCAGAACGGGGATCAGCGCCTCGATCAGCGCGGTCTTGCCCGAGCCGACCGGGCCGCCGATGCCGATGCGGGCGGCGGTCCCGGCCGCGGCGGGTGTCGTGTTGTCCGGCACCGCGCTCACCGCAGCATGTAGCGCTGGGCGAGCGGCAGCCGCGTCGCGGGCTCGCAGGTGGCGAGCGTGCCGTCGACGAAGACCTCGAAGGTCTGCGGGTCGACGCGGATGTCCGGGCAGGCGTCGTTCCACAGCATGTCGGACTTGCGCAGCGTCCGCGTGCCGCGCGCGGGCAGCAGCGCCTTGCCGAGGCCGAGCGCGCCCGCGAGGTCCCGGTCGAGGGCGAGCGGGTGGACGAAGCAGGCCGAGAGCGCGGGCGCGGCGCGGCCGAAGGCGCCCCATTGCGGGCGCTGCAGGATCGGCTCGCAGGTCATCAGCGAGGCGGCCGAGTCGCCCATGGCCCCCCAGGCGATGAAGCCGCCCTTGACCACGAGCTCGGGCTTGATGCCGAAGAAGGCGGGGCGCCACAGCACCACGTCGGCCATCTTGCCGTCTTCCAGCGAGCCGACGTGCTCGGCGATGCCGAAGCTCCTGGCGGCGTTGATCGTGTACTTGGCGATGTAGCGGCGGATGCGGGCGTTGTCGCCGCGGTGCGGCCGCTCCTCGGGCAGCGGCCCGCGCTGGTCCTTCATCTTGGAGGCGAGCTGCCACGTCCGGCAGATCACCTCGTGGATGCGCCCCATGCCCTGGCTGTCCGACCCGAGCATCGAGATGGCGCCGATGTCGTGCAGCACGTCCTCGGCCGCGATGGTCTGGGCGCGGATGCGGCTCTCGGCGAAGGCCACGTCCTCGGGGATCGCGGGGTTCAGGTGATGGCACACCATCGTCATGTCGAGGTGTTCGTCGAAGGTGTTGACCGTGTAGGGGTTGGTCGGGTTGGTCGAGGACGGCAGGCAGTGCGCGAGGCCCGCGACCCGGATGATGTCCGGCGCATGGCCGCCGCCGGCCCCCTCCGTGTGGTACATGTGGATGGTGCGGCCGCCGATCGCGGCCAGGGTGTCCTCCACGAACCCGCTCTCGTTCAGCGTGTCGGTGTGGATCTGCACGGGGAAGTCGAGGTCGTCCGCCACGGTGAGGCAGGTGTCGATCGTGGCCGGCATCGAGCCCCAGTCCTCGTGGATCTTCAGGCCGAGGCAGCCCCACTTCATCTGCTCGACCAGCGAGGCCGGCCGGTGCGAGTTGCCGCGGCCCAGGAAGCCGAAGTTGAGCGGCCAGTGCTCGGCCGCCTGCAGCATCTTGCCGACGTTGAAGGGGCCGCCCGAGTCGATGCCGACCGTGATGGGCCCGAGCGAGCCGCCGAGCAGCGTGGTCAGGCCCGAGGCGATCGCGTGCTCGGGCAGGCCGGCCGAGTCGAAATGCACGTGGACGTCGATGCCGCCCGCGGTGGCGATCAGCCCCTCGCAGTCCCGCACCGTCGTGGCCTGCGCCACCACGAGCCGCGGGTCGACGCCGTCCATGGTGGCCGGGTTGCCGGCCTTGCCGAGCCCGACGATGCGGCCGTCCTTGATCCCGAGGTCGCCCTTGACGATGCCGAGCACGGCGTCGATCACCACCACGTTGCAGAGCAGCAGGTCGAGCGCGCCCTCGCGGCTCGTCACGCCGGCCGCGAGCCCGGCGCCGTCGCGCAGGGTCTTGCCGCCGCCGTGCAGGCACTCGTCGCCGTAGACGGCGTGGTCCCGCTCGACGATCGCCACCAGCGAGGTGTCGCCGAGCCGGAAGCCGTCGCCGACGGTGGGGCCGTAGAGCTCCGCGTAGGCGCGGCGGGGAAGGCGCGCCATCCTCAGGCGCCCTTGAAGCCGGCCGCGCGGGCGCGGGCGAGCGCCGCGCCGCGGGCCGCGTCCGTGTCGGTCGGGCCGTCGGCGAGGCCGTGGAAGCCCGTCACCTCGCGCCGTCCCCCGTAGGTGACGAGCGTCACCTCCTTGGTCTGGCCGGGCTCGAACCGCACCGCCGTGCCGGCCGGGACGTCGAGCCGGAGCCCGAAGGCCGCGGCGCGGTCGAAGTCGAGCGCCTTGTTGACCTCGAAGAAATGGTAGTGCGAGCCGATCTGCACCGGCCGGTCGCCGGTGTTGACCACCGTCAGGGTCGCACTGCGGCGGCCGGCGTTGAGCACGATGTCCTCGCCGGGCACCGTGAGCAGCTCGCCCGGCACGAGGGCGTCAGCCTCGCCGCCTTCCACGGGGCGGATCGGCTCGTGCACCGTGACGAGCTTGGTGCCGTCGGGGAACACGCACTCGACCTGCAGGATCGGCACCATGGCGGCGACGCCGGGCATCACGTCCTCCTGCGTCAGCACCGTCGAGCCGACGCCCATCATCTCGGCGACCGAGCGGCCGTCGCGCGCGCCCTCCAGGATGGCGTCGGTGATGAGCGCCACCGCTTCGGGATGGTTCAGCCTCAAGCCCCGGGCCCGGCGCCTGCGGGCAAGCTCCGCGGCCGTGAAGATGGTCAGCCGCTCCATCTCGGTGGGTGTCAGCAGCATGGCGGGTGCCCCTCAGTTCGCGAAAAGGCGCAGGTCGGACCGCCCGTGCCGCACGGCCGCGACGTCGAGCCAGGGCGTGGTGCTGGCGAAGCGGATGGGATCGGCGGGGTCGAAGGGAGCCGCGGCGAGCTCCGCCATCAGCGGCAGGCAGTCGGACAGGACGCCCTGGGCCTCGATGGCGCCGAGCGCGCCGAGACGCACCGCCGCGTTCGTCATGGCGGCGGCCGACGTGAAGGCCGAAACCGCGGCCGCGGCTTCGGCGTCGAGGCCGCAGCGCCGCCAGATCCAGCCCTGCGCGACGGGCAGGTGGCCGAGGCACGCTCCGGTCGCGATCGCGTCGCGCAGGGCTCCCGCGCCTCCGGTGCCGAGACGGGCGTGCGCGGTGAGGAAGGCGCGGCCGTTGCGGCGCGACCCGACGCGGACCGGCTCGGCCAGGGTCGCGGCCTCGCAGGCCGCGTCGATGGCGGCGAGCCGGGCAAGGTCGGCCGCGTGGAAGGCGTGCAGCACGGCGACGCGCTCGGACGAGGCCCAGCGATGGCGCAGCGTGGCGCGCAGGAGGGCCGCGAGCGCGGCGCGGTCGAGGCGGCCCGCCAGCGCCGCCGCGCCCTCGACGCCGTTGGAGAACGCGACGCCGCCGCTGGGAAAGGCCGTGTCGCCCTGCCAGAGCGCCGCGAGCAGCGCCCGCATCAGGCGTCCTGCAGCACGGAGGTGGTGACGCGGCGGTCGGCGATGAGCGGCGCCAGGCGGTCGAGGTAGTCGTCGACCGGCGCTTCCAGGGCCACCAGCAGGGCCTCGC
The DNA here is from genome assembly GCA_964243035.1 of uncultured Lichenihabitans sp. Lineage (GTDB taxonomy): Bacteria > Pseudomonadota > Alphaproteobacteria > Rhizobiales > Beijerinckiaceae > Lichenihabitans. The sequence goes on from CAXTDZ010000054.1 coordinate 6,746, forward strand.
CCTGGAAGCGCACGCGCCAATGCAGGTTGCCGGCGTGGTAGCCGAGTTCCACGGCGTCGGCGATCGAGCGCGGCTGCAGCCGCAGCCAGCGTTCCGTGTCCACCCGCACCACGAGGGCGCGGGCCTCGTCGAGCAGCAGAACCGCGCCGTCGAACAGCTTCTGGTCGCGCGGCAGGGCCACCGCCACCTCCTCGCCGGCCGCGCTCGTCGCGCGGAAGCGCCGCCGGGCGAGCTCGGCCGCGGGCAGGATCAGGGTATCGACCCGGCCGTGGTGCTCAAGGTGGTGGAGGCGGTGGGACAGCAGCGGGTCGACCCGACTGCCGAGGACGCGTTCGATGAGGAGCATGGGGCACGATCCCTGGGTCGGGGGAGGCCGTCGCCCGCCGGTCAGGAGGCGAGCAGTTCCTTGAGCTTGCCGTCGAGGAAGGCGACGTCGACGGGGTTGGTGCCGGGGCCGCCCGCGAAGTGGCCCCAAACGGAGGGGATCGGGATCAGGGTCGCGTTGGGCATGTGGGCGACCTCGTTGGCGCTGTCCTCGGGCGGGAAGTACAGGTCGGTCTGCCCGGGCATGACGTAGGTCTTGGCCTTGATGGCGCCGAGGGCCTTGGCGAAGTCGCCGTTGTAAAGCTCGTTGTCGGAAATGTCGCCATTCTGCCAGGTCCACAGCATGGCGAGCAGGTTGTTGGGGTCCTTGGGCAGGAAGAAGCCCTCCCAGAACGCCACCAGGAAGTCCTCCAGCGACGAGAAGCCGAGCGCTTCGAGGTCGAGCTTCTCCCGGTAGAAGGCCTGCGAGAAGCCCCAGCCCGCGTAGACGCGCGCCGCGGCCCGCAGGCCCCGGGCGGGCTTGTCGTCGTACCAGCCGTCCTTGAAGGCGGCGTCGGCGGTGAGCGCGGCCTTCACGCCCTCCAGGAACACGAAATTGTGGCGCGAGCACTTGGCCGAGCCGCAGAAGGGCAGCAGCACGTCCATCATGTCGGGGTAGAGGGCGCCCCAGTGGAACGTTTGCAGCGCCCCCATGGACCAGCCCGTGACGGCGCGCAGGTGGGTGATCCCGAACTTCTCGGTCACGAGCCGGTGCTGGACGCGAACGTTGTCGCAGGCCGTCACCTGAGGGAAGCGGCTCCGGTTGTAGGGCTCGGGCGTGTTGCTGGGAGAGGACGACAGCCCGTTGCCCAGCATGTTGGGGATGATGATGAAGTACCTCTCCGGGTCGAGCGCCAGACCCCGGCCCACCAGCCACTCGTTGTCGTAGTGCTGGCCGGAGTACCAGGTGGGGTAGACGATGGCGTTGCTCTTGTCGGCGTTGAGCGACCCGAACGTCTTGTAGGCCAGCTTGCAGTCGCGCAGGGTGGCGCCGCGTTGCAGGCGCACGGCGCCCAGGTCGAAGACGTCGTAGTCGAGCGGCATGGAGGCTCTCCGGGGGTCGGGTGCAGGCCGGGCCGCGCGGGCGGCGTGTCGTGCGCCGCGCGGCTCCGGTTCGTTCAGGCCGCCAGGGGCCGCGCGCGCCGCGTCGCGTAGGCGGACAGCAGGCAGTAGGCAGTAGGCCGCGGCCGCCGCCACCGCGGCCGAGATGGCGGTGCACAGGCCGGGAACCATCTTCTCCACCGCGAAGGCGAACGGCTTCCAATCCTCGGTCGCGGTCCCGCTCGCGCGGGTGACGTACTGGCCCATCAGGATCACGGCGCCGATCGGGGGCACCAGGATGCCCAGCAGCGACAGCCACTGGATGAAGAAGGCCCACACGGTGCCGGCCGCGACCGCGATGCCCACCGCGCCGAGGATCACGGCCATCAGCCGCATGGGGGTGCCGGTGATGCGCGACCAGCCGGTGGCGGCGTTGTACAGGCAGTGCGAGCACACCGAGCCCAGGTTGACGTAAAGGAACGCGGAAGGCCGTCGCGGCCGGTCAGCGATGCGCCGTCTTCTTGCCCGCGAACGGGATGTTCTCGATCGGGCATTCCTCGGTGCCGACCGTGTCGCGCGTGAAGCTCTCCACCATCTCGCGGGTGGCTTCCGGGTCGGCGACCCACTTCCTGTAGAAGTCGTAGGGGCACTCGGCCATGCCGTGCATCTCCTCCTTCGAGTTGATCATGCCCGTGTAGCCGCGGTGGACCAGCTTGAAGAGGTGGTTCTCCGACTGCATGTGCTTGCGGGCGTCGCGGATCAGGAACTTCGACAGGGAGGCGTACTGGATGCCCATCTCCTCCTCGCCGCACTCGCCGAGCGTGCGGCCGTCGAAGCCGATCAGCGCCGAGTGGCCGAAATAGGTGTAGACGCCGTCGAAGCCCGCGGCGTTGGCGACCGCCACGTAGCAGTTGTTGGCGAAGGCCATGGCCTTCGACATGACGATCTGCTGTTCCTTGGCCGGGTACATGTAGCCCTGGCAGCGGATGATGAGCTCGGCCCCGCGCATCGCGCAGTCGCGCCAGATCTCGGGGTAGTTGCCGTCGTCGCAGATGATGAGGCTGACCTTGAGGCCCTTCGGGCCGTCCGACACGTAGGTGCAGTTGCCGGGGTACCAGCCCTCGATCGGCGTCCAGGGCATGATCTTGCGGTACTTCTGGACGATCTCGCCCTCGTCGTTCATCAGGATGAGGGTGTTGTAGGGCGCCTTCCTGGGATGCTCCTCGTGCTGCTCGCCCGTCAGCGAGAACACGCCCCAGACCTTGGCCTTGCGGCAGGCCTCGGCGAAGATCTCGGTCTCGTCGCCGGGCACCGTGGAGGCCGTCTCGTACATCTCCTTGGCGTCGTACATGATGCCGTGGGTCGAGTATTCGGGGAAGATCACCAGGTCCATGCCGGGCAGGCCGGCCTTCATGCCGACCAGCATGTCGGCGATCTTGCGGGCGTTGGCCAGCACCTCGGCCTTGGTGTGCAGCCGGGGCATCTTGTAGTTGACGACCGCGACGCCGACGCCGTCCTGGCTGGAGGAGATGTCACCGTGCATCATGGGGTAGGTCCTTCGTGCTTGCTGGGGGACGGGAGCCGTGCGGGCCGGGGGCTCACACGGCGAGGTGGGCGTGGATGAGGTCGTCCGAGAGCGCGTCGCGGGGGCCGGAGGCGGCCACGCGGCCCTTCTCCAGGATCGCGAACACGTCCCCCGCCCTGCGGGCGAAGGGGATGTTCTGCTCCACCAGGACGATGGTGAGCCCTTCCTCGCGGTTGAGGCGCAGGATGACGGCCTCGATCTCGGCCACGATGTTGGGCTGGATGCCCTCGGTCGGCTCGTCGAGGAGCAGCACCTTGGGCTGGCTCGCGAGCGCCCGGGCGATGGCGAGCTGCTGCTGCTGGCCGCCCGACAGGAGGCCGCCCGGACGGCTCAGGTTCTGGGTCAGGTAGGGGAACAGCGCCGGCACCAGGTCGGGGATCGTCTGCCGGCCGTCGGGGCGCGCGAAGGCGCCCATGAGGATGTTCTCCTTCACCGTGAAGTCCGGGATGATCTGGCGCCCCTGCGGCACGTAGCCGATGCCGGCCCGCGCGCGCCTGTGGGTCGGGGCCGCGCCGATGTCGGCGCCCGCGAGCGCGATGCGGCCGGTCGACCGGTCGGTCAGCCCCATCAGGGTCCTGAGCAGGGTGGTCTTGCCGGTGCCGTTGCGGCCGAGCACCGACAGGATCTGCCGGTCGCCGACCGCGAGCGACACGTCGTGCAGGACGTGGCTGCGGTCGTAGAAGCTGTTGACGTCGGTGAGCGCCAGCATCAGTGGATGCCCCCCGAGCCGAGGTAGGCTTCCCGGACCTTGGGGTCGGTCTCGATCTGGGCGATGTTGCCCTCGGCGATGATGCGGCCGAGGTGCAGCACCGTGATGCGCTCGGCGATCTCGCGCACGAAGGCCATGTCGTGCTCCACCACGACCAGCGTGTGGCGGCCCTTGAGCGCGTTGATGATGCGGGCGGTCTTCTGGGTCTCGCCGGCCGTCATGCCCGCGGTGGGTTCGTCGAGCAGCAGCACCTTGGGGTCCTGCACGATCAGCAGGCCGAGCTCCAGCCATTGCGTCTGGCCGTGGCTGAGGTTCGCGGCCGTTTCCTCCTCCACGTCGCGCAGCCCCACGAGGTCGAGCACCTCCTCGACGCGGTCGCGGCTCGCCTTGGGGAAGCCGAACCGGAGGTTCTTGAACACGCCGCGGCTCGGGCAGCTCGCCACGGCGAGGTTGCGGCGCACGCTGAGCTCCTTGAAGACGCTCGGGATCTGGAACTTGCGGCCGATCCCGGCGCGGGCGATCACGTGCTGGTCGCGGTTGGTGATCTCCCGGTCGAACAGGAAGACGCGGCCTTCCGTGCTCGGCGTCTTGCCCGAGATCAGGTCCATCAGCGTGGTCTTGCCGGCGCCGTTGGCCCCGAGCAGCACCCGCAGCTCGCCGTCGTCGACCGTGGTCGACACCCCCGACACGGCCTTGAAGCCGGAGAAGGTGACGCCGAGCCCGTCGAGCATCAGGGCGACGGCCATCACGCGCTCCCCTTGCCGGAGGTGACGGGCCGGGGGTCGGGCACGGCCTTCGCGCGGCCGGGGCGCGCCGTCGGGCCGGCGCGACGGAGCAGGGCGTCCACCGCGTCGCCGCCCAGGCCCGCGAGGCCCCGCGGCAGGAACAGCACGACCAGGATGAAGATGAGGCCGATGATGGCGCGCCAGCTCTCGACGAGCCCCTGCGTCTCGCTCATGCCGGCCTCGATCATGTTGATGAGGATGGCGCCGACGCAGGCCCCGAGCAGCGAGTTGCGCCCGCCGACCGCCGCCCACACCACCATGGTGATGGAGAACGAGAGGTCCATGAAGGTCGGCGAGGCGAACTCGGCGACGTTGACGTAGAGGAGCCCCGCGAGGCCCGCGATGGCGGCCGACACCGCGAAGAAGAACACCTGGTAGTTGGGGACGTCGAAGCCGAGATAGCGGGCGCGGTTCGCGTCGTCGCGCACGGCCTGCAGCACGAGCCCGGCCCGGGTCTCGACCAGCAGCCTCGTGCCGATCAGCACGAGGCTCAGCGCGACCGCGACCGTGTAGTAGGTGAGCAGGCTGAAGCTGTCGAAGCTCAGCTCGCCGACCGCGAAGGTGCCGAGGTCGGTCAGGCCGTTGAAGCCGTTGGTCAGCGGCTGCCCGTTGATGATGAGCAGCCGCACGAGCAGCACCAGCGCGAGCGTGATGATGGAGATGAACACCCCCGCGATCCGCTTGCGGAAGATCACGGCGCCGAGCAGGGCGGCGATCGCGGTCGGCACGACGATCGCCATGGCGAAGCCGAACCACTGGCTCTGGAACGGCGTCCACAGGAACGACGTCCGCGTGATGCAGCAGAGCTCCTGCTTGGCGCCCGGCTCGGCGTTCCAGAACATGAAGTCGGGGATGGGCGTGTCGGAGGTCGGCTGCTGGCTCGTCGAGCTCGAAAGCTTGAGCGACATGGCCATCATGTAGGCGCCGGCGCCGAAGAACAGGCCCTGGCCGAGGTTGAGGATGCCCGCGTAGCCCCAGCTCAGGCAGATCGCGACGCCCAGCATGCCGAACACGAGGTATTTGGCGACGCGGTTGATCCAGAACTCGCCCAGGAACTGCGGCGCGACCAGGATGACCAGGATGAAGAGGGCGTAGCCCGCGAGCTCGACCGAGCGCTTGGACATCGGCTCAGCGCCCCCTGTACGAGAACAAGCCCTTGGGCTTGAACACGATGATCAGGATGACGACCCCGAACACCACGGCGCGGGCCAGGATGTCGTTGGAGCCGGCCGCCACCACGCCGTTGATCTGCCCGAGGAGCCCCGAGGCCGCGAGCGAGCCGAACAGGCTGCCCACGCCGCCCACCACCACCACCAGGAAGCCGTCGACCACGAGCGGCGTGCCCATGTCGGGGAACACGGTCTTGAAGCCCGACATCAGCACGCCCGCGACCCCCGCGAGCCCCGACCCGTAGGCGAAGGTGAGCGCGTTGACGCGCTCGACGTCGATGCCGCAGGCGGTCGCCATCTTGGGGTTGCGCATGATGGCGCGCACCTGGGTGCCGACCGGCAGCCGGTACAGGATGAACCAGGTGACCGCCGTCAACACCAGCGCCACGACGATGATGACGCTGCGGTAGATGTTGATGTCGGCCCCCGCGACCGACACCGAGCCCGTCATCCATTCGGGCACGTTCACCTTCTGGAGGCCGGTCCCGAGCCCCTCGATGTGGCGGCCGAAGAAGGAGGCGCCGAACTCGAGCCGCACCGCCTGCTGAAGCAGGATGGCGACGCCCCAGGTGGCGAGCAGCGTGTCGAGCAGGCGGCCGTAGAGGTGGCGCACGATCAGCTTCTCGATGCCGAGCCCGATCAGCGCCGTGACCGCGAACGCGACCGGGATGGAGGCGAGGAAGCCGAGGTGCAGCCAGAGGCCGCTCATCACGGTGGTGTAGGCCCCGACCATCACGAGGTCGCCGTGCGCCATGTTGATGACGCCCATGGCGCCGTAGGTGATGGCGAGCCCGAGCGCGATCACGAGCAGGATGGAGCCGAGGCTCAGGCCGATGAAGATGACGTCGATCATCGTGGCGTCGCGGGGTCCCGGGAGGGGGCCGCCGGCCGCGAGGACCGGCGGCGCGGGGCGTCAGCCCTTCAGCTTGGCCTTGTCGACGCCCTTGGGCGTGCAGAACAGGTTCTGCTCGGTTTCGCCGTAGGCCGAGTAGGGCAGCGGCATGACCGGCTGCGGGTAGGCGTCGACGATCTTGCCCTGGCCGTCCGCCTGCCACTGGGCGATGCGGGGCGTGAGCCAGGTGTGCAGGTTCTCGGGCTCGATCTTCACCGGGCCGCCGGGCGAGGTGTAGGTTTGGCCGCGCACGGCCTCGCGCACCGCGTTGGGGCTCGTGTCCTTGGCCTTCTCGACCGCCTGCTTCCACAGGAACACCTGGAAATAGGCCGAGCACATGGCGTGGTGGGTGACGGCCTTGGGGTCCTTCACGAAGGCGCGGTAGCGCTCGATGAAGCTCTTGTTCTCCGGCAGGTCGATGGCCTGGAAGTACGGGAAGGACGTGTAGCTGCCCACCGCGTACTCGGCCCCCATGGCGGCGATCTCGATCTCCGACGTGACGGTCGCGCAGATCGGCAGCTTGTCGTGGGTCAGGCCCTGGTTCTTGTACTCGCGGTAGAAGGCGACCACCGAGTCGCCGACCACGTTCGACAGCACCACGTCGCAGCCCGAGCCCTTGATCTTGTTGACCATGGAGCCCCATTCCGAGTGGCCCAGCTCCAGGTACTCGTCGGCCACGTACTGGCCGCCGTTCTTCTCGATCAGGATCTTGCAGACCTTGGCCATCTCGCGCGGGTAGATGTAGTCCGAGCCGACGATGAAGAACGTCTTCTTGCCGAGCGTCTTGATGATCCAGGGGATGAAGTTCGACAGCTGCTGGTTCGGCACGGCGCCGGTGTAGACGACGTTCTTCGAGCACTCGTACCCTTCGTAATAGGTCGGGTAGAAATACATGGCGTTGCGCTTCTCGAAGACGGGAAGCACGGCCTTGCGGCTCGCCGACGTGTAGGAGCCGAACACGGTGGGCAGCTTGTTCTCGATGACGAGCTTGGAGGCCTTCTCGTTGTAGGTCTTGGGGTCGGAGGCGCCGTCCTCCTCGACGGCCACGACCTGCTTGCCCATGACGCCGCCCGCGGCGTTGATCTCGGAGATCGCCATCAGGGTGGCGTCGTGCAGCGACTTCTCGACGATGGACAGGCCGCCCGTCAGCGAGAACAGCACGCCGACCTCGATCGTGTCAGCCGCCTGCGCCGCGCGGGAGAACAGCGACGGCGCGGTCAGCGCGGCGGCGCCTCCGACGCCCGTCCGGAGGAATGTGCGGCGATTTACCTGCATCGAAGAAACCTCTCAGGCACAAGTCTGCGGCCCCGCGCCGGTCAAGACCGCACGGGTGATCAATCTCCACCCGTTCCCGGGTCGAAGTCGTGGGGAGCGGCAAGCCGCCGCGAAGAAGAGCAGAAGAACGTCGGGCCGGAAACCCGACATCCGGAAACAAAAAAAGCCCGACAGATCCTCGACGGATCGCTCGGGCTTCAGCGCCGAACCGCACCACGGCGTTGTGGGGCAGTCAAGATCACAACCGGTGCAGCATTGCACGTCTCGGTGCGACGGCGAGAGTTAAGAAGGCGGAAGTCTCGTTGTCAAGAGCTCATTCGCGTTGATGATGGCGTTGGCCATCTCCTCCATGGAGATGCGTTTGGCCATGGCCTGCTTGCGGATCGTCGCGTAGGCCTCGTCCTCGCTGAGGCCCTGGCTCCGCATCAGGATGGCCTTGGCGCGCTGCACCTTCTGGATGCCGGACAGCTTGGCTTCGAGCTTGCGCAGGCGGCGCTCGCCCTCCCGCCGCTCCAGCCAAAGCGTGCGGGCGAGGCTGACGTTGGTGAGCAGGCCGAAGGGGCGGATGGGCTTCTCGGTCACGGCCAGCGCGCCCGACTCCAGCACGAGCTGGAGCGTCGAGGGGTTCTCGTAGTCCACGATGGCGATCAGCGCCGCGCCGCCGTCGCCGCCCTGGCGCAGCAGCCGGCGGATGGCGTCCCGCGCGTGGAAGTCGATCGCCAGCATGAGGATGTCGGCGTTGGCGGCGGGGCCGTCGGGGATGGGCCAGACGGCCTCCACCATGCAGCCGATGCGCCTGAGGTGGTCGACGAGGCTCTTGCCCTCCTCGTCGGGCGGATGGATGACCTGGACCCGCAGGTCGCGCAGGTCGCGCAGGACGTTGCTCGACACCGGCGCCCCCCGCCTCAGCGCCGGCCCGGCGCCAGCGAGTCGGCCGACCAGTCGTCGAGGCTCTGCACCACGCAATAGGGGTCGGGCTTCACCCGCACGCCGGGGTTCCACACGATCTGGAACCGCTTCGCGGCGTCGATGCGGGCCACGCGCGGCCACAGGAAGGTGTGGTTGTTCTCGTGGTCGATGCGGACGCGCCCCTGGGGCGCGTCGAACTCGGCTTCCATGAGTTCGCCGCGCAGTCGGTCGGGATCGTCGGTGCCGGTCCGCCGCAGGGCGCGCGCCGCGAGGTGGACCTGGAAGTAGGCGGCCTCGGCGCAGGCCGTCACCGGCGCGTCCGCCCCGAAGCGGGCCTTGTAGTTGTCGACGAAGCGGATCGCGGCCGGCGTGGCCAGCGTCTCGAAGAAGGGCGCCCCCGTGATGTGCCCCTCGGCGACCGCGGCCGGCATCTCGGCCACCTCCGCCTCGCTCGTGGTCAGGCTCGCGATCGGCATCCTGGCGGCGTCGAAGCCGGCGTCGTGGAAGGCCTGGTAGAACACCGCCGTGGCCCGGCCCACCACGGTCGAGAAGATGACGTCGGGCGCGAGCTTCCCGATCTGGCGGATCACCTTGGCGAAGTCGGCGGGCTGGGCGTCGAGCGGCACGTAGACCTCGTCCAGCACCTTGCCGCGCGACTGGACCACGAGATCGGTGAGGATGCGGTTCGACTCGTAGGGGAACACGTAGTTCGAGCCGACCGCGAGGAAGCGGTTGCCGTAGACCTGCAGCAGGTAGCGCGCGAGCTGCAGCGAGTTCTGGTTGGGCGAGGCGCCGGTGTAGATGCAGTTGGGCGAGTACTCGAACCCTTCGTAGAAAGTCGGGTAGAACAGCAGTCCCCGCAGGGCCTCGACGGCCGGGATGGCCATCTTGCGGGAGCTCGACATGTAGCAGCCGAAGATGAGCTTGACCCGCTCGGTGGTCAGCAACCGCTCGGCAATGGCGCGATGCTGCTTGGGGACCGAGGCCGGGTCGGTCACGATCGGCTCGATCGGGCGGTCGAGGACGCCTCCCGCGTCGTTGATCTCGGCGATGGCGAGCATCGTGCCCTGCAACGCCGTCCGCTCGACGGCCGCGGTCACGCCGGTCTGCGAGAACATCACGCCGACGCGCCAGGGATCCTTCGCCACGGTGCCTCTCGTTCCTGCCTTGGGTGCCTCGACGCGTCCGAGGCCTTATCGACGGTGGGGCGGACCCGCGCAAGCAGGCCGCGCCCGCGCGGGCGATGGCGTCGAGGCCGCGTCGACCTTGCGGGTGCGCGAGGCCTGGCGGGCAGCGGGGATCCCGCGCAGGCGCCCGCAGACCCGTCCCGCCCGCCTCGATCGCTCGCGGTCGACCGGGCCGGGACAGCGCCCGAGAGCGGCGCGACGACGTCGGAAGCGCCACCCGCCGCATCGTCCAAGCGGATCGACCAGGATGCGGCCCGGCCGCTATGCTTCGCCCGGAGGCGCGGCGCGGCGGGACGGGCCCGCGCTCACTTGACCGCCCCGGCCGTCAGCCCGCCCACCACCTTGCCCTCGATGAAGGCGAACAGCACGATCACCGGCACGGTGGCGACCACCGAGCCCGCGAACAGGTGGCTCCAATCCACCGCGTACTGGCCGATATAGCCGTTCAGCGCCACCGTGAGCGGCTCGCTGGCGGAGGACGTGGTCAGCGTCAGCGCCACCACGAACTCGTTCCACGCGCTGATGAAGGTGAAGATCATGGCCGTCACCACGCCCGGCATGGCGAGCGGCAGGGTCACGCGCGCGAAGGCGCCGAAGCGGCTCGCGCCGTCCAGGCGCGCGGCCTCCTCCAGGTCGACCGGGATGGCGGCGATGTAGGCGTTCATGATCCAGATCGTGAAGGCCATGTTGAAGCCGGCGTTGACCAGGACGAGCGCGAGGACGGAGTCGAGCAGGCCGAGGCTCAGGAACTCGCGGTAGAGCCCCACCAGCATGGCGGTCGGCTGGAACATCTGCGTGACCAGCACCAGCAGCAGGAAGGCGGCCCGCCCGCGGAAGCGCTGCCGCGCCGTGTAGTAGGCGGCCGGCACGCCCACCAGCAGCACGAGCGCGGTGGCGCCGCTCGCGATCTCCAGGCTCACGCGCAGGTTGCGCCCGAAGCCGGTGCCCCAGATGTCGACGAAGTTGTGCCATTCCCAGGTCGTGGGCCAGTAGTCCCGGTCGATCAGCTGCGCCTTGGGCCGGACGGCCGAAACGATCATCTCGCCGTAGGGCAGCAGGAAGAACGCGCCGGTCGCGTAGGCCAGAACCGCCACGAGCGCGGTGCGCGGGCGGCGGAGCGCCCAGGCGCGGACGCGGACGTCCAGGGCCCGCGCGCGGCCGGCCGGGGCCGTCAGGCTCGTCACGCGGGCTTCCGCCACACGACCGTGCGGAGGTAGAGCGCCACCACCGCGACCACGATCGCGAAGTTCACCACCGACAGGGCGGCCGACTCGCCGATGGCGCTCTGCTTGAGCTGGTACATGAAGGTCGTTGTCGTGCTGGTCCGGTGACCGGGGCCGCCGCGCGTCATCTCCCAGATGATCGGGAAGGAGTTGAAGTCGTTGATGATGTTGACGAGCAGCGCCACCGTGAAGGCGGGCCGCAGCAGCGGCAGGGTGATGGACAGGTAGGAGCGCCAGCCCGACGCGCCGTCCATGCGGGCGGCCTCGTAAAGGTCGGGCGGGATCGCCTGCAGCCCCGCCAGCAGCGTGTAGGTGGTGAACGGGATCGACACGAAGATCGCCACGCCGATCATCCACGCGAAGGCGCTCGCGGGATCGCCGAGCCAATCGGCCGCGTCGCTGTTGAAGCTCGCGAGCAGGCCGAGCTGGTGCAGCACGAGGTTGATCACGCCGTTGTTGGCGTTGAGGCCCCAGCGGAACACGATGGCGGTCATCATCACGGAGGCCGCCCAGGGCGCGATGAGCGCCCAGCGCGCCAACCGCCGGCCCGGGAAGCGCTGGTTGAAGAGCTGGGCCGTGGCGAGCGAGATCAGCATGGTGGCGCTCACGATCGCGCCGACCCAGACCGCGGTTCGCGCCAGGGTGCCGGGGAGGTCCGGCTCGGCCCAAAGGACGTTGAAGTTCCGCCACCCGGCCCAGCCGCGGACGAAGCCGTCCGGGCTGATGCGCTCGAACGAGGTGCGCACCATGATGACCACGGGCCAGACCACGACGAAGAGGATCAGCCCGGTGGCGGGGCCGATCCACACGAGGGGCGCCAGGGCTGCGGCCGGGCTGGCACGCCGAGGGCGGCGGCGGCCGGTGTCGAGGGTGGCTTGCGTCACGGAGGATCCATGCCGTTCACCGGGCAGCCGCCGCCCGCGCGGACCGGGGGGCGTGTCCCGGTCAGTCCCCCTTCAGCGCGGTCTGCTGGATGGTGCTCAGCACGGCCTTGGGGTCCGGGCCGATGGCGGTGCCCACGATCTGCTGCATCTGCGTCTTCACGTTGGCCCACACGGTGTCGTTGGGGTATTGGACGGCGTTGGGCAGGGCGTCGACGAAGGGCGCCAGCGTGGCGTCGGTGGCCGACAGCGCCTTGGCGGCCGAGGTGGTGCCGGGCAGCTCCAGGTACATCCTCACGAAGTCGAGCTGGTACTTGTCCTGGTAGGCGAAGTCCAGGAAGGCCTTGATGGCGGCCTGCTTGGTGCCGTCGCCCTTGAAGGCCGCCACGAAGTCGCAGACGCCCAGGGTCTTGTCGATCGGGCCGGTCTTGCCGGCGATCGGCGCCGTGCCCACGTCGGCGTCCGTCAGCACCTTGGCGTCGCGGATGATGGGCAGCAGCGCCACCTCCCCGTTCAGCATGCCGATCTGGCCGTGGGCGAACTGCTCGAACAGGTCCGTGCGCTGCTTGGTGCCGGGGTTGGGCTCGGTGTCGCCCGCCTGAACCAGCTTGGTCATGGCTTGGAAGGTTTCGACGTTCTGCGGGCTGTCGATCGTCCAGTGGCCCGCGGCGTCCTGGAAGCCGCCGTTGTTGCCCAGGAACCACAGCAGCGTCTCGGCCTGCGCCTCCTCGGGGCCGAGCGGGAGGCCGAAGCCGATCTCGCCGTGCGCCTTGATCTTGGCGGCGTCGGCCGCGACCTCGTCCCAGGTCTTGGGCGGCGCCGCGATGCCGGCTGCTGAAAAGATCTTCTTGTTGTAGAACAGCGCGCGGGCGCTGGTGGTGAAGGGCAGGCCGTACTGGATGCCCTTGAAGCTTCCGAGCTCCTTGAACACCGGCATCAGGTTGCCGGGGTCGCTGAACACCTCGTCGGCCCTGTAGAGCAGGCCCTCGTCGGCGTAGTTCGAGAAGTAGTCGCCCTCGGTGATGTCCGGGTACTGCCGGTTCTGCACCATGGTCTGGATTTTGGAATCGAAGTCGTTCCAGTTGATCGTCTGGACGCTGACCGTGATCGCCGGGTTGACCTTGTGGAAATCATCCGCGATGCGCTGCCAGTAGAGCTGGCTCGTGTCGGCCGGGCCCGTCCCGTAGTCGGCGACCACGAGGGTGAGCGTGGTATCGGCCGCGCGGGCTCCGGGAGCGGCGGCCAGGACCAGGGCGGCGGTGGCCGCCAGCGCGGTCGAGCGGAGGAAGGTCTGCAAGGCGGGTCTCGCTTTCAAGTCGGACAAACGTGGCGTGGCGGCACAACCGCATATGACTGACACCAGGCGGGCGCGTCCAGGGTCGACGGGCCGGCATGCGAAGTCCGGGCCATGAGCCGGACGGCACCGCCCCGGTCTCCCGCGAGAAGCCAGGCCGCCGCGCGCGAGGGCACGTCGCGCTCCGGCCGCGCTTGCTTGTTGCCACGACCCGGGCGGGCCACCTCGTCCCGCTCCGCCAGGGTCGGCGCTGGATCGGCCGCGACCGGCTCCGGCCCACGCCGGCCATCGCGGCGACCAGCCTCGGCGACCCGGTTCCGCATCGCCCGGGCGCACGGCTCGAAACTGCGGGCGGGATCCACCGGGTCCGGCCGGAACGGACAAGATCAACCACCTGCTGCCGAAACTCCGGCGCGCAGGGTGGGCGTGTCTTGGGCATCGGGAAACACCTCGTGCGGAAACATCGTCGGTGTTCACCAAAACGGTTCTCGCTCACTTCGCGTGGATGGCGACTGGTTGGCTCGCACCGGCTGGCTCCCCGCGCGTGGGCGGCCTTTGGCGCGCCCTGCCGGCCGGCTCACACGCACCGGCGCACGGTCCACGGCCGGTTCCGGCGCGAAGAAGGAACTGTTCGAGGCCCAAATCGCGCTTTGCTCCAAGGCGAGTCTGTCGCAGAATGCCCTGTCGCGGTCTTGGCCGGCATCCAATCGGGGTGTTGCGATGACGAAGTCAGCCGAAGTCGACCGCTTCCTGAACGAGATCCTGCCTCACGCTCGTCGCCTGATCGTGGAGATCGACCCTGAGAGGGTCGACGTGTTCGACGCCGTTTTCCTGGACGCCGCGCAACGGGCGGCCGCGGACTTGCGCGGCGAGGCTCCGGAGCCGGGCGAAGGAAGCGACCAAGGTCTTGGCGCCAAGAACATCGCGGCCACCACCGTGCTGTCACTCGTGATCAACATCGTCGCGGCGATCGCCGTCGAGAGTGCCAGCACGCGCTACCCCGGCCTCTGGTCGCGGATCACCGGCCGCGAAACGACGAGCATCAACGCACTCGACTTCGCGGTCGGAGAAGCCAAGCGAAGCGCCCTCGAGCCGGGCAAGAAGCAGGCCGTTATCTCGTTTCTCACCCGCGATCCCATCATCCGCAAGGCCCTGCAGGACACCTACATACGGGTTGGGCGGTGAGTGCCTCGGCCCGCGGGTGGCTGGCATCCACCGTGGTCGCCTTCGCCTGCATCGCGGCACCGCCGCGATTTGCCGCCGCGGCGCCGGTCGGGCGCGTGACCATCGTGGTTCCCGGCGCCAAGGCCGACATTGTCCTCCCGGCGGGCTTCTGCCCCTACCCCGAGACAGTGCTGGCCCAGGCACGCGGGACGATGACCGGGATGCACGTCCTTGGCGCTGCGGGAGACTGCACCGACATCGAGACGCTCTCGTCGCGCCAGCCGGCGCCCAGCGTGCGCCGATCGATGGTCTTTGCCGTCCTCGACCGCGACTTCGACGCCGCGACCCGTTCCACGCCGACGGGTTTCCTCCGTGACTGCCTGGACAACTTCCCGAGGAAGGGAGACGCGGCGGTGGCGGCCGAGATCGAGCGGGCCGGCAAGACCGAGGGTGGGCCGACCCTCGGCGGTGCGCAGCCGCTCGGCCTTCTCAGGGCGACCCGGAACGCGATCTTCGGCGGCGACCTGATCACCGCCACGCGGCCCGGCGTCAGCGTGCTGCAAGTCCAGGTGACCGCCTGTTTCTCACCAGGAGGCGTCCCGCTGCTCTGGCTCAGCCAAGAAAACGTCTCCTCGGCGTCCTCGCCGGCCGCGATCTCGGAGGCGCTCGATGCGACCCTTCGAGGCTTGGTCGAACAGGTCGCCGCCACGATGGCCGCCAATTGAGCGACGGCCACCGCCACCCGCTCAAGCGGCCCACGGCGTCAACGGAGGAACACACCACGGTCGGCGATGCCGCCGCCCGGGATGTCGCGCCCTCGGCAAGGTCGGTGCGCGTCGTCGCCACCGGGATGCTGCTGGTCTACCTGGCGCCGCTCGGCGCGGCGGTCGCGGTCGCGGTCGCCGCGCGGCTCGTTCGACCGACGGCGCCGCCGGCCGCCCGAGACTTCCTGCTGCCGGCGGCCGTGGCCCTGGCCGCCGCGGTGTGGTCGTGGTGCCGGCCGACCCGATCCCGGACCGCTGGCCCCTCCGTGCCGGAGCCGCGACGAACGGCGATCACGCGGGCATTTCCCGAGTTCGCCAACTTGGCGATCGAGGTCGGCACCGCGTCGCGGGAAGCCGCCGTCGATGCACGCCGGCTGCTCGTGGGCTACGGGTTCATCCAGGACATCGGCGCGGCCGCGATCGGGGACGAGGCTTACTACGCGCTGGCGCACGAGGCGCGACACCTAGCGGTCGGCGGCTTCAGGCTGGTCGCCGCGTTCCGGTCCACGAGGAACGCCTACTTGGTCCTCGGGGCGACCATCTATCCGGCCTTCCTGCTGAACTGGGCGGGCCTCGTCGACGGCCCCGACAGGGTCGCGCTCGCCCTCTATGCCGCTCTCGCTCCGTACCTGTGGGCACTGCTCCGGGCTGTGCTCGACGAAGCGTTGTTCGCATACGAGTGGCGGCTCGAACTCGACGCGGACCAGGCGGCGCGCGCGAGATGCGAGGCCGAAGGCCGTGCGATCGACGTCTCCCTCCTGTTCGGGCCCGTCCCCAACCTCGCGCCGGACGGTCATCCCCCGTGGGCCCTCCGTCGCGGGATCGTCGCGGGCGCGGTCGAGAGCGGACGGACCGCGACCGCGATCTTCGCGGCCGGCGCGGTCATCGCCCTTGTCCCGCTCTTCATGGTCGCAATCTTCGGGAGCATCGAGGTCGCACACGCGGACGTCCTCAACGCTGCGCTCGGCGCCCTCAACCTCGCCTCCTTCGCTGCGGCTGGCTGGGCGTTGGTGCGGGCCTACCGGGGGCGCTCCGTTGGCGCCTCGATCGGCATACCCGCGCCCCGCTCCGGCCGGGTCGCGCTCCCACGGGCGATGGTCGGCGCCGCCGGCCGCCTCGAACGCTCAGGCGCACGCGTGCTCGGTTGGGCGTGGCTCGTCTCTGCCATCGGAATCGTGGCGATCATGGCCGCCTGGCGTTCGATGAGCGCGTCCGTCCTGGCCGCCTCCGCGGCGCTCCTGTTCGCCTGCGCCGTGAGCCGGAGGTTCGCATCCGGCCGAGCCGGGCCAGCGACGGTAGCGGCGTATGCACTTGTTGAGTTCGCGCGTTTCGCGTTCACGGGCTGGTTTCTAAGGGCGACCGTCGTTCTGCCGATCTTCGACGACATGGGCTCGCTCGGCGGGGCGATGCGGGAGCACGGCGATCTCGTATCCATGGAGATGGCCCGGATGCTGGTGGAGGAACAACCGACCTTGGTGGTGATCGTCGCCGCTTCCCTGGCCCTTTCGTTGGCCATCGCGGCCGTCGGGCTAACCGATGCGGACACTCGTGGCGCCTTGAGGCGTCGGAGGCGGCGCCGGTGAGCGCGGCAGTCAGCCCTGAGCCTCGGACCACATCGACCATGATCGGAATGCGGTCGTGGCGGGCCGCGTCCACACCGACGCCGCCCCCCAAACTGCCCCGATCGCAACCAAAGCCCCCTGTAGGCCTGACCCTTGTCCGGACCGGGTTGCAACCTCGTCCGGGGTGAGGTCGCCCTCGTCATCCATCATAAATGAGAAATCTACCCAGTCCGTAACCGCCTCTAGATTGTCCGTCCAGCCTCGTGATCTTTCCCGCGAAGCCAAATTCTCCGAGAGAGTAGAAAAGGCTGTTCTCCCTCTGACGGGTGCTTGAATGCCAAAAACGTCGGTCACGCCCAGGGCACGGCCGTGAAAACCGAGACCACGCCCAGCGAGCTGCGATGGCTCACTGCTCAGAAAGGACGCCGCGGCATATCGAAATCCAATCGTCATAGGCCACATCCCAGCCTTCACTGGTCCATGTGCCTA
>CAXTDZ010000055.1:0-24017 GCA_964243035.1 uncultured Lichenihabitans sp.
GCCGCGGGCCTGCCCGCCGACCCGCCCGGTTCTCGCGGGCAGGGGCGCAGCGGGAGGTCGGCCGCGTTCGACCTCGCCGCAAGCCCCGTTGCCCCAACCGGATCGGGCGGTGCCGCTCGGCACTCCTCCTAGGCGCCCGCGCGGTGCCCGGGAAGGACGCCGGCCGTCGCCGAGGCGGGGGCCTGCGTCCAGCCGCCCTGGCCGTTGGCCGTCAGGTTGACCCCGAACAGGGCCTCGGCCTGGCCGACCGTCGAGGCGTCGAAGGACTGCTCGCCGCTCCAGTGGCCGTTGCCGTCCAGGATCCAGGCGTAGAGCAGCGGCGAGGACGCGCTCTCGTCGAGCACGCGCGTCTGCCCCTGGGCGTCCGTCGCGATCGCCCCGAGCCCGTAGCCGTTGTGCTGGAGCTGCACGTCGCCCCAGCCCGTCCCGTCCCGGGTGATCATGGTCGGCGATTGCCCGTTCGCCCCCACGAGGGCGACGCCGCTGGTCGGGTCGACGTAGAGGGAGTCGCCGCCGTTCTGCTCCACGAGCTGCAGGTGGGAGGCGGGTTCCGTGGTGGGCTTCTGCACGGAGATGCGGTCGTCGAACAGGCTCTCGGCCAGGGCGAGCGACGTGGGGTTCGACGCGTCGAACGTGTCCTCGCCCGTCCAGTGCCCGGTGGAGTCGAGCGTCCAGGCGTAGAGCGTGCTGGAGTTCGGGCTCTGGTCGAGCACGCGGGTCCGGCCCTGGCTGTCGATGGACACGGCGCTCAGCGCGTAGTCGCCGCGCTGGAGCTGCACGTCGCCCCAGCCCGCCCCGTCGCGGGTGATCATGACGGGATCGGAGCCCGGGACCTGGACGTAGGCCACCCCCGTGCCGGTGTTCTCGTAGAGGGAGTCGTCCTGGTCCTGGGCGATCAGCTTCATGCCGTCGCCGACCGAGCCGTTCCCGTTCAGGTCCTTGTTGAACAGGGTCTCGGCCTCGAAGGTCGAGGCCTGGTCGAAGCTCTGCTCGCCCGACCATTGGCCGTTGGCGTTGAGGTACCAGGCGTAGCTCATGGGCGAGTCCGGGCTGGTGTCGAGCACCCGGATGTTGCCTTGGCTGTCGGTGGTGACCGCCGACAGGCTGTAGTCGCCGTTCTTGATCGGCGCGCCGGTTGAGCCGTCGCGGGACACCATGACGGGGTCGGCGGTCCCGGCCTGGACGTAGGCCACGCCCGTCGCGGTGTTCTCGTAAAGGGTGTCGCCCTTGCTCCGGGCGATCACCTTCATGTTGTCGCCGACCGTCCCGTCGCCGTCGATGTCCTTGTTGAACAGCAGCTCGGCCTGGAACACCGTCGCCGCGTCGTAGCTCTGCGCGCCCGTCAGCTTGCCCGTCGCGTTGAAGGTCCACACCTCCGCGCCGCTGGAGCCGGGGGCGGTGCCGAGCACGAGCGTCTGGCCCTGCGCGTTGGTCGCGACGTCCGAGAAGCCGAACCCGTTCTGCCCGGCGGTGACGGCGGTGCCGTCGCTCCCGGTCAGCTTCAGCGGATCGGCCGCCCCGACCTGGACGAAGGCCGCGCCCGTCGCGGTGTTCTCGTACAGGCTGGTGCCGTTGGCCTGGGCGACCAGCTTCATGCCGTCGCCGACCACGCCGTCGCCGTCGATGTCCTTGCCGAAGAGGAGCTCGGCCTGGAACACGGTCGCCGCGTCGTAGCTTTGCGAGCCCGTCAGCTCGCCCGTGGGGTCCACGGCCCACACGGTCGCGGTGGCCGAGCCCGGGCTGGTGTCGAGCAGCAGCGTCTGGCCCTGGGCGGTCGTGGTGATGGCCGAGAAGCTGGAGCCGTTCCGCTTCAGGGCGACGCCGTTGCCCGCGCCGTCCGTCAGCTGCACCGCCGCCGCGCCCCCGAGCGAGACGTAGGCGTTGCCGCTGGCGTCGACCGAGAGCGCGTCGCCGCCGCCCTGCGCGACGGGCGTCAGGCCGGCCCCCGAACCCGGGGCGGCGGGCGCGACGCCGTCGATCAACCCGTCGCCGTCGAGGTCCGTCTTGAACAGCGCCTCCGCCTGGTCGAGCGTGGCGCCGGAGTAGACGACCTGCCCCTTGTAATCCAGCTGGTTGGGCTTGTCGGGATCTTGCTGCAGGATCCAGCCCCAGTACATGGCGTTCGGGCCGGCCTGGGATTGGATGCCGTCGAGCACCATCAGGTTGCCGTCGGCGCCGCGCGCGACCCCGAGGAACTGCGAGTTGTGGCTCAGCTTCACCGTTCCGCCCCAGTCGGCGCGGCTGATCGTGTACTTGGCGCCGCTCTCGTCCTGGATGATCGCGTTGCCGGTCGCCGGATCGGACAGGAGCGCCAGCTTGCCGGTGCCGGTGGTGTTGCCGGCGACGAACTGGTCGAGCGGCGGGGCGATGACGCCGTCGCCGTTCAGGTCCAGCTGGAACAGCGCCTCCGCTCCGGCCAGGGTCGAGGGCGTGTAGGTGGTGACCCCCGTCAGCTGACCCTTCGCGTCGAAGCTCCAGCCGCTCAGCGTGCCGTCGCCCGCCTCGTCGAGCAGGGTCAGCGTGCCGTCCTCGGTTTCACCGACGCTCACGAAGCTGTCGCCCGCCCGCGTCAGCGACAGCGGGGCGCCGCCGGGGCCGTCGAGCAGCTGCATCATCTTCTGCCCGGACTTCTGGACGTAGACGTGCTTGTCGACGGAGTCCTCAAGCAGGGTCCACTGGCCGTTCTGCTTGATGGAGGTCGCCGGGCCGGCCTGGATGATGCCGTCGCCGTTGAAGTCCTGGTTGAACAGCGGCTCCAGCGTCGCGTAGCTCGTGCTGCCGTAGACGGCTCCCCCGTTGGTCCCGACCCCCATCTGGGTGGTCGTGCCCGTGGTCACCGCGTTGAGCTGGTACACGTAGTGGGTCACGCCGTCCAAATCGGTGCCGAGCAGCCACATCTGGCCGCTGGAGTCGGTCCCGATCGCCGTGATCTTGGTTTTGGCGTCCAGCATCTCGCTGACGCGCACGCCGTTCTTGACGACCGCGTATTCCACCGGCTTGCCGTCCGTCCCCAGGACGCCGTCGACCGACACCCAGAGATAGTTGGTGTTCTGCTCCACCGACAGCGTCAGGGCGCCGTTCGTCTGGACGGGGGTGAGCCCGTATTCGGGCGGGTCGCCCGGCAGGTCCCACGCGACGCCGGTCGGGCGGTAGGGCATCGAGTTGTCGAGGTAGTTGATGGTGCTGGTGGCGCCCGTGCCGTCCACCGTCACCATGGTGTCGGGGGCGAGGTTGATCACCTTGCCGTCGGTGAAGGTGATGGTCCCGTTGCTGCCGCTCGGGTTGAAGGCGACGTAGCTCTTCACGCCGTTCAGCTGGAACACGGCCGCGTAGGGGCTGTCGGCGGTCACGTCCTTGTCGAGCGTGCCCATGGCGGTCAGGCTGTCGAGCCAGCTCAGGGTGTAGACCTTGGACTCCTCGCCCGCGCCCGCGCGCCAGTTCGGGTCGGACTGGTAGGCGGCGAGCGCGGCCTGGGGGTCGACCAGCGCCTGGTACATCCAGAACCCGAGCTTCCAGTCCGTCGGCTCAGCGCTGCCGCTCAGCTGGGCGAGGTATTGCAGGTTGTCCCGGATCGACTGCGGGTCTTCCGCGTAGAACAGCGACCCGCCGTTCATCGGCGTGATGTTGATGCCGAGCTCCCAGGCCGCCGTGGTGCCGAAATAGGTGCCGAGCTGGGCGCCGTCGGAATAGATCTGCGCCACGTAGGGGGGCTTGTAGCCGTCCGGGAACACGTCGTGGTCCACGTCGAACCAGTACTGCTCCAGGGCGTTGCTTTCCGTCGTCTGCAGGTACAGGCCGAGGTTCTCGATGTCGGTCTGGCCGGTGACGGCGCCCCAGCGCGCCACGGAGGAGGCGAAGTTGAGCGCCTCCGACACCGACTCCTCGTTGTTGTTGTTGCCCGTGCCGCCCGCCCAGCTGTGGCCGGCGTAGGGGTCGAAGTCGCGCAGGTAGGGGTAGGCGGGCGCGTTGGGGTCCGTGCTGGAGCGCTGCCAGTCGTCCGCGTCCTGGATCAGCTGGTTGACCACGCCGCCGTACTGGCTCTGGCCGGCCCAGGTCGGGTCGAGCATCGCCACCGTGGCGGCGGCGTTGATCAGGTACCCGTAGTGGAACATATGGTCGTTGAGCAGGGTGTCGGAATAGAAGTCCGCCGGGTAGCCGATCAGCGTCTGCCACTGCTGGTCGTAGTAGAGGCCGTAGCCGTCGGTGTCGTTGGGCCCGGCGGTGAACCACTTGTCGAGCTGCTGCTCCACCCCGGTCAGGAACGTCTGCTTGGCGTCGCCGTAGCCGACCTGCTGGGCGAGCAGGGCCAGGTCCGCGTATTTGGCGATCTGGCGCGAGCCCCAGTAGCTGTCGCCGCCGAGGGGGTCGGGGTCGCTCAGGTAGGTTCCCAGCTGGTCGTGCAGCATGCCCACCAGCGTGTCCTCCTGGCTGGAGGAGCCCACGAAGGGGAGGATGGGCAGGAGCGGCTGGAGCTGCTGGGTGGTGGTGAAGCTGCTGCCGCCCGAAAGCAGCGTCATCGGGCCCTGCGCCGTGACGTAGCTGGTCGACGACAGGCTGTCGGACGGGTCGAGGGCGCTCTGCTGGGCGGGGAAGAGCCCGATCAGCGGGTCGTTGGACAGGCCGGGGCCGGTCTCCATCGGCGTGGTCGTGACGGTGTAGGTGGTCGACACGTTGTCGGCCGCCTGGTCCACGTCGTAGGTCGCGGCCGTGTTGGTGACGAAGGCGTAGGCGTGCGCGCGGAAGGCCATCAGCGTCGAGACGCTGTTGTCGGGCAGCACGGCGACCGAGTAGTAGGTCTTGCCGTCGAGGCTGTTCTCCAGGCCGTCGGGCGTGTTCACCCAGGTGGAGCCGGTGGGGCCGAACAGGCCGTAGTTCCTGCCGTTGATGGTGACGCCGGCCACGCCGTCCTGGTTGTACCAGAGCGTCCCGGGGCCGGTGTATCCGCCGACGCCCGTCTGCGGGTTGACGTGGGTCGTGTCCTCGCCCGGCGTCCCGGTGGGGGCCGTGGCGAGCGTGCTGGAGGCGCCCCCCGCCTGCGCGCCGCCCTGCAGGTAGAGCGTCCCGCCCGAAGCCGCCTGGCCGCCGGAGGTGGTCAGGTTGTCGAACGGCACGGTGACGGAGCTGTTGGCGCTGTTGGTGACCAACGACAGGTCGCCGTTGCCCATCCTCTTCCAGACCTGCACGGCGACCGTGCCGTTCTTCATGTCGGCCATGGTGCCGGTGGAGGACGCCAAGCCCTCGGCGTCGGTGTAGGCCTCGGCGCCGGCCGTGTTGTCGGTGCCGAACCAGTTGTAGGTCTGGGTGGCGTCCACCTTGCCGTCGCCGTCGAAGTCGTAGGAGACGAGCACCTGCACGCCTTCGGCGATGTTGCTGCCCGCGTCGACCGGCAGGTTGAACTTGAGCTGCCCGCCGTTGAAGGTCCCGTTCAGGCCCGACAGCGTGTAGGTCAGCGGGTTGACCGGGCCCTGCGTGGGGTCGAGGGGCTGCGCGTGCAGGTCGATGGTGGCGGTCTCGCCGGGCTGGGTCGTGACGTAGACGAAGGGCAGGCCCTCGCCCATCGTCGCCTGCATCTGGCCGTTCGACCAGTCGGCGGTGGCGGTCCAGTCAGTGGCGGCGGCGAGCTTGGTTTGGGTCGCGTTCAGTCCCGCGACCCCCGCCGTCATGTCGGCGAAGTAGTTCTGGGAATAGTTGTAGCCCATGCTCTTGGGGTCGTTGGGATCGTGCCAGACGTTGATCTGGTTCTCGTAGGTGATGTCCAGCCCATGCGCCTGGGTCTGCAGGGTCAACGGCTCGGCGTTCATCCGCGCCGAGAAGCCGCTGCCCGGCTGCGGATAGTCGAGCGAGGCGAAGATCGAGTTCGTGAGCGCCGCGCCCGCGTAGCCGCTGGTCACCTGCGGGGTGACGGGCTCCAGGGTCGGGTCGAACGGGTTGACGACCGGCCCGCTCTGGCCGGGCGGAAGGCCGATGCCGATGCTGCCCAGGCCGATGTTGTATACACCCGCCGTCTGGTTATCGCTCACGGATCTGGAACTCCCCTGGCTTACCGGCAAATCGGTATACACCTGAGCTTAGCCTTAGCCTTACGGGGCAGCAGATGCAATGGAAGAAGCGGCGCCGTTGCAAAGATGCCCGACCCTGTCGGAAGCGGGGCCGGAGGCGGCCGTCGTCGGCGCGCTTCGGCCATCTCCGGGGCGCGCGGAGGCCGGGCCGCGGGCCGGAGATGGCGGCGGAAACGTGGCCGCGCCGCGTCCGGAGCGGTGCCACGGCGCGGCGGGCTCGCGGGTTCTCGAAGGAGAGGAGGCTTCGCGGAGGCGGTCCGGCTCGGGTTAAGCGCGGGCCATCCACGTCATCCCTTGTGCTGCCGGGCCGCCACCCTGTCCGCTCCGGGCGATGTCTCGCCCCGCACGTAGCCCCGCGAAACGGCCGCCGCGAAGTTCGCCGCCAGCACCGCAAGGTCGTGCAGCAGCGCCCGGACGGCGGCCTGGAGGTCGCCCCCGAACTCCTCAACCACGGCCGCGACCTGGGCTTCGGTGGGCTCCGGGTCGCTCGGCTTCCTGGCATCGTCGGGCATGGGTGGCGCTCCCGGGGTGGTTTGGGAGAACATAATAAGAACAACGACGGCCGTGTCGAGCCGCCTTCGGGCGCGGTCCGGGTGTCGGGCCACGGCCGGCGACCGGACATCGGCGCCTTCGGCCACCCGATGCGGCTGGCCGCGTGCATCATGACGAGGCTGCGGCCGTAGTTCTGGGGGCTGGCGGCCGGGCGGCCGTTGGTGCTCGCCGTGCTCCCCGATCTCGCCGCGCTCGGCCCCGGCTAGCGTGGGCACCATGGAACTGCCCGGAGCAGGATGAGCCCATGACGGAGGCGCCGGCCGACATCGCACATCAGGCCGCAGGCGAGGTGGGGATGAGGCGGGTAGACCTCCTCTTCACTGCCGTACTGGCCGCCGACGTTCGCCTATGCCCGACGTCGTTCGACCTTAGCTGCTAGGAAAGGAGCTGGGGAAGCTGCTCAGATCAGAGCTAAAATAAAAACAATAATTTAGGAGACTTAAATGGCGGAGGGAGCGGGATTCGAACCCGCGATACGGTTTCCCGCATACACACTTTCCAGGCGTGCGCCTTCAACCGCTCGGCCACCCCTCCCCACCGGCCGCGAGTTCGCTGAAACCCTTGGCGGAGGCGCGCACTATAGTCGCGAAGGTCGGGCGCGCAACCCCGAACCCGCGGCCGGAACCGGTTCGGGACCGCCGCACCGGGGGTGTCGCCGGAAGGGCAGCTTGACCCGCGCCGCGGCGTGCCCCGGGGCCCATCGGCGGTTTCGATGCCGGGCTTCGGCCCGCGTCGTCCCGGGTGGTCCGGTCGCAGGCGCCTTCGGCTCGGTCGGACCGAGCCGACCTGCTGAAAGGCACACGGGTCCGCCCTTCGTTCCGACGCTCCCGAGCGGTGGAGAAGCGGGAGCGGGAACCGCCCGCCGCGTTCACGGCGCTTACGCCGTCCCGGGCCGGCCGGACATCGGCACCGCGGTCGTTCGCCGAGGCCCGAGGCCCGAGGCGCGGCAAGCCGGCCGGAGCGGGCGGGCTTCGGTGGGGCGCCCCGATCCTCGCCGTCGGGCGAGCCGGGCCCGCGTGCGGGCCCGGGCGTCAGGCCGGCCGGGGGCGGTCCCCGAAGATGGCGCTGCCGACCCGCACGTGGGTGGCGCCGAGCTGGATGCCCAACTCGAAGTCCCCGCTCATGCCCATCGACAGGCCGGGCAGGCCGTTCCGCCCGGCGATCTGCGCGAGCAGCGCGAAATGCGGGCTCGCCTGTTCGCTCGCGGGCGGGATGCACATGAGGCCCGCCACCCGCAGCCCGAAGCGGTCGCGACAGGCGGCGAGGAAGGCGTCGGCCTCTTCGGGCAGCACGCCCGCCTTCTGCGCCTCGGCCCCCGTGTTGACCTGCACGAACAGGTCTGGGGCCCGCCCGCTGCGGGCGATCTCGGCCGCGAGCGCCTCCGCGATCCTCGGCCGGTCCACCGTTTCGATGACGTCGAACAGCGCCACAGCCTCGCGCGCCTTGTTGGATTGCAGCGGGCCGATCAGGTGCAGCGACACGTCGGGCGCGGCCTCGCGCAACTGCGGCCACTTGGCGCCGGCCTCCTGCACGCGGTTCTCGCCGAACACGCGCTGTCCCGCCGCGATCACGGGCGCGATCCCCTCGGGGCCGATCGTCTTCGACACCGCCACCAGCGCCACCGCGCCCGGCTCCCGTCCGGCGTCGCGGGTCGCGCGGGCGATGCGGGTTCGAACGCCGGCGAGGCGGGCGGCGGAGTCGTCGGGAGCGGGTTGATCAAGCACGGTGAGCCTCCGTTGCGGGCGCCACGTGGGCGGTGCGGAGGCGTCCGTCAAGGCGCAGGGCGTCCGGCCCGCGCTTCGCGCCGGGATGCGGGGCCGGCCCGGCGGCGGCGGCCGTCCTGCCGGTCGGGTCTTGTTCGGCAGGCGCTCCGCGCGGGGTGGCGTCTCGCGGACGTCACCACGGAACCGTGCGCCCCAGGTAGTCGAGATAGCGCAGCCCCGGCCTGCCCCGGGCCTCCGTCAGGACGTCGACGAGGTTGGGAACGCTCTCCTCGATGCTCAGGCGGCCTTCCGGGCCGCCGAGCTCCGTGCGGACCCAGCCCGGCGCCATCAGCACCATGGCCCGCGGATCGGACCCCCGGCGCGCCGCGAAGCTGCGCATGAACGTGTTCAGGCCCGCCTTGCTGCCGCGGTACACCTCCCGCATCCCGCCGGTGTTGTTTGCCACGCTTCCCTGTCCCGACGACATCACGCCGATCGTGCCCTCGGGCGGAACGAGGTCCTGCAGGGCTTCGGCGACGCGCATCGGGCTCAGGGCGTTGGTCACCATCACGCGCACGAACTCGTCCGTGGAGACCTCGGCGACGGTTTCCTGCGGGTTGCTGTTGGTGATGCCGGCGTTCACGAACAGGAGGTCAAACCTCCACCCGGCCAGGCGGGCGCGCAGCGCCGCGATCTGGTCCGGGACGGTGATGTCCAGCGCTTCGATCCGGACGCGGCCGTCATGGTCGGCGGCGAGGTCGTGCAGCTTGGTCCGGCCTTCGCGGACGGTCCCGACCACGGTCCAGCCGCGCTTGATGTACTCCTCGGCCATGGCGTAGCCGAGGCCGCGCGAGGCGCCGACGATCAGGGCGGTTTTGGTTGGGGACGGGTCCGGCATGGTGCGATGGCCTCGATGCGCGTCGGGCGGGGTGGTCCTGCTCAACCGGAGCATGCAGAGCTTCGCGGCACGGCGGAAGGCGCGCCGGGCGCACGCAACACCTGCACCGGGCGCCACGCGAGGCCGCGTTCAGCGGCGGCGGTCCGGCCGGGCAGGGCGCTCCGCACGTGCCTGACCCGCTCCTCCGGAGGCGCGCGGTCCCGGCGGGCGGCACCGTTTCTCGACTGGTTTGCCGACCTCGCGCAGCGCGATCCCGCGGCCTCGGGCGCGCCGAGGCGTGGGCGGTCGGACCGAACCCCGACCGGGCCGGACCTTCTGGCGGACCCGCGCGGCATGGATTATGGCGCGACCCGAGCCGATTTTTGCCAAACCCGCCCGCATCTGGAAGAGAAAGCCGCGCGGGGCCGCTTGGACCGGGACGCATGGCCGCCGTCGACCTGAACCTCCTCGTCGCCCTGGACGCGCTGCTCGACGAAGGCAGCGTGGCCGGCGCCGCCCGCAGGCTCGGGCTGAGCGCGTCGGCGATGAGCCGCACGCTCGCGCGGCTGCGCGAGGTCACGGGCGACCCGCTGCTGGTGCGCGCGGGGCGCAGCCTCGTGCCGACGCCGCGCGCCGCCGACCTTCGCGAGCGCGTCCCGGACCTGACGCGGGAAGTCCGCGCGCTGCTCCGGCCGGCCGCCGGGGAGGTGGACCTCGCGAGGCTGGAGCGTCGCTTCACGCTGCGCGCCAACGAGGCCTTCGTGCACGTGTTCGCGGCGCCCCTGGTGGCGGCCGTGACGCGCGCGGCGCCGGGTGTGCGCCTTTGCTTCGCGCCGAAACCCGACAAGGACGTGCGCCCGTTGCGCGAGGGATCGGTGGACCTGGAGGTCGGCGTGCTCGGCCGGACGGGTCCCGAGGTTCGCGTGCAGGCGCTGTTCTCGGACCGTCACGCGGGCGCGGTCCGCCGCGGCCACCCGCTGCTCGCGGGCGACCTCACGGCCGAGCGCTTCGCGGCCTGCGGGCACGTGGTCGTGTCCCACCCCGCGCACGCGGTCGACCCCGTGGACGAGGCGCTCGGCGCGCTCGGCCTCGAGCGGGACGCCGTGGTGGCGGCCCCGAGCTTCCCGGCCGCGCTCGCCATCGCCTGCGCCTCGGACCTCGTGGCGCAGGTGACCGAGGCCTGCCTCGGGGCCGGGCGGACGGGGCGGGGGGCGCCCGCGCGCGCCGACGTCCAGGGCTTCGCGCTGCCCATGCGGCTGGCGCCCTTCACGGTCTCGCAGATGTGGCACCCGCGCATGGACGCCGACCCCGCGCACGGCTGGCTGCGCGGTGTGGTGCGGGGCGTGTGTCGGAACGCGGGTGGCGCGGCGCCCGGGTGAGGGGCCGGAGCCCCCGGTGCGGGAAGCCAGGCCCGACGCGGGACGGCCGCGAGGTCACGCGGGCCGTCGTTGCCGCCCCAAGCCGTCGCGGACGTGGCGGGCCAGTTCGGCCGACGCGAGGCTCGCGGGCCTGTCCGGGCCGTGCAGGGTCACGGCGAAGACGGGCAGGTCCGGCAGGCCCGCCTCGGGCGGGAGGACGGCGAGGTCGGGTGGGATCGTTGCGGCCAGCCAGGCCGAAATGGCCAGATCCATCCGCACGGCCGCCAGCGTCGCGTCCAGGCCGCCGGTCTCGAAGACGATCCGCGTCCGTCGCCCCGACAGGGCCGCCGTCACCGCCGGCCTGAACGCGCAGCGCTCCGCTACCATGGAGAGGGGCAGCGGCGTCCGGGCGAAAGCGGTTCCCCCTTTGGCTCCCACCCAGACCAGGCGGTCCACCATCAGGCACTCGCCCGACGCCACCGCCACCGGCTCCTCGATGACCGCGAGGTCGAGCCGGCCGGCCGCGAGCCCGTCCGTGAGCTCGCTCGACGCCCCGACGGTGAGCGACAGCTCGACCTGGGGGTGGGCCTCGGCGAACGTCTTCAGAACCGGGCCGAGGCAGGACGCCACGAGGTCGGGCGGGACGCCCAGGCGCACGGGCCCGTCGACTGCGCCGCCGTTGATGTCCGTCCAGATCTCGTCGTTGAGGGCCAGCAGCCGGCGCGCCTTGCCGAGCAGGCGCTCGCCGGAGGGCGTCAAGGGCAGCCCGCGCCGGTCGCGGTCGAGCAGCGGGCCGCCCGCGAAGTCCTCCAACCGGGCGATCCGCTGGCTGACCGCCCCCTGTGTCAGGTGCAGCGCGTCCGCGGCGGCCGTCATGCTGTGCCGGTCCGCCACGGCCGCGAAGGTGCGCAGGAGGCCGACGTCCAGGTTCCGCTTCATCGGGCCATTAGAGACGGTAATGGTCGACATGACCAGCATTCGATTCAAAAATGCCGTCGGGCGCATTACAGCGCGACAGTCCCGTCCCGCACGAGGCTGCCGTGCTCGCGACCCTGACCCCGCTCGCCTTGTTCGTTCTCGTGTCCACGGTGAGCCCGGGCGGCGCCACGACGCTGGCCACGGCGTCGGGCGCGAGCTTCGGCTTCCGGCGCTCGGTGCCGCTGATCGCGGGCATCGCGGCCGGCCTCGCGTCCATGGCGGCCTCGGCCGCGGCGGGGCTCGGGAGCCTGCTGCTCGCGCTGCCGTCGCTGCAGCTCGCCATGAAGGGTCTCGGCTCGCTGTACCTGCTCTGGCTGGCCTGGCAGGTCGCGCGGGGGGGGACCGCCGCACCTGGCCGAGGGGCGCGCCAGGCCGGCGGGGTTCGCGACGGGCGTTTGGATGCTGTGGCAGAACCCCAAGGGCTGGGCCCTGACGATGGGGGCCGCGGCGTCCTTCGCGGCGCTCGCGACCGGCCCCACCCGGCTGGGCTTGCTGCTCGGCGCGGCCTTCGGGCTGGGAGCGCTGCTGTCGCTGTCGCTCTGGTGCGCGGCGGGCCTCATGCTCGCGCGCGTGCTGCGGACGGACGGGCAGTGGCGGGCGCTCAATGCCGCGCTGGGCGTGCTGCTCGCGGCCTCGATCGTGCCGATCTGGGTCTGACGGCCCCGTCAGGCCTCCTGCAGCCGGGTGAGGGACCACGCCGCGGCGACCGCTTCCGCGGTGTTGCCCCGCATCACGATCTGGTCGGTGCGGCGCGGGCCCTCGACGCCCGCGAAGAAGATGCTTTCCTCGATCGTCGCGGGCAGGGCGGTTGCGTCGAACAGCCAGCTCTCGCCGCCGGGCAACGTCAGCACCACGCCGCGGCCGTCCGGCGCGTAGTGCGCCCGCACCGCCGGGTGGAGGTGGAAGCGGATCGCGAAGGGGTGGGCCGCCATGCGGCGGCGCACCGCGACCAGGGCCTCCTCCCCCGTGAGCGCCCCGCCGTCGGCGCGCAGCGTCAGCACCCGGCGGTGCAGGACGCCCATCCGCGCGTAGCCGTCGTGGGCGAGGCGGAGCGCGACCCCTCCCGGGCCCGTCTGCCGCTCCGCCGTGACGACCTCGGGACCCGCGTGCAGGACGCCGTCGAAGGCGCGGGCCGCCCAGCACCGCCCCGCGAAGCGGGCCGAGGACGTTTCGGCCAGCACCAGGGTGGAATGGGCGGCGGTGACCCGCGCGGCGGCCCGGGCCGCGGTCCGCTCGGGGTCCGGTGCCCCGCAGTTGACGATCAGGCGGCCGGCCGGAGCCGAGAACTCGAACGACAGCGCGCCCGCGTGGGCGCGCGTCGCGAACACGGGCCGGGGCGGGGGGCCGGCGTCGCAGATCAGCACGGAGCCGCCCGCCTCCGCCCGCTGGTAGCCCGAGCGCGGCGCGTTGGCGAGCGGGCTCCCGCGGGCGTCGTCGTGGGCGAGCACGGCGGCCAGCGCCTCGGGCCGCGTCACCCCCGTGCCGTTGAACAGGGCGAGCGAGCCGTCCGGGTGGCGGAAGGCGCGCAGCATGGGCAGCATGCGGTCGATGGCGGTGAGCAAGGGAAGCGGCACCTCGACGCCGCGCGCGGCATAGGCCTGGCGCAGCGGCAGCAGGTCGAGCAGGAGGTCGACCAGCACCGCCGGGTTGCGGCTGACGTGGCCGCCGTCGGGCAGGATCTGCCGGCCCAGTTCCTCCAGGAACTGGCGCGAGGCCTGCTTCTGCAGCCGGGACGGCCTGTCCGCGCACAGGCCCAGCTCGGTCAGGGCCAGGGTGGCCCACAGCCGGGCCTCGCCCGAAAGCCCGCCCGCGACCCGCCGCTGCAGCACCGCGCCCTGCCGGCCGAGGCTCGCCATCAGGCGCCGGTAGGTCCGGCCGTCCGCGCCTTCGAGCACGATGGGGGACTGGCTGAGCCAGGACAGCAGGCGCCGCGCCACCACGGCGGTGGACCAGGCCGTCCCGCGCGGCCGGGTGCGGAGCCAGTCCTCCACGAGCGCGCGGGCGTTGGCGCGGGCGAGCGCGGTGTCGGCCGCCCGCAGGTGGCGCAGCCAGCCGAACCCGTGCAGCGCCCGCGCCCAGGCGTCGGAAGGCGGCTCGACCTCGAAGGGCGAGCGGCCGTGCGCGTTCACCGCCTTGCCCGCGAAGATGAAGTAGCCCGCGTAGATGTCGCCCGCGCGGGTCGGGTCCGCGGTGCGGATGTCCTGAGGCGCGATCAGCAGCCGGCCGGGCGAGCGGCGGCGCGCCTCGAACAGCCAGGAGAACGGCGCCAGGGCGCGGAACCAGGCGCCCCGCAGGCCTTGACCGGCGAGGAAGACCGCCAATCCGATGCGGGCCGGGATCGCTAGCCGGTTCAGCGGCGGTCACTCCTCGACGGCGGAACGGCCCAAGCCTCTCCCGACCCGGGCCGTTTCGGCCGAGCCTGCCGCGCCGCCCCGGCCGCGATGCGGAAGCGACGCCGCTCCCTCGCCCGCTCGACGGTCGGGGATGGCCGGGGCCGACGGTGGCGGCAGATGGTTAAGGAGTGGTTAACCCCCGCACGGGACGGGGCGCGGCCGGTCGCGGCACCCGGTCCCGCCCGGCCGCGGCGATCGCGAGGCCGGCCGCCATGGCGCCGTAGGCGACCGCCATGCCCCGCTTCGACAGAACGAGCTCCCACCCCGGCGTGAAACGCTTCGGCGTGGCCCCGTAGTCGACCGCGGCCGCCACGCCGGCCACCAGCAGGGCCTCGCCGAGCAGAACCGCGGGCGGCTGCGGCTTGCCGCGGGTCGCGAGCCGGGCCTCGTAAAGGAGCGCCCAGAAGACGGTGGCGGCGTGGTGGGTCGCGTAGCCCACGCCCGTGTGGGCGAGGTCGAGCCGCTCCACCGCGGCGGCGGCCTCGCCGTGCAGCCAGTGGCTCGTCGCGTTGGTGGGCTGCGCGCGCCCTTTGCGCTCCGCCTCGGCCGCGAGCACGAGCGCCGCCGTGGAGGTGAGGCTCGCCGCCGTTCCCGACGCGAGCGCGCGCCACAGGACGCCGCGCAGGCCCATCCGGCGCACCCGGGCGTGACCGCCCGGACCGGGCTGCCTCACGCGGCCTTGCGGGCGGGCCGTCCGCGCCGCTTGGCCGGTGGCTCGGCGGCGGGCTCGGGCGCCGCGGCCTGGGGTTCGGGTGCCTCGGCCGCGGCCCCTTTGCCCCTGCGGTTGCCGAGCCCGGCCGCCTTGGCAAGCGTCGAGCGCGCCGCCGCGTAGTGGGGCGCCACCATGGGGTAGTGCCGCGGCAGGCCCCACTTCTCGCGGTACTGGTCCGGGGTCAGGCCGTGCTCCGCCTGCAGGTGGCGCTTCAGCGACTTGAACGTTTTTCCGTCCTCCAGGCAGGTGATGTGCTCGTCCCCGACCGACTTCTTGACTGGAACGGCGGGCACCGGCGCCCCCTGCTTCTGCGCGTCTTCCGCGGGCGCCGTGAGGGCGACCAGGGTCGAATGGACGGACCGGATCAGGTCGGGCAGTTCGGCGGCGCGGGCGGCATTGTTGCTGACGAAGGCTGAGACGATGTCGGCGGCAAGATCCAGAAAGGCGGTCGGTTCGGTCATCGCGTCGGTGCTCATGGAAAAGAACTTTTCAAAGCAAAGAAAACCAGTGCCGATCATGGATAAGACACTTGTCCCGGCTGCACAACGTCGTTCTTCGCGCCTTTCTGCACTGCATACACCCGCTGCTTGCAGGCTGGAGAACGACGGGGGACCCGTTTGAACGCTGCCGATCGGGAGTCACGGAAGAAAAACGGCGACCCGAGGCGGCCGAAGCGACCCGCTATGTCCGCGCTGGTCGAGCGTCGTCGGGGCTGGATTGCCCTGTCACGGCATCGACGGAAATTAACGAAACGTTAATGAGGTCGCTCGTACTGTGTTGACCATCCGGCGGCGCTGCCGCGGCGGGGAAGGCCGGGTGCCCTCCCGGAACACGGGTGGTCAAGGCGATGCGGAGCAGTGCGGCGGTCGATCGGCGCATCGGCGGGGACAGGTTCGACGGCGTCACCCCGAGGGGTCCGCGCAGCCCCTCGCCGGCCGAGGTCAAGGCCTGGTTCGAGCGTCGGCCCTGCGACCTCGCGGTTGAGGCGGGCGGCCACCCCGTCGCGCTCCGTCAGAGCGCCGGCCCGGGCCTGCCCGTGCTGCTGCTGCACGGCGCCGGTGCGTCGAAGGAGGCCTTCCGCAGGCAGTTCGAGAGTTCGCTCGCCCAGAGCCACCGGCTGGTCGCCCTCGACCTGCCCGCGGCGGGCTGGCGCACCGGGGCCGACCCGGGGCTCGCGGCGGACGTCGCCGTCGCGGCGACCGTTGCCGGTCGCCTGGAGCTCGGGCGTTTCGCGGTTCTCGGCTGGGGCCGCGGGGCCGCGCTGGCCCTCGCGCTGGCGACCCGCGATCGGTCGGGGGTCGCGGGCGTGGTGCTCACGGGTGCGCCGCTCGCCCCGCTGGACGGCATGATCGCGCGCGCGACCGCGGCCGGCGTTCCCGTCGCCTCCGTCCGGGGCGCGGAAGACCCCACCGCGGCGGCGCTCCCGCGGGGCGCGGCGCTGTGGCGGGGCCGCGAGCACGTCATCCCGCGCGCGGGCCACGCCCCGTTCCTGGACAGCCCCGACCTGTTCAACCCCCTGCTGGGCCTGTTCCTGGGCGAGGTCGCCCGGACGGGTTGAGCCCAGTCGCGCCTCCGCCGCGGTCAAGGCTTGCATTGCGCGCCGCTTCCCCCCTATGGTCCGCGCCAAGAACTGACCGGGGAAGGAACCAGGGTGGACGCAGGCGCGAGCGCGCAGCGGGACGGGGGCGCGCCGGTCCTGCACCTGTCCGGGATCGGCAAGGAGTTCGGCGCCATCCGGGCGCTGCACGACATCGACCTCCAGATCGGCCCGGGCGAGGCCGTGGGCCTGATGGGCGACAACGGCGCGGGCAAGTCCACGCTGGTCAAGATCATCGCGGGCAATTTCCGGCCCACCCACGGCACGGTCCGCTTCGACGGCGCCGAGCGCCACTTCGAGCGCCCGCTGGACGCCCGCCAGGCCGGCATCGAGGTCGTCTACCAGGACCTCGCGCTCGCCAACAACGTGACGGCCGCGGGCAACGTGTTCCTGGGGCGCGAGATGACCCGGCGCCTCGGCCCGTTCCGCTTCCTGGACCACCGCGCCATGAACGCGCGGGCCGGCGCGCTGTTCGCCGAGCTGAAATCCGAGACGCGGCCCCGCGACCTCGTCAAATCCATGTCGGGCGGCCAGCGCCAGGCGGTGGCCATCGCCCGCACGCGGCTCGCCAACGCCAAGCTGATCCTGATGGACGAGCCGACCGCCGCCATCTCGGTGCGGCAGGTGGCCGAGGTGCTGGACCTGATCCGCCGCCTCAAGGACGGGGGCGTCGCGGTGATGCTGATCAGCCACCGCATGCCCGACGTGTTCGACGTGTGCGACCGCGTGGTCGTGCTCCGCCGCGGCGAGAAGCGGGCCGACAAGCGCGTCGACCGGTCGAGCCCCGAAGAGGTCACGGCGCTGATCACCGGCGCCCTGGAGCACGCCTGACATGTCGCAGAACGTCGCCGAACCGCTCACGTTCAGCAACGTTGGCTCCACCCGCTGGTGGCGGCACGCCGTTCTCAACTCGCAGACCGCCTACGTGGCGGGCGCCTTCGTCGTCATCACGGCGCTGGTGGCGGGGTTCGCGCACAACTTCGTCACGCCCGGCAACCTGATCAACGTGTCGCGGGCGTTCAGCTACACGGCCATCGTGGCGCTGGGCTCCACCCTCGTCATCATCACGGGGGGGATCGACCTGTCGGTGGGCTCGGTCATGGCGCTCGTGGCCGTGGTGACCGCCATCCTGATGAAGGTGTTCTCCCACACGGTGCTGGCGGGCCTGCCGTTCGGCGTGATGGGCGCCGCCATGGGGTGCGGGATGGCGGTCGCGGCCCTGGTGGGGCTCGTCAACGGCACGCTGATCTCGGTGGTCGGCCTGTCGCCCTTCGTGACCACGCTCGGCACGCTCTCCATCTGCCGGGGCATCTGCTACGTCATCACCCAGGGGCGCGGGCAGGCGCCCACGGGCCCGGGCGTCAACACGTTCTACGCGATCACCGACGGCCGCGTCGGGGGGGTGCCGGTGGCCTTCGTCTACCTCCTGGTGCTCGCCGCCCTCATGGGCATCGCGCTGCGCCACACGCGCTGGGGGCGCTACGTGTTCGTGCTGGGCGGCAACGAGCGGGCGGCCGCGCTGACCGGCGTCTCGGTCAACCGGATCAAGATCTCCGTTTACGTGCTCTGCGCCATGAGCGCGGGCTTCGCGGCCATCCTGACGCTGGGGTGGCTCGGCTCGGCGCCCTCCAACCTCGCGCTCGGCTACGAGCTCAAGATCATCGCGGCCTCCGTGATCGGCGGCGCCGACCTCCAGGGCGGCGTGGGCGGCCCGGTCGGCGCCGTGATCGGCGCGGCGCTGATCGAGGTGATCCGCAACGGCCTCGCGCTGTTCGGCGCCGACACCTACTGGGAGCAGGTGTTCGTGGGCTCCATCATCATCCTGGCCGTGCTGGTCGACCGCGTCCGGTCCCGGCAGCCCGAGTGAGGGTTCCGGCCCGGGGTCAAGGTCCGCCCGGCGCCGCGTGGAGTTACCAAGGACCGTTTCGGGGAGGGTTGAGTCTTGAGAAACATCCTGCTGGCGGCCGTGTCCGCCCTTTCGCTGGCCTCGGCCGCCTCGGTGGCCCGGGCCGCCGACACCTTCGCGCTGATCCCCAAGGGGATGGACAACCCCTACTTCGACCTGTCGCGCGACGGCTGCATGGCGGAAGCCAAGAAGCTCGGCGTGACCTGCATCTACAAGGGGCCCGCCACCCACGAGCCCGCGACCGAGGTGCAGATCATGCAGGACTTCGTGACCCAGGGGGTGAGCGGCATCGCGATCTCGGTGGCGGACGCCGACTCGGTCACGGGCGTCATCAAACAGGCGCGCGACGCCGGCATCCCCGTGATCACCTTCGACGCCGACGCCCCCAACTCGGCCCGCCAGGCCTACGTGGGCACGGACAACACCGAGATGGGCCGCGAGCTCGGCCGCCAGCTCATCAAGGCGCACCCGAAGCCCTCCACCTTCGCGACCCAGTCCGGCGGCCCCGCGGCCCAGAACCTCAACGAGCGCCTGGCCGGCCTCTACGAGGTGCTGAAGGGCGCGGGCTGGACGGAGGTGAAGGGCTCGCCCGCCTTCTGCAACGACGACGCGGCGCTGGCCGCCCAGCAGCTCAGCGACTTCGCCACCGCCAACCCGGACGTGGGCGCCATCATCCCCGTGGGGGGCTGGGCCCTGTTCGCGCCTAAGGCCTACAAGAACTTCGTCGACGCCAACATGGACAAGGTGAAGGCCGGCACCTTCCCGCTGGTGATGCCCGACACGCTGCCCGTCGAGCTCGACCTCCTGAAGGAGGGCTACGCCCAGGTCCTGGTCGGCCAGCGCCCGCGCGAGATGGGCGCCAAGGCCATGGACATGCTGGCCTCGCTCAAGAAGGGCGAGACGCTGCCCGTGAACAACCCCGTCGGGCTCGACGTGGTGACCAAGGACAACGTCGACAGCTTCATCCAGCCGGGCCAGTAGCGGCCCGGAGCGGGCCGGGTGCCGCGACGGGCCCGGCCAGCAGCGCCTCGGCCACGGGCTCGTCGGTGACCAGCACGGCGGGCTTGAGCATGCGCACCGCGGCCAGAATCGCGGGCGCCTTGCCGGGGCCGCCGGAGGCCAGCACCAGGCGCCGCGCGCCCCGCAGCAGCGCCGGGTGGACCGACACGACCCGGTCGTTGAGCGGGTGGTCGACCAGGGTGCCGGCGGCGTCCATGAACCGGCACAGGATGTCGCCGATCGCCCCGGCGCCGCGGAGCGAGGCCAGGTCGCGGCCGTCGACCACGCCCAGGCTCACCAGCGTGGAAGCGGGCGACAGGTCGCCCACGCTGACCAGGGCCACGTCGAGCCGGCCCGCGTGCCGGAACAGGTCCTCCATGCCGGAATGCTCGACCAGCATCTCGC
Organism: uncultured Lichenihabitans sp.; assembly: GCA_964243035.1. Lineage (GTDB taxonomy): Bacteria > Pseudomonadota > Alphaproteobacteria > Rhizobiales > Beijerinckiaceae > Lichenihabitans. The sequence continues at coordinate 19,540 of CAXTDZ010000055.1, forward strand.
GGGTGCGGGCGTCGGGCGCGTAGACGGGCGCGGCCATCATGAAGCACTCGGCCCCGAGCCGGTCCGCCACGCGCCAGGCGAACTCGGACGGGTTGAATTGCGACGCGCGGGTGAGCCCGCCCAGCAGCGACACCACCGTGAGCTTGGCGAAGCGCCGCTGCGGCAGATTGGGCAGGCTGGCGCTGATGGTGCGCCCCCAGCCCAGGCCCACCGTCATGCCATCCGCCAGGATCGAGGACAGGTAGGCGCCGGTGGCCTGGCCGATCAGCGCGCTGGTTTCCGCCGGGTCGCGCGGGCGGGGGATGACCAGGGCGCGCTCCATCCCGAACCGCGCCTCCAGGCCCCGCTCCAGCGCCACGCAGCGGTGGAGCGGCGAGGTCACGGTGATCTGCACCGTGCCGTCCTCGCGGCAGGCGGCCAGCATCCGCAGCACGCGGGCGCGCGTGGTTCCCAGCACCTGGGCCACCGCGTCCTGGGTCAGCCCCTCCATGTAGTAGAGCCAGGCCGCGCGGACGCGGGTGTCGGTTTCGAGATCGAACGCCCCGCCTGACGCCATGCCCTTCGACCGCTCCGCGGCCCGTCCTCCCCGGTCGGCCGCCCGTGCGCGGGCCGACCGGTTCTATGTCGCGGATGTTCGGGCGCCGTTCAAGCGGGCGCGTCGGGGCCCCGGGCCCCCGAACTCGGTTTGGTACAGCCGGTGCCGAACAATGCCCTCCGTCCCCAAGGGGAGAAGGGCGGAACCGGCGACCGTCAACCCGAGTCCGGTGCCCCGCCGCGACCTCTCGACGGGTCGGAAAGCTTTGGCTAGACTGCCTCCATTCGCGATCGGTTTTTTCCAAGGTGGTCATTTGAGCACGGTCCGATACCGGTGCTGCCGAGCGGCGGCGCGCGCGGCCGACGCGGCCCGGCGCTGAGCCGATGGCGCTCCGCTTGTCCCTCGTCGACGCGTCCGAGCCGCCCCGCGGCGGGACGGCGAGCTTCGTCGCGGGCGATGGGCGGGCGCTGGTCGCCATCGGGCGCGACCCCGGCGCGGACTGGGTGCTCCCCGACCCGGACCGCGTCGTGTCCTCGAAACACTGCGAGATCCGGTGGCGGGACGGCGCCTACTGGCTGACCGACACCTCGACCAACGGGACCTACCTCAACACCGCCGACGCGAAGGTCCGCTCGCCCCACCGGCTGCGCGACGGCGACCGGTTGCTGATCGGCCCCTACGTGGTGGCCGTGTCGGAGGGCGAGGCGGCCCCCGAGGTCCCGGCCGCGCCGGTCGCGGACGACATCGCGCCCCCGATCGACCCAAAGCTGCTGCGGCCGGCCCGAGCCGCTCCCCCGGCCTACGACTTCCCGGACTGGGCCGCCGAACTGCCCCAGGTCGGCGCCCGGCCCGAGCCCGCGGTCGGCGCGAACTGGTTGTCCGCCCCGTCGCAGGCCGGGGCCGAGCCGTCCGGCGCCGACTGGCTTCCGGCCCCCGCGCCGGCCCCCGACCCCGCTCCGCCGGTCCTGGATTCCGCCGCGCCGGTCGCGGATCCCGCCCCGCAGGCCGAGGCCGCGCGACCTCCGCAGCCGACCCCCGACCCCGCCCCGACGCGCAAGCTGGAGGGCGGCTTCGCCCGGGCGGTCGAGGATCGCCGGCCGCCGCCGACCCCCGATCCTCCGCCGGCCCCGGTGGCCGCCGACGCCCCCGTCCTGGGCCGCTTGGCGGAGGCCGCCGGGCTGCCGCAGGACTTCTTCGCTGGGCGCGACCCGGGCGAGGTCGCGGACGGGCTGGGGCGCCTCCTCCACCTCCTCGCCGACCAGGTCCGGCGGCTGCTGCAGGCGCGCCAGTCCGCCAAGCGCCTTGTCCGCAGCACCGACCACACCACGGTGTCGGCCTTCGACAACAACCCGCTCAAGTTCATGCCCAGCGTCGAGGAGGCGCTGGCCGTCATGCTCGGGCCGCCGCGGCGGAGCTACCTCGACGCCGCCGGCGCCTTCGCGGAAGCCTTCGAGGACCTCGCGGCCCACGAGATGAAGACCTTCGCGGCCATGCAGCGGGCCGTGCAGCTCCTCGAAAGGGAGGTGGCGCCGGCCGCCATCGAGCGGGGCATCGCGCCCGCGACCGGCCTCGCGGCCCTGGTCCACGGGCGCAAGGCCAGCCTGTGGGACGCCTATGTGGCGCGCTGGGACAACCGCAGCCGCCGCCACGACGACGGCCCGGTCGGCGCCTTCATGCAGGACTTCGCGGCCTGCTACGACGCGCCCCCCAAGGGCCGGACCGACGACCCGCCTCCGCAACCCCGGTCCTGAGGCGCCCATGTCCTGGTTCAGCAAGGTCGTCTGGTCCGAAGGGCTCTTCCTCAGGCCGCACCACCTCCAGCAGCACGACCGCTACGTGGAGCGCCTGCTGGAAACCCGCGTGCGGCAGGTCACGCCCTACCCGTGGGGCTTCTCGGCGCTGGAGATCGACCACGACCTCGCCCGGCAGAGCCGCTTCGCGCTGCGCCGGGCGGCCGGCGTGCTGCCGGACGGCACGCCCTTCGACCTGCCCGGCGACAGCCCCCTCCCGCCCGCCATCGACGTGCCCGACGGGGCGGCGGGCCAGACCGTCTGGCTGTCGCTCCCCTTGGGCGCCCCCAACACCCGGGAAGCCGACAGCCGCCAGGCGGGCAGCGCCAGCCGCTGGCTGATCGGCACCGAGACCATCATCGACTCCACCGCCGACCTCCGGCAGGAGGAGGAGATCGACGTGGCGCTGCCGCGGCTCGCCTTCGAGCTGCGCAAGGCGCGCAAGCCCGGCACCGTCGACCTCGCGGTGGCCCGCATCGCGGAGATCCAGGACAAGGCGCTCCTGTTCGACGCCGAGGTGGTGCCGCCGCTGCTCGTGATCGGCGCCCACCCGACCGTCGTGGGCTGGCTCGACCGCGTGCTGGGCTGGGTTGAGACGTGCCTGAGCGCGCTCGCGCGCTTCGCGGTGGACCCTACGGCGGGCGGCGGCTTCCAGCAGGACGACTATTTCGTCCTCCAGCTCCTCAACCGCACCTACCCGGTGCTCCGGCACCTGCGCGCCTCGGCCTACGTCCACCCCGAGCGCCTGTACGAGGACCTGCTGCGGCTGGCGGGCGAACTGTCGACCTTCTCCGACGCGCGCCGGGTGCGCGACTACCCGCCCTACGACCACGACGACCTGGCGGCCGTGTTCGAGCCGGTGCTGCGCGACATCCAGGACTACCTGAGCCTCCGCTTCAACCGCCGCGTCCGGCGCCTGGAGCTGGTGCAGATCGCCGCCAACGCCTACGAGCACCGCATCCGCGACCGCTCGATCTTCCAGGACGCGACCTTCGTGCTGGAGGTCGCGGCCGACCGGCCGCTGCCCGAGATCCAGGGGCAGTTCCCCGCTCTCTTCAAGGTCGCGCCAAGTAACCGCATGCGCGACCTGATCCAGTCGGCGCTGCCCGGCGTGCCGCTCATGCACCGCCCGACGCCGCCCCCGCAGATCCGCGCGATCAGCGACCATGTCTACTTCATCCTCGACCGCAAGGCGCCGATGTGGACCGACTTCAGCGCCGCGGCCTCCATCGCCATGCACTTCACCGGCGACTGGCCCGGCCTGGAGCTTGATTTCTGGGCCGTGCTGGAGAACCGGCGGTGAGCGACAAGCCGCCTCCCTTCGCGCCCCCCGAGGGGCGCACCGTGTTCCGGCCCAACCCGGGCAACCGGCGGCCGCTGCCGGCCGCGGCCCCCGCGGCCGCAGGCCCGGACAGCTGGTACAGCGGGCTCGGCGCCCAGCGCGGGGCCGCCGAAGCGCTGCCCGCCGCGGCCGACCTCAGGATCGACGACCTGGTGTCGCCCAACGCCAACCCGATCATGCGGGCCGCGGGCCCCATCCTGCTGCTGCTCGGCGGCCTCCGGGTCGCGATCCTGCGCGCCTCGCTCGACAGCCTGATGGAGCAGGTAGCCCGCGCCATCGAGTTCTTCGAGAGTGACGTGCGCTCGGCGGGCCTGCCGCCCGAGCAGGTGCGGCGGGCCGAGTACGTGCTGTGCGCGGCGGCCGACGACATCGTGCTCAACATCCCCACCGACGACCGGCAGGGGTGGGCGCGCTACAGCATGCAGCACCGCTTCTTCAAGGACCTGACGGGCGGCGAGCTGTTCTTCACCGAGCTCAACCGCGCCACCACCGACCCGCTCGGCAACTACTGGATCCTGGAACTGATCCACGCCTGCCTGGCGCTGGGCTTCCAGGGCAAGTACCGGGTGCCGCCCAACAGCCCGGCCGAGCTGCCGCGCATCCAGCGCGAGCTTTACGAGACCTTGCGCAAGGTGCGCGCCAAGGCCACCGCCGACCTGTCGCCGCGCTGGCGGGGCCAGGACCTCGGTCGGCGCGCGTGGAGCCGCTTCGTGCCGGCCTGGGCGGTGGCCTGCGTGGCGGCGCTCGCGCTGCTCGGCCTGTTCGTCGGCCTCCGGGCGCGGGTGCAGGCCCGCGCGGGCGAGGCCGAGGC
>CAXTDZ010000056.1:0-23634 GCA_964243035.1 uncultured Lichenihabitans sp.
GCCGACGTGCCCGCGGCCTACCTGTCCGCCGGGCAGCGGCGGCGCGCGGCGCTGGCCAGGCTCCTCGCGCCCCGCCGGCCGCTGTGGCTCCTGGACGAGCCCCTGACGGCGCTGGACGCCGCGGGGCGCGAGGCGCTGCGCGGGCTGATGGCGGAGCACCTGGGAGGAGGCGGCGCGATCCTGGCCGCGACCCACGCGCCGCTCGGCCTCCCCGCGCTCGACCTCGCGCTCGAACCCGCGTGACCGCGGCCCTTCCCGATCCGGACGCCGCGTGACCGCGGCCCTTCCCGATCCGGACGCCGCGTGACCGCGACCTTTTCCAGTTCGGACGCCGCGTGACCGCGGCTTTGGCGGCCCTGTTCCGGCGCGACCTCGCGCTCGCGGCGCGGGCGGGCGGGGGCGGCGCGCTGGGCGTGGTGTTCTTCCTGGGGCTCGTCACGGTCGTGCCCTTCGCGGTCGGGCCGGACCTGAACCTGCTGGCGCGCATCGGCCCCGCGATCCTGTGGGTGTCGGCGCTGCTCGCCACCCTGCTCGGGCTCGACCGGCTATTCCAGGCCGACCACGAGGACGGCTCGCTGGACCTGTTCCGCCTGTCCCCTGCCCCGCTGGAACTCGTCGTGCTGGTGAAGTGCCTGGCGCACTGGTGCGTCACCGGCCTGCCGCTGGTCGTGGCCGCCCCCCTGTTCGGGCTGATGCTGGCCCAGGACGGGCCCGCGCTCGGGCGCGTGGCGCTGAGCCTGCTCGCGGGCACCCCGGCCCTGACGTGCCTGGGCGCGATCGGGGCCGCGCTCACCGTGTCGCTGCGCCGCGGCGGGCTGCTGCTCGCGATCCTGGTGGTGCCGCTCGCGGTGCCGGTGCTGATCTTCGGGGTGTCGGCCGCGGCGGCTGCCGAAGGCGGCCCCGTGCCGTTCCGCACGCCGATGCTGATCCTGTGCGCCCTGACGCTGGCCTCGGCCGCGCTGGCGCCGGTGGCCGCCGCCGCGGCGCTGCGGGGCGCCGCGGATTAGTCGCGACGGCAGCCGTCATCGTCAAGATTTCCTCCGTGATCGGCGGCGGCTTTCTGCCTTGCGTCCCGCAGCGTCCGGGCCCGACACTCGCGCCGGCGCGGCGGGACGGTGCGGGGATCCGATGACGGACGCGGGCACGGTGGGGCGTGCGGGCGACAGGCTGGCCGGGGTCGGGCTGGTGTCGCTCGCGATGCTCGCCTGGAGCTTCAGCGGGGTGTTCACCCGGCTGCTCACCACCGACGTGCTGACCGCGGTGGCGTGGCGCTCGTTCTTCGGCGGGGTGTCGCTGGCGGCCTGCCACGTCGCGGTCCACCGCGCCCGCGCGTGGACCGTGCTGGGCCCGGTCGGCTGGGCCGGCGCGGCCCTCGTCGCGGCCCAGGCCGTGTGCCAGATCTGCACCGTCGGATCGCTCTATTTCGCGCCGGTCGCCGACGTGACGCTGATCTACGCGACCGCGCCCTTCATGGCCGCGGGCCTGGCCTGGGGATGGCTGGGCGAGCGCCCGCAACGGCGGACGGTCGCGGCCGGGATCGCCTGCCTGGGGGGCACGCTGATCATCGTGGCCGGGTCGCTCGGGGGCCGTCACGGCATAGGCGACCTGCTCGCGCTCGGCATGACGCTGTCCTTCGCCTGCGTGATCGTGATCCCCCGCGCGAGGCCCGACGTCGCAACGGTGCCGGCGACCGTGCTCGGCGCGCTGGTGACCTTCGCGATCTTCGCCCCGGCCAGTTCGCCCGCCGCGCTGGACCTGCGGAACTGGTCGGTGCTGGGCGGCTTCGGCCTGACCAATTTCACGGTCGCGATGGGTCTGTTCGTGCTGGGCGCCCGCCGCATCCCGGCCGCGCAGGCGGGGCTGATCGCGGCGCTCGACCTCCTGCTCGCGCCGGCCTGGGTCTGGCTCGCCTTCGGCGAGAGGCCGGGGGCCGCGGCGCTGCTGGGCGGCGGCGTGAACGCCGCCGCGGTCGCCTGGCACACGCTGGCCGACCTGCGCGACCGTTGACGCGGGCCCTTCGGCAGCCGTCCTGCCTCGCACGGGTCGACGCCCGGTGGCATGGTGGCGCGGAGCCCGGGCCACGGCGCCCCGGGCATCGTCGAACGGGAAGGACCATCACGGTGGACGAGGAGGCGAGCGCGCGGTGGGCCGGGCGGCACGGGACCAAGGACCGCCTGCGCGCCGAGGTCTGGTCGGGCCTGGAGCGGGACGGGGTCAACGTGGGGCCGGTGTGGAGCGCGATCCCCAACTTCGTAGGCGCCGACCAGGCCGCCTTCCACCTGTCGCGCCACCCCGCCTGGGCCTCGGCGCGCGTGGTCAAGTGCAACCCAGACCCGCCGCAGATCCCCGTGCGGCTGCGCGCCCTCTACGAGGGCAAGGTGGTCTACGCCCCCGTGCCCGAACTCGTGACCGGCATCCCCTTCGTCCGCCTCGACCCGGAGCGGCTGCGGCGGACGGGCGTCCAGTTCGAGCTGGCCGCGGTCAGCCAGGGCTTCCTGGAGCACGGCGAGCCGGTCGGCTTCGAGGACGTGCCCTACCTGCCCTTCTGCGTGGTGGGCTCGGTGGCGGTGACGCCCGAGGGTGGCCGCAGCGGCAAGGGCGGCGGCTTCGCGGACCTGGAGCTCGGCCTGTTCCGCGAGCTGGGCCGCGTGGACGCGGGAACCGTGATCGCCACAACCGTGCACTCCTCGCAGGTGGTGGCCCCCGGCCGCGTCGTCATGGAGGACCACGACTCGGCCCTGCACGCGGTCGCGACCGAGCGGGAGCTGATCGAGACGACGGGCCCTCGCCGCCAGCCGGCCGGGGTGGACTGGGCCGCGGTCAAGCCGGACCAGTTCGCCTCCATCCCGTTCCTGGCCGAGCTGCGCGACAGGCTCGGGGCGCGCCGCCCCTGATCAGCCCGCCATCGCCCCCAGCGCCCGGAGCGCGCGCAGCAGCGGCAGCAGCGGCAAGCCCATGACGGTCGGCTGGTCGCCTTCCACGCGCTCGAACAGGTGGATGCCCAGCCCTTCGAGCTGGTAGGCGCCCACGCTGCCCAGGGCCGCGGGGCCCGCCGCGTCGAGGTAGCGGGCGATGAAAGGGGGATCGAGCGCGCGCATCGTCAGGCGCGCGACCTCCACCGTCTCGAACAGCACGGCGCCGTTCCGCACCAGCACCAGCGCCGAATTGAGCTGGTGCGTCCGCCCCGCCAAGGCTTCGAGCTGCCGGGCCGCGGCGGCGGGCGACGCGGGCTTGTGGAAGGCCGTGAGGCCCAGCGACAGCGTCTGGTCGCAGCCCAGCACCAGCGCGCCCGGCCGCCCCGACCCCACCGCCAGGGCCTTGGCGCGGGCCAGGTGGAGCGCGACGGCGCCGGGCGCCGCGGCGGCTTCGAGGAGCGGGCGCTCGACGGCGCGCTCGTCGAGGGTCGCGGGCTCCACCAGCACGGGGATGCCGGCCCCGTCGAGCAGGGCGCGCCGCGCCGCGCTCTTCGAGGCGAGCACGAGCGGGTCGAGGTCGAGCCAGAGCGCGCTCATGCCTGGGCGATGAACTTCATGCGGTGGGCCTTGTAGAAGTCGATGATGGCGGCGGCCGTTTCCTCGATGGAGCGGCGCGTCACGTCGATCACGGGCCAGCCGTGCTGGGCGAACAGCCGTCGCGACTGCGCCACCTCCTCGGCCACCGACATCCGGTCCACGTAGGGCGTCTCCGCGTTGGCGTTGAGCGACAGGAGCCGGTTCTGCCTGATCTGCACAATGCGCTCGGGCGAGGCCAGCAGGCCCACGATCAGCGGGGTGCGCAGGGCCTTGACGCCGGGGGGCAGCGGCACGCCCGGCACGAGGGGGATGTTGGCGGCCTTGATGCCGCGGTTGGCGAGGTAGATGCTGGTGGGCGTCTTGGAGGTGCGGCTGACGCCGAGCAGCAGCACGTCGGCCTCCTCCAGGCTGCCCGCCACCTGGCCGTCGTCGTGCAGCATGGTGAAGTTGAGCGCGTCGATGCGCTTGAAGTAGTCGGCGTTGAGCACGTGCTGAGCGCCCGGCCGCGGGGCCGGGGCGGCGCGGCCCAGGTAGGACTGGAACAGGTCCAGGATGGGCTGGAGGACCGACAGGCAGGGCGAGCCCGCGTCCCGGCAGGCGTTCATGAGCCGCTGCGCCAGCTCCTTGTCGACCAGCGTGAACAGCACGATGCCGGGTGCGGCCTCGATGTCGGCCACGACCCTCTCCAGCTGGGCCCGCGTCCGCAGCAGGGGATAGATGTGCTCGATGGCCGACACGTCGGAATACTGCGCCGACACGGCCCGGCCCGCCGCGATCAAGGTCTCGCCCGTGGAGTCGGACACGAGGTGGAGGTGGAAGTAGCTGCGGCTCAACGGTTTTCCCCCTCCGCGGCACGGGCCCGGCGCCCGTTGTCCACCGGGCCCTCGCCGATTGTGGGGACGCGGCGGGCTGAGCCGGGCGGGCGGCGCGGCTCGGGACCCTCTATCCCGTCCGGCGGGCGCGGGCGTCAACAGGCCAGGGGCTGTGGAGAGGTGGGGCCCGCATGCCCCGCCCTGTGCGGACCGGCGGCCCGGCCTGTGCGCCGTCCACACGAGCCCCACCGCGCAAACGCCTCAATTCGTGCCCATTTCCTGAATCGTGAACAGGTCCGGTTAAGCTTTCGTTAAGGGGCGGCCCTAGCCTCAAACCGTTGACGGATTGTGAACGGCCGGGGATGACGCTAGTCCCCTCCCCTAGAAACAGACTCAAAAGAAGAGTCTTGATAGGATTCTTTTTTGGACGTGCCCCTTTCGACCGCCGGCTCGCCGTTCCTCCAGGTGCTGGACGGGGCGGTTCTCCCCCGTCCGCCGGCCTGGCTGATGCGCCAGGCTGGCCGCTACCTGCCCGAGTACCGGGAGATCAGGGCCACCGCGCCCTCCTTTCTCGACTTCTGCTACGCGCCCAGGCTGGCGGCCGAGGCCACGCTGCAGCCCATCCGCCGGTTCGGCTTCGACGCCGCGATCCTGTTCAGCGACATCCTGGTGGTCCCCGACGCGCTGGGCCAAGCCGTGTCGTTCGAAACCGGCCACGGGCCGCGGCTCGCCCCGGTCGCGGACGCCGCCGCGCTCGCGGGCCTGCGCGAGGAGCCCGACATGGGCCGCCTCGCGCCCGTGCTGGAGACCGTCGGCCGCGTCCGGGCGGCCCTGCCCCCCGGCACGGCCCTGATCGGCTTCTGCGGGGCGCCCTGGACGGTGGCGAGCTACATGGTGGCGGGGCGGGGCACGCCCGACCAGGCGCCCGCCCGCCTTCTCGCCTACCGCGACCCCGACCTGTTCGGTGAGCTGGTCGAGCGGCTGGTCGCGGCCTCCGTCACCTATCTCGCGGCCCAGGTCCGCGCGGGCGTCGACGCGGTGCAGATCTTCGACAGCTGGGCCGGCGTGCTGCCGGGCCCCGAGTACGAGCGGTGGTGCTTGAAGCCCGTGGGCAGGATCGTGGCGGGCCTGCGGGCGCTCTGCCCCGGCGCGCGCGTGATCGGCTTCCCGCGCGCGAGCGGGCGCCAGCTCGTGCGCGCGGCCGACGGCACCCTCACGGCGCTCGGGCTCGACACCAACGTCGACCCGGCCTGGGCGCACCGGGTGCTCCCGAAAAACCTGCCCGTGCAGGGCAACCTCGATCCCCTCGCGCTGCTGGCCGGGGGCGACGCGCTCGACCGCGGCGTGGATGCCGTGCTGGGGGCCTTCCCGGGCCGGCCGCACGTCTTCAACCTCGGCCACGGCATCCTGCCCGAGACCCCCGTCGCCCACGTCGAGCGGATGCTGCGGCGCGTGCGGGGCTGAGCGGACCCGTCAGATCAGCCGCGCCACCACGGCGAGCCGCCTGACCTCGCCGCGCCGGAACGCCTGGAGGAAGGCGTTGTAGTCGCGGAACGACACGCAGCCGTTCGAGGCGCCGGACGGGCCCAGCATGTAGGTGTGGGCGAGCAAGCCCGTGCGGCCGAACACGCTGCCGCCGCCCACGGGGTTGAGGCGCAGCGCCTGGACGCCGTGGAACAGCGCCTCGCGCAGGGTCAGGTCGTAGACGTGGGGGGGCGTGGCGCCCCGGTTGCGCGCGTCGACGTGGCGCGGGTCGTCCTGGAGGGAGCCCAGGCCCGAATGGGCTTCCAGCCTCTCGCCGTCGGGCAGGTAGACGGTGTGGGTCGCGATCTCGTAGACCGCCGTCCAGCGGTCGTAGGAGGACGTCGGGCCGGAAAGAGCCGGGAGGCCGCCGAAGCCGGGCTCCTCCGGGGCCGCGTAGCCGAGCGCGGGGTTGGTGGGCCGCCCCAGGCCGAAGAATTTCTGCAGGAAGGTGCGGTTGTCGGCGGGCCCGGTCGGGACGGCCGTGTCGTCGGGCGCGCCCTGCCGGTTGGGCGCCCGGAAGAAGGGTCCGCGCCGCGGCGCCGTCCGAGCGTCCGCCGGCCGCGGCGTCGGCAGGGGGACGTCGACGACCAGCGGCGCCATCGCGGGCGGCAGGGGCACGCTCCTGACCACCTCGGGCACGACCGGCGCCGGGAGCGGCAGCGGCGGCTCCGCCTCGGCCGGGGCCGCGGGCGGTTGCGCGGGGTCGAGACCCGCCGCGAGCGGGTGGACGCCGCCGAACGGCTGCGGCGCGAAGCCGAGGGACGGGGCGCGGTCGAGCCAGGCCGCGTCCAACCGCTGCGGCGCGGGCCTGGCCGCGACCGCGACCGGGCCCGCGGGCCTGCCAACCAGCGGCCGCAGCTCGTCCGTGACGAAGCGGGTCACGGGGCCGCGCGCGGCGTCGAGGTCGACGGGGAGCCGGTTCAGCAGCAGCCACGTGCCACCCAGCGTCACGGCCGTCATCGCGGCGGCCGCGCAGGCGGTGCGCAGGTGCGACCCGCGACGGGTCCGGCCGCGGTTGAAGGATGCGAACTCCCCGGGCGAAATGGTCGCGTATGTCATCCGCTCGTTCCAAACCCCTCTCGCCGTCGCGATACCGGATGGAGGTCCGGCCAACTCCCGCGGCGGGCAGGCCCATCGCGGCCCCGCGGGGTTTTATTGAGACGATTTTTGGTTAATTGCGGGTGTCGTGGACCTTCGCGGCTTGATTCGAATTCGATCCATCTTTCCGGCCCTGCCCCGATGGACGTGGCCGGTCGCGGAGCGGTGGCGCCATGAACCAGGCACGGTGGACGGTGGCGGTCGAAGCCGAGCCCGTCCCGTCAGTCCGCGCGACGATCGACGCGCTGCTCGACGTCCACAACGACGCGGTCGCCGGCCCCGGCGACTGGGGCCTGCTAGCCGTCACGGTCCGCGACCCCGGCGGGTCGGTCGTGGGCGGCCTGTGGGGCCGCACGGGCTACGGCTTCCTGTACGTGGATCTGCTGGCGCTCGGCCCCGCCCGGGGCGTCGGGCTCGGACGCGCGGTCATGGAGGCCGCGGAAGCCGAGGCGCGGCGGCGCGGCCTCGCGGGCATCTGGCTCGACACCTTCACCTTCCAGGCGCCGGGCTTTTACGCCAAGCTCGGCTTCACCGAATTCGGGCGCATCGCCGATTATCCGCCGGGACACGACCGGATCTTCTACGTGAAACGCTTTTGACGGGTCGTCACGCCGCCACGACGGCGACCTCCGGTTCGTGGGTCACGGGGAAGCTCACAGACCGGGCGATGAAGCATTTGGCGGCGGCGGCGTCGTGGAGGTGCAGGGCCGCCTCCGCGTCCGCGCCGGCCGCCAGGGCGACGCGGGGGTGGAGCGTCACCCGCGCGAACCGGCCCGCCCCGTCACCGTCCTCGACCATGACGCCCTCGGCCCTGTCCTCGTAGCCCGTGACCACCACCCCGGCGTCCGCGCACAGGTGCAGGTACCAGAGCTGGTGGCAGGCCGAGAGCGAGGCGACGAGCAGCTCCTCCGGGTTCCAGCGGTCGGGGTCGCCGCGGAACGCCGGGTCGGACGAGCCGGGCAGGGCCGGCTTGCCGGGCGCGCGGACCTCGTGGGTGCGCCGGTAGCCCCGGTAGGATCGCGTGCCCTCGCCCGCGTTCCCGGTCCACACCACCGTGACCGCGTAGCGGTGCGTCCGCATGCGACGCGCTACTCCGCGGCCTGGAGCGCGGCCGGGTCCTTGGCGACCGCGGTCGGCTCGTAGTTCAGGATGGGGGCGAGCCAGCGCTGCGCCTCGCGCACCGGCATGTTCTTGCGGGCCGCGTAGTCCTCCACCTGGTCGCGCTCGATCTTGGCGACCCCGAAGTAGTGCGCCTCGGGATGGGCGAGGTAGAGGCCCGACACCGACGAGCCCGGCCACATGGCGAGGCTCTCGGTCAGCTGGACGCCCGCGGCGCGCTCGGCGTCGAGCAGGCGGAACAGGGTCAGCTTCTCGGTGTGGTCGGGCTGGGAGGGGTAGCCGGGCGCGGGGCGGATGCCGCGGTAGCGCTCGGCCAGGACGTCGTCGGCGCCCAAGTCCTCGTCGGGCGCGTAGGCCCAGAACTCGCGCCGCACGCGGGCGTGCATGCGCTCCGCGAAGGCTTCCGCGATGCGGTCGGCCAGCGCCTTCACCAGGATGGAGGAATAATCGTCGTTGGCGCGCGCGAAGCGGGCCGCGATCTCCTCCTCCTCGACGCCGGCCGTCACCACGAAGCCGCCCACGTAATCCGCCACCCCCTTGGGGGCCACGAAGTCGGCGAGCGCGGTGTTGGCGCGGCCGTCGCGCTTCTGCAGTTGCTGCCGGAGCGTGAAGAAGGTGTCGAGCGGCGTCGCGCGGGTCTCGTCCGCCCACAGGCGGATGTCGTCGCCTTCCCGGTTGGCGGGCCAGAAGCCGATGACGGCCCTGGGCTTGAACCAGCCTTCGGCCACGATGCGGCGCAGCATCGCTTGCGCGTCCTCGTAGAGCCCACGGGCGGCCGCGCCCTGCTTGGGATCGTCGAGGATCGCGGGAAAGCGGCCCTTCAGCTCCCAGGTCTGGAAGAAGGGCGTCCAGTCGATGAGGGGCACCAGGTCGGCGAGATCGTAGCCGTCGAACACTTTTGGGCCCAGGAAGGTCGGGCGCGGGGGCGCGTAGCCCGCCCAGTCGATGGGGAACGCGTTGGCGCGCGCCTTGGCCAACGGCAGCCGGGTCTTGTCCCGCTCGGAGCGGGCGTGCGCGTCGGCCACGCGGGCGTATTCCCCGCGGATGGTCGCGACCGTGCCCGCGCGGTTGTCCCCCAGCAGGGAGGACACCACGCCCACCGCCCGGCTCGCATCCGTCACGTAGACGGCCTGGCCGCGCGCGTAATTGGGGTGGATCTTCACCGCCGTGTGGACCCGGCTCGTGGTGGCGCCGCCGATCAGCAGCGGCAGGTCGAAGCCTTCCCGCTCCATCTCGGCCGCCACGAAGCACATCTCGTCGAGCGAGGGCGTGATCAGGCCCGACAGCCCGATGACGTCGACCTTCTCGCGCTTGGCGACCTCCAGGATCTTCGCGGCCGGGACCATGACGCCCAGGTCGATGATCTCGTAGTTGTTGCAGGCCAGAACCACGCCCACGATGTTCTTGCCGATGTCGTGGACGTCGCCCTTGACGGTGGCCATCAGGATCTTGCCCGCGGCCCGGCGCCCGGCGCCCGCGGCCTTCTCGGCCTCCATGTGGGGCAGCAGCACCGCCACCGCCTGCTTCATGACGCGGGCGGACTTCACCACCTGCGGCAGGAACATCTTGCCCGAGCCGAACAGGTCGCCCACCACGTTCATGCCCGCCATCAGCGGGCCCTCGATCACGTCGAGCGGGCGAGAGGCTGATTGGCGCGCCTCCTCCGTGTCGGCCTCGACGAAGTCCGTGATGCCGTTGACCAGCGCGTGCTCCAGCCGCTTTTCGACGGGCGCCTCGCGCCACGACAGGTCCTTGACCTTCGCGGCCTGGCCGGGGCCGCCCTTGAAGCGCTCGGCCAGCGCCAGCAGCCGCTCGGTGGCGTCGGGGCGGCGGTTCAGCACCACGTCCTCGCAGGCCTCGCGCAGGTCGGACCCGATCTCGGCGTAGACCGCGAGCTGGCCCGCATTCACGATGCCCATGTCAAGGCCGGCCTGGATGGCATGGTACAGGAACACCGCGTGCATGGCCTCGCGCACGGTCTCGTTGCCGCGGAACGAGAAGGACAGGTTGGACACGCCGCCCGACACGTGGGCGTGCGGCAGGCCGGCGCGGATGGCGCGCGTCGCCTCGATGAAGTCCACCCCGTAGCCGTTGTGCTCCTCGATGCCGGTCGCGACCGCGAAGATGTTGGGGTCGAAGACGATGTCCTCGGGCGGGAACCCGACCTGCTCCGTCAGGATGCGGTAGGCGCGCGCGCAGATCTCCACCTTGCGCTCGCGCGTGTCGGCCTGCCCCTGCTCGTCGAAGGCCATCACGACCACGGCCGCGCCGTAGCGGCGCACGGTGCGCGCGACCTCCACGAACTTCGCCTCGCCCTCCTTGAGCGAGATGGAGTTCACCACCGGCTTGCCCTGGATGCACTTCAGGCCCGCCTCGATCACGGTGAACTTGGAGCTGTCCACCATCACGGGCACGCGGGCGATGTCGGGCTCGGCCGCGACCAGGTTGAGGAACTCCACCATGGCGCGCTCGGAGTCGAGCAGGCCCTCGTCCATGTTGACGTCGATGATCTGGGCGCCGTTGGCGACCTGGTCGCGGGCGACGTCGAGGGCGGCGGACAGGTCGCCCTCCTTGATGAGCTTGCGGAAGCGCGCCGAGCCCGTGACGTTGGTGCGCTCGCCCACGTTCACGAAGCGGATGTCGTCCGTCAGCGTGAAGGGCTCCAAGCCCGACAGGCGCAGCCGCGGCTCGGCCGTCGGCACCGCGCGGGGCACGACGCCCTTCACCCGCTCCGCGATGGCGCGGATGTGGGCGGGCGTGGTGCCGCAGCAGCCCCCCACCACGTTGACGAGGCCCGCGTCCGCGAACTCGCCCACCAGCTCCGCCATGTACTCGGGGCTCTCGTCGTAGAGCCCGAACTCGTTGGGCAGGCCCGCGTTGGGATAGGCGCAGACCAGCGTGTCCGCCGCGCGGGACACTTCGGCCAGGTGGGCGCGCATCTCGCGGGCGCCCAGCGCACAGTTGAGCCCCACCGTGAAGGGCGCCGCGTGGCGCACCGAGTGCCAGAAGGCGGTGGGGGTCTGCCCCGACAGCGTGCGCCCCGACAGGTCCGTGATGGTGCCCGAGATCATCACGGGCAGCGTGCGGCCGATGTCGGCGAACACCTCGTCGAGGCCCGCCAGCGCGGCCTTGGCGTTCAGCGTGTCGAAGATGGTTTCCACGATCAGGATGTCGGCGCCGCCCTCGACCAGCCCGCGCGCGGCCTCCCCGTAGGCCGTCCTCAGCTCGTCAAAGGAGACCGCGCGGAAGCCGGGGTTGTTGACGTCGGGCGAGATGGAGGCCGTGCGGTTGGTGGGGCCGATGGCGCCCGCCACCCAGCGGGGGCGGCCGTCCTCGGTCTCGGCGGCGTCCGCGGCCTGCCGGGCGAGGCGCGCGCCCTCGCGGTTCAGCTCGACCGCCAGCGCCTCCATACCGTAGTCGGCCTGGGCGATCGTCGTGGAGGAGAACGTGTTGGTTTCGACGATGTCGGCGCCGGCCAGGAAGTATTCCAAGTGGATGGCGCGGATGGCGTCGGGCTGGGTGAGGGTCAAGAGGTCGTTGTTGCCGCGCAGGTCGCGCGGCCAGTCCGCGAACCGCTCGCCCCGGAAGGCCGCCTCGTCGAACCGGTGCTGCTGGATCATCGTGCCCATGGCGCCGTCGAGGATCAGGATGCGCTCGGCGGCGGCCCGGCGGAGGGTGTCGAGGGTGGAGGGCAAGGGAATGGACCTTCGCAGGGTCTGCCCTTCTCCCGCCCCGCGGGAAAAGGTGGCCGACAGGCCGGATAAGGGACTCACGGACGGGGGTTGCCCTCATCCGTCGCGGCTCTCGCCGTGCCACCTTCTCCCGCCGGGCGGGAGAAGGGAAGGTGGAGCTAGGCCGCCACCTGCTCCAGCTTGGGCCTGAGCCCGAGCAGGTGGCAGACGGCGTAGACGAGGTCGGCCTTGTTCATCGTGTAGAAGTGGAAGTCGTGGACGCCGTGGTCGACCAGGTCCAGCACCTGCTCGGCCGCGACCGCGGCCGCGATCAGGCGGCGGGTGGCGGGGTCGTGGTCCAGCCCCTCGAAGCGGTCCGCGAGCCACTGCGGCACGGAGGCGCCGGTCCTCTTGGCGAAACCCGCGGTCTGCTTGAAGTTCTGCACGGGCACGATGCCGGGGATGATGGGGATCGCGATGCCGCGCGCCCGGACGCGGTCGACGTAGCGCAGGTAGTGGGCGTTGTCGAAGAAGAACTGCGTGATGGCGCGCGTCGCGCCCGCGTCGACCTTGGCGGCGAGCGTGTCGAGGTCGTGGTCGAAGTCGGCGCTCTCGGGGTGTTTTTCGGGGTAGGCCGAGACCGACACCTCGAAGTCGCCCGCCCGCCGGATCGCGCGCACGAGGTCGGCCGAGCTCTCGTAGCCGCCCGGGTGCGCGGCGTAGCTGCCCCCCGCGCCCCCCTGCGGGTCGCCGCGCAGCGCCACGATGTGGCGGACGCCCGCGGCCCAGTAGTCGGCCACGACCGCGTCGACCTCGGCGCGGGTGGCGTCCACGCAGGTCAGGTGGGCCGCGGGCCTGAGCGCGGTCTCGCGCACCAGGCGGGCCACGGTGGAATGGGTGCGCTCGCGCGTGGAGCCGCCCGCCCCGTAGGTGACGGACACGAAGTCCGGCTCCAGCGGCGCGAGGCGGGTCACGGCCTCCCACAGGGCGCCCTCCATCTCGGCGGTCTTGGGCGGGAAGAACTCGAACGACACCGCGATGGGCGCGCGCGTGAGCAGGCCGTGGGACCGGCTGGGGCGGGGGTCGGGCGACCGGGCGTCGGGCGACATCAGGCGAACTCCTGCTGGGCGGCGGGGGCTTGGACGTCGGCGACGAGGCCGCGCGCGTCGCGCCCGGTCCAGATCGTGACGGTGAGCTTGCCGGGCTCGTCGGCGCGGGCTTCGAGGTCGCGGGTCCCCTCGACCGCGAGGCCCGCGTCGCGCAGGAAACCCTCGACCTCCGGGCGGGCAAAGCCGAGCCGGCGGTGGGCGTGGTGGTCGCGCAGGGTTTCATCGGCGTGCGGCGCGAAGTCCACCACCGCCAGGCAGCCGCCGGGGCGCAGGGCGCGGGCGGCCTCCTTCAAGGCGCGCGACGGGTCGTCGAGGAAGTGCAGCACCTGGTGGAGCAGCACCAGGTCGTAGCCGTCGCGCTCCACGGGGAGCGCGTAGAGGTCGCCCTGGCGCACCTGCGCGTTGCGGTGGCCGCCGCGCTCGATGCGGCTGCGGGCCAGCGTCAGCATGGCGCGGTTGGCGTCGATGCCGACCGCGCGGTCGGCGCGGGGCGCGAGCAGCTCCAGCATCCGGCCGGTGCCGGTGCCGAGGTCGAGCACCGCGCGGAACGGGCCCGGCCCCACGGCGTCGAGCACCGCGGCCTCGACGCGCTCCTCGGGGATGTGCAGCGCGCGCAACCGGTCCCATTGGCCGGCCTGGGTCGCGAAATAGCGGTCGGCCGCGGCGTTGCGGCTGGCCCGCACCTCGGCGAGCCGCGCGCGGTCGGCGGCGAGCACGGGGTCGGCGGGGTCGAGCCGCCGCACGAGGTCGGCGGCCCAACCCGCGACCGGACTGCGCGCGGCCCCCGCGAAGAAGGCCCAGGCGCCCTCGCGGTGGCGCTCGATGAGGCCCGCCTCGACCAGCAGCTTGAGGTGGCGCGACACCCGCGGCTGCGACTGGCCCAGGATGGACACGATTTCGGTGACGGTCAGCTCGGCCTCGGCGAGCAGGGACAGCAGGCGGAGGCGCGTGCCCTCGCCCGCGGCTTCGAGCGCCGCGAGCGCGGGCGCGAAGGACAGGGGCGGGACGGTGGGAAAGGTTCGCAACATATAAAGATATCTTTATGCGTATTGCGAAACGATTGCAAGCCTCCCGCGGCGCCGAACCGAGCTGATCGCATCCGGTGTGCACTCGGGGGCACCAGTCTTTCCGCCGTCCTTGCCAGCGCAGCGATGCCCGTCGCCCCACCCCCGGGGCGCAGGGCAGAACCGGCAAGCATCGACTTCATTCCGAAGCCGGGCCTCACGCCGGGCTGGGCGCGACCCGCGCCTCAGGCCGTCCCCACCGCCGCCCCACGCAGAGCGCGAAGCCGGCCGCCACCAGGCAGATCAGGCCCGCGCTGGTGAAGGCGGTGGCGTAGTCGCCCGTGCGCGCCCGCACCACGCCCCCGGCCCAGGCCGCGGTGGCGGCCCCCACCTGGTGGGCCGCGGCGATCCAGCCGAACATCAGCGCGGCGTTCTCCTCCCCGAACGCCTGGCCCGCGAGCCGCACGGTGGGCGGCACGGTGGCGATCCAGTCGAGCCCGTAGAACACCGCGAACAGCGACAGGCCGTAGACCGTGAAGTCGAACGAGTAGGGCAGGAACAGGAGCGACAGCCCGCGCAGCCCGTAGTACCAGGCGAGCAGCTTGCGGCTGTCGACCCGGTCGGTCAGCCAGCCCGAGGCGGTGGTGCCGACGAGGTCGCACAGGCCCATCGTGGCGAGCAGGCCCGCCGCCGCCACCTCGGGGATGCCGTGGTCCACGCAGGCCGGGATCAGGTGCGTGCCCACCAGCCCGTTGGTGGAGGCCCCGCACACGAAGAAGGTGCCGGCCAGCAGCCAGAAGTCGCGCGAGCGTGTCCCCCGCGCCAGCGCCGACAGCGCGCGGACGGCCGGGTTGACGATCGAGGGTTGAACGCGCTGAACCGTCGTCTCGCCGAAGCGCGGCAACCCCAGGTCGGACGGCCGGTCGCGCATCAGCAGGGCCGCGAGGGGGGCGAGCAGCAGCGCGGCCCCCACCACCGCGACCGACACCGTGCGCCAGCCGTGGTGCGTGGCGAGGCTCGCGAGCACCGGCAGGAAGACGAGCTGGCCCGTGGCGCTGCTCGCGGTCAGCGCGCCCAGCACCAGCCCGCGGTGCCGCCCGAACCAGCGGTTCGCGACGGTCGCGCCCAGCACGTTGGCGACCATGCCCGCGCCCGAGCCCACCACGAGGCCCCACAGCACCACCATCTGCCAGGGCGAGCGCATGAAGGCCGTGGACGCGACGCCCACGGCCAGCACGAGGAGCGCCGCCGCCACCGTCCGGCGCAGCCCGAAGCGCTCGATCACCGCCACCGAGAACGGCCCGATCATCCCGTACAGGAAGATGTTGACTGCCACCGCGGCGCCGATTGTGGCGGCGCTCCAGCCGAACTCGCGTTCGAGCGGCACGATCAGGATGCCGGGGGTGGCGCGCACGCCCGCCCCCACCAGCAGCACCGCGAAGGTGACGGCTGCCACCACCCAGCCGTAGTGGCGGCGCGGCGCCCCCGTCGTTCCGCCCGTCACCATCCCCGCACTCCTTCGGCCGTCGCCGGCCGCTGCTCCCGGACGCGGCGGGCCTCGTAGGCCCTGAGCTGCGCGTCCACGATCCTGAGGACCGGCGCCGCCACGCCGGCCGCCGCGCCCCGGCGCAGCAGGTCGCCCACCACGTGGTCGGCCTCGGTCCGCGAGCCCCGCTCCACGTCGCGCAGCATGGAGGTGGTGCGCGGCGACCCCGCCTCGGTGAGCACGGCGCGGTTGCGGGCCATGGAGGCCTCCGTGGGCCGCAGCCCCGCGGCTTCCGCGATCGCCGCGCACTCGGCCAGGATCGCCAGGGCGAGGTCGGCTGCGCCCGCCTCCACCACGTCGCCCACCGCGGCGCGCATCAGGCAGTTGAGGCTCGCGCTCGCGGCCAGGAACACCCACTTGTCCCACATGTCCTGCATGACGTCGGGGCTGAGCCGCGGCCCGCAGTCGACGCCCGCGAAGGCAGCCTCGATCGCCTCCACCCGCGCCGAGCGGCCGCCGCGCCGCTCGCCGAACACGGTGCTGTGCGTGTCGCCCAGGTGGATCACCCGGCCCGCCTCGTCCAGCGTGGTGGGGAGCACGCAGAGGCCCCCCAGCACGCGCGTCTCGCCGAAGCGCGCGTCGAGCGCCTCCAGGTGGCGCAGCCCGTTCAGCAGGGGCAGCACGGCCGTGTCCGGCCCGACGGCGGGCGCCACGTCGGCCATCGCGGCGTCGAGGTCGTAGCTCTTGCAGGCGAGCACCACGAGGTCGAAGGCGCCCGCGAGCCGGTCGGCCGTGAGGGTCGGCGGGGCGGGATGGTGGACGTCGCCGCGCAGGCTGCGCAGCACGAGCCCCGTTCGGGCCAGCACTGCGGCCCGCGCGGGCCGCACCAGGAAGGTCGCGTCGCGCCCCGCGGCCAGCAGCCGGGCGCCGATGTAGCCGCCGATCGCCCCGGCGCCGACCACCAGGATGCGCATGTCCCTTCTCCTGCCCGCTCGGGCGGCTTGGCGGACAATCGCGCGCTTGTCAAAGCGCGAAGCCCCGCCGACCTGTTTGCTTCGTTCGATCCGCGTGCTAACGCGTCGCCAACACGCTCGAAGAGCCGGTCAACGGCCGAAACGGTCTTCAAGGAAACATCAGGGGAGGAACGATGGTCACGGTCAATCGAATGGCGTCGGGGCTCGCCGGGGTCGCGTTCGCGGGCCTGGTCGGCACGGCGCTCGCGTCCGCGGCCCACGCGGCCGACAAGAAGAGCCTGTACTTCGTGGTCAACGGCGCCTCCGACTTCTGGAAGGCCGCCGAGGCCGGGGTCCGCAAGGCGCAGGGCGAGCTGCCCAACTACACCATGCAGGTGAAGTACCCCGAGCAGTCCTCGGCCGCGATCCAGAACCGGCTCATGGACGACCTCGTGGCCTCGGGCGCGGCCGGCATCATGGTCAGCGCCGTGGACCCCAAGACGCAGATCGACGAGCTGAACAGGGTGGGCGGCGACACCGTGCTGTTCACCACCGACAGCGACGCCCCCAGCAGCAAGCGCATCGCCTACATCGGCTCCTCCAACGTGGCGGCCGGCAAGCAGGCGGGCGAGCTGATGAAGAAGGCCATGCCGGACGGCGGCAAGTGCATGGGCTACGTGGGCCTGCCCGGCGCCGACAACGCGCGCGAGCGCGTCCAGGGCATCAAGGAGGCCATCGCGGGCACCAAGATCACGCTGGTGGACGTGCGCGCCGACGACATCGACCAGCCGCGCGCCAAGCGCAACGTCGAGGACACGCTGACCGCCGACCCCTCGATCGACTGCATGGTGGGAATCTATTCCTACAACACGCCGCAGATCTACCAGGCCCTGAAGGAGGCCGGGAAGCTCGGCCAGATCAAGGTGATCGGCTTCGACGAGGACCAGGTGACGCTGGGCGGCGTCAAGGAAGGCACCATCGCGGGCACCGTGGTGCAGCAGCCCTACGAGTGGGGCTACCAGGGCATGAAGGACATGGCCAAGTACCTCGAAGGCGACAAGTCCTTCGTGCCGGCCGACCACCTGATGATCATCCCCACCAAGACCATCGAGAAGGACAACGTCGACGCCTTCGCGGCCGAGCTCAAGGAGCGCCAGGGCAAGAAGTAGGGCGCGGCGCGCCCACGCCGGACTTCGAGGAGCCGTGCCGATCCGCGCGGCTCCCGACACGTCCTGGCGACCGCGCTCGAACGGAACACCGGATGCCTGAGCCCCTCCTCCAGCTCGACGCCATCGCGAAGTCCTACCCCGGCGTGCAGGCGCTCAAGGGGGTCAGCTTCGCGGTGTCGCCCGGCGAGGTCGTGGGGCTGATCGGCGAGAACGGCGCCGGCAAGTCGACGCTGATGAAGGTCTTGGGCGGCGTGGTCGAGCCCTCCTCCGGCACCGTGCGGGTGGGGAACCAGGCCTATCCGGCGCTGAGCGTGCAACAGTCGCTCGGCGCCGGCATCGCCTTCGTGCACCAGGAGCTGAACCTCTTCGACAACCTGGACGTCGCGGCCAACGTGTTCATCGGCCGCGAGCCGCGCCGCTTCGGGCCGCTGCGGCTCGTCGACGGCCGGGTGCTCAGGGCGCGCGTGGAGCCGCTGCTCAAGCGCCTGGGCTGCGACTTTTCGGCCGACACGCCCGTGGCCGACCTGTCGATCGCCCAGTGCCAGATGCTGGAGATCGTGAAAGCGCTGTCGCTGGACGCCAGGGTCATCATCATGGACGAGCCCACGTCCAGCCTCACCATCGCGGAAACCAACCGTCTGCTCGCCGTGATCGCCGACCTGAAGGCGAGCGGGGTCGCGGTGATCTTCATCTCGCACCGCCTGGGCGAGGTCGAGCAGTGCGCCGACCGGGTCGTGGTGCTGCGCGACGGCGAGGTGGTGGGCACGCTGGACCGCGCCGCCATCCGCCACGACACGATGATCCGCCTGATGATCGGGCGCGACCTCAAGACGGTGTACACGGCCCCCGCGGCGCCGCCGGCCGCGCCGCGGCTCGACCTCGTCGCGCTCGAAACCCCCGCCTACCCGGGCCGCCCCGTCACCCTGTCGCTGCGGGGCGGCGAGATCCTGGCGCTCGGCGGCCTCGTGGGCGCGGGCCGCACGGAGCTCGCCCGCGTCGTCTTCGGCATCGACCCGCCCGCGGGCGGGGTGCTGCGCATGGGGGGCGAGCCCGTCACCCTGCGCGGCCCCCGCGACGCCATCGCGCGAGGCATCTACCTGATCCCCGAGGACCGCAAGAAGTCCGGCCTGATCCTCGAAGACCCGATCGTCGAGAACATCACCTTGCCGAACCTCAGGGCCTACAGCACGGCGGCGCTGGTCGACCGGGCCGCCGAGCGCCGCGCCGCGGAAGCCCAGCGCAAGGCGCTCCGCATCAAGACGCCCACGGTCGACACGCGCGCGGGCGCCATGTCGGGCGGCAACCAGCAGAAGGTGGTGCTCGGCAAGTGGCTCGGCATGGACCCCAAGGTCATCATCTTCGACGAGCCCACGCGCGGCATCGACGTGGGCTCGAAGGCCGAGATCTACGCGCTGATGCGGGGCCTGGCGGACCGGGGCGTCGCGATCCTGATGATCTCATCCGACATGGAGGAGGTGATCGGCGTCAGCGACCGGGTCGCGGTGATGCACGAGGGCGCCGTCACCGGCGTGCTGGGCCGCGATCAGATGAGCGAGCACGCCATCATGCAGCTCGCGGTGGGCAACGGGCCGCAGTGAGGGTTCCATGCTGAAGAAGGACCTCGGCCTGTTCCTGCTGATCGTGGTCGTGGGCGCGGTGGTGGCCGTGCTCAACCCGCGCTTCCTGTCGCCCATCAACCTGTCCAACACCGCCAACCTGATCGGCCTCTACGGGCTGTTCTCGATCGGTGAGGGCTTCGTGATCATCACGGGCGGCATCGACCTGTCGATCGGCTCGGTGTTCGCGCTGCTCGGCGTGGTCTTCATCCAGCTCCTGAACGGGGACGGGCTGAACTGGCTGCTCGCCACCGCGATCATCGTGGCGGCGGGGGTGGGGATCGGGCTGCTCCACGCCCTGCTGATCACGCGCGCCAAGCTGCAGCCCTTCGTGGTCACGCTGTGCGGGTTGCTGATCTACCGCGGGGTGGCGCGCTACTACACGGACGACGGCACCGCGGGCTTCGACTTCGGCACCAGCTTCCCGACCCTCGAATGGCTCACCACGGGGCGCGTCCACGGCGTGCCCAACAGCTTCACGGCCTTCGTGATCTTCGCCCTCGTCATGGCCGTGATCCTCCATCGCTCGGTGTTCGGCCGCTACCTGTTCGCGGTGGGCAAGAACGAGGAGGCGGCGCGGTACTCGGGGATCGGCACGCGCACCGTGATCGCCTGCGCCTACCTGATCTGCTCGGGCCTGGCGGGGCTCTCGTCGATCTACTTCGCGATGTACACCCGCTCCATCTCGCCCGCCTCGCACGGCACCTTCTACGAGCTCTACGGCATCGCGGCCGCGGTGCTGGGCGGCTGCTCGCTGCGCGGGGGCGAGGGCTCGATCCTGGGCATCGCGCTGGGGGCGGTGCTGCTGCAGATCCTGCAGAACCTCGTCAACCTGCTCGGCATCCCCTCCTCGCTCAACTTCGCCGTGATGGGCGGCGTCATCCTGCTGGGCGTGCTGGCCGACGTGCAGCTCAAGCGCCTCCGCTCGGGCCGCCGCGCGCGGGGCGGCGGCCCGGCCGCCGTGCCGGCCGTGGCGCCGGCGCCCCAGCTCGGGCACGACGGGTAGCAGTCCCGTACGGGAGCCGCCGTGCCGACGGCAGCCCCTGCCTTCGCGGTGCGGAGAGTCGCCCGGCACCGGTTAGGCAAGCTGGGTCCGGAGCCTTGGCCCGGGAGGCTTGGGGGCCCGGCCGGTTTCGGGCTATGGACGGCGGCGCTTCCCGAACCCTCACACCGAAGGTGCCCCGCCGCGATGCTCTACCCCTGGGTCCAGTCCCTGCACGTCCTGGCCATCATCGCCTGGATGGCCGGCATGCTCTACCTGCCGCGGCTGTTCGTCTACCACGCCGAGGCGGGCGCGGGCACGCCGCAGGCCGAGACCTTCAAGGTGATGGAACGCCGGCTGCTCCGCTTCATCATGAACCCGGCCATGATCGTCACCTGGCTGACGGGCCCCTGGCTCGCCTACGAGTCCGGCTACTGGCGCGAGGGCTGGCTGCACGGCAAGATCACGCTGGTGGTGCTGATGAGCGCCGTCCACGGCGTGCTGGCCGCCTCCACCAAGCGCTTCGCGCGCGACGCCAACGCGCGCTCGCCCCGCTACTTCCGGGTGCTCAACGAGGTGCCGACCGTGCTGCTGATCGGCATCGTGGTCCTGGTCATCGTCAAGCCCTCGCTCTGACCGGGTCCGTGAGCCCCCGCGTGCCGGCTGCCCAGCCGCGGCCGTCCCGCTCCCTCGCGCTGGCCGCTGCGGCGGGTCGCGCCCTGCCCTGGTTCTGGCCCGCGGTCGCCTCCGCCGCGGTGCTGCTCTCCGCCCTGCTGCTGTGGCGGGACCTGCGCGGCCTCGCCTGGGCCGACGTGGCGGCGGCGCTGAGGGGCATCTCGGCCCCCTGGTGGACGGGGGCCGCGGCCTCCACGGCGCTCGCCTACGCGGCGCTCGCCTGGTACGACCGCATCGCGCTCGACCACCTGGGCTTCACGCTGCCGTGGCGCTTCATCTCCGCGGTGTCGTTCACGAGCTACGCCCTGTCCCACACGGTCGGCTTCTCCGTGATGTCGGGCGCGGTGGTGCGCTACCGCGCCTATTCCGCCAAGGGCCTCACGGGCCCGGAGGTCGGCGTGCTGGTGGGGTTCTGCTCCTTCACCTTCGCGCTCGGCACGGTCCTGCTGGGTGGCCTGGTGCTGCTCGTCGAGCCGGGCGCGCTCCGCGCGCTGCTGCCGCTGCCCCCGGGCGCGCTCCGCCTCCTTGGGGTTTTGGCGCTCGCGGGCGTGGCGCTCTACGGCGCCCTGTCGCTGCTGCATCCGGAACCGGTCCGGCTCGGCCGGACGCGCGTGGCCTATCCGCGGCCCGACGTCGTCGCGCGCCAGCTCGTGGCCGGGCCGCTCGAACTGCTCGGGGCCGCGGGCATCATCTTCTGCGCGCTGCCCGGGGGCGATCCGGTGGGCTTCGCGACCGTGCTGGCCGTGTTCCTGTTCTCCTTCACGGCCGCGCTGCTCAGCCACGCGCCCGGCGGCCTGGGCGTGCTCGAACTCGCCTTCGTGACGGGCCTGCCGGACGTGCCCAAGGCGCACGTGCTGGCGGCGCTGGCGGTGTTCCGCCTGCTTTACCTGCTCGTGCCCTTCTGCGTCGGCCTGGGGGCGGCGGCGGCGTTCGAGGGGCCGCGCCTGCGCCGCCGCCTTCCCTGAACACCCGGCTTCATCGCGAGGGCGCGCGCGGCCCGCGCTCCAGCCAGGCGCCGAACCGCCGCGCCACCTCGACCATGTCGGCCGGGCGGCGGGCGAAGCACAGGCGCAGGAAGGGCTCGGCACCGCGCCCGAAGGCGGTCCCGGGCGCGACCCCCAGCCCGGCCTCGTCCACGAGCCGCATCGCGAGCCGCCGCGTGTCGGGCTCGCCCGCAACCTCGCAGAACAGGTAGAACGCGCCGGGCGGCCGGGCGAAGCGGACCCGGCCGGTGGCGAGGAGCGCGTCGCACAGGATGTCGCGGCTCGCCCGCGCGCGGGCGACCTGCTCGTCCACGAACCCCGCCCCGCCCTCCAGCGCCGCGACCGCGGCGCGCTGCAGCGGCACCGGCACGCCCGAGGTCGCGTATTGCTGAAGGTTCTCGATCACCGGGCCGAGCGCGGCCGGCGCCTCCAGCCAGCCCACGCGCAGGCCCGTCATGGCCCAGTTCTTGGAGAAGGTTTGCACGTAGAGGACGCGGTCGTCCGGCCCGGCCAGGTCGTGGAACGAGGGCGCGCGGAGGCGATCGTAGACGAACCGGCCGTAGATCTCGTCCGCCACGATCCACAGCCCGTGGCGGCGCGCGAGATCGAGCACGGCGCCGAGCTCGTCCTCCGTCGCGGTCCAGCCGGTCGGGTTGGCGGGCGAGTTGATCACGAGCGCGCGCGTGCGGGGCGTGACCGCGCGGGCGAGGTCGTCCGCGTCGAGCCGCCAGCGGGCGTCGGCCGCCTCCGCCCGGTCGAGCCGCAGCGGCACCTCGACGAGGCCCACCCCCGCGACCGCCAGCGCGCCCCCGAAGTTGGGCCAGGCCGGGGTGGGGACGATCACCTCGTCGCCCGGTCCGGCGGCCAGGCGCAGCGCCATCTGCAGGGCCTGCATGCCGCCGATCGTCACGAAGAAGCGCTCGGGCCCGAACGGCTCAGCCGAACCCGCGTGGGGGCTGCCGTAGAGCCCCGTCATGTAGGCGGCCAGCGCGGCGCGCAGCTCGGGCAGCCCGGCCTGGTAGGTGTAGAAGGTTTCGCCCGCCGCGAGCGAGCGCGCCGCGACCTCGCAGATGAAGGCGGGCGCGGGCAGGTCGCCCTCGCCGACCCACAGCGGGATCAGCCCCTGCCGGTTCCGCCCGTAGTTGAACACCTCCACGATGCCGCTCTCGGGCACCGCCCTGGCTTCCGGCCGGATGGCGTCCAGGACGGGCGGTGCGGGATCGGGCGCCACGCTCAGACAGGTCCTTCGCGGCTCGCGGACAAAGGGGTGCGGGTGGCGAGCAGGTCGCGGATCTCGGCCAGCAGCATCTCCTCGCGGGTCGGGGGCGGAGGCGGCGCGGCCGGGGCCGGCTCGGCGGTCTCGCGGTGGCGCAGCGCGTTGATGAGGCGCACGATGGCGAACAGCACGAGGGCCACGATCAGGAAGTTGACCACCGTGGTCACGAAGCTGCCCCAGGCCAGCACCGCGCCCTGCTTCTGCGCGTCGCCGAGGTTGGTGGCCGTGACGCCGCGGCTCAGCGGCAGGAAGTAGTTCGAGAAGTCGGCGCTGCCGAACAGGCCCACCACCGGCATCACGATGTCCTTGACGAGCGAGTCGACGATCTTGCCGAAGGCCGCGCCGATGATCACCGCGAAGGCGAGGTCGACCACGTTGCCCTTGAGGGCGAAGTCGCGGAACTGCTTGAGCTCCTGGCGGAACGACACGTGCGGCGCATGCATGGCGATCAATCCCCTGCCCGATCTCCCCTGGCTCTCCGTTGTACACCGCCGCGTGCCGCGGTCGACCCGCCAGAACGGCAAAAGGGGTCCGGTTCGCGCGAACCGGACCCCTGTGTTGGAGAAAAGCGGGTGGTTCAGAACGCGCGTCGGAAGCTCAGGCGCCCGCGGACGTCGTCGTTCTGGGCGGGGGTGGTGTTGCCCG
>CAXTDZ010000057.1:0-23550 GCA_964243035.1 uncultured Lichenihabitans sp.
GGTGAAATACCAGCGGGTGGCGCAGAGCATGGGCGTGCCGCGGGACAACCACTGAGCGCCGCGGCGCTCACCAAACGCGCCGTACGACCTCGTCGAACACCGTGTCGGCCGAGATGGTCTCACACCGTAGCGGAGCGCGGTGGCGGCGAGCATCCGGTCGAAGGGATCGCGGTGGGGCCACTCCATTCTGCCGGCCAGCAGGCAGGTTTCGGCGTCCAGGCGGGCGGTCTCGACGCCTCGCTGGTCGAGCAGGCGCATGAACCGACCCACGAAGGGAGCCATCTCAGCCCACTTGCCGAGCCGGACCTTTTGCGCGATCTCGTGGAGGGAGGCCGGACTGACGAGCCTGACCGTCGCGGCGTCGTTGTCCGCCCTGGCTTCCCGGCTAAGCCGGTCACTCCGGAACAGGGTCCAGGCCCGAACGTGGGTGTCGAGCAGAACCGCCGTCAAGAGAGTTCGTCCTCGCGCCCTTCCCAGAGCGCGAGCTCTTCCTCCCCCATGGGTTCGAGGAAATCCGGCCCCGGCCCTGCGATCTCGCTGGCCAGGATGTCGTAACGGAACGGCTTTCTTTCGATCGGAACGAGCCTTGCCACCGGCTTGTCGCCGCGCGCGATGATGACCTCCTCGCCGCGCGGCACGGCTTCGATCAGCTTGGACAGGTTTGTCTTGGCGGCGTGAACGGTGACTTGCATCGGCGGACCCCGGATGCCTTGGCTAACCTAGCCAAGGTAGGATGTCGGTCGGGTGCCCTGCAAGAAGGATCACCATGTCCCAGCCCGGCCCTCTTCTGGAGACCGCCCCCGCCCGAAGGCCCGAGCGCATCACCCTCGCCGGCCGCTTCGTGACCCTGGAGCCGCTGCGTCCCGACCACGCCGCCGACCTGTTCGGAGCGGGTGGCGGCCCTGCGCGCGCCGTGCTGTGGGACTACATGCCCGACGGCCCCTTTCCGGACGAGGCGGCGCTGGCCGAGGTCGTCGCGCGCAAGGCCGCGTCCGAAGACCCGCTGTTCTTCGCGATCCGCGATAATGCGAGCGCCCGCGTGCTCGGCCACGCGGCGCTGATGCGCTTCGACCCGCCCAACCGCGTGGTCGAGGTCGGCAACATCCTGTTCGGCGAGGGGCTGGCACGCACGCCGGGCGCCACCGAGAGCATGGCGCTGCTGGCGGCATACGTCTTCGACGCGCTCGGCTGCCGCCGCTACGAATGGAAGTGCAACGCGTTGAACGCGCCCTCGCGCGCCGCCGCCCTGCGGCTCGGCTTCACCTTCGAGGGCGTGTTCCGCCAGCCCATGGTCGTCAAGGGTCGCAACCGCGACACGGCCTGGTCTCGATGCTCGATCGCGAGTGGCCGGGCGTGAAGCGGGCCTTCGAGGCTTTGGCTGGCGCCGGACAATTTCGGGGCGGACGGCCGGCAGCGGCGGTCCTTGGCCTCGCTCCGGACGGTTTGACACCGCCGGGGCGCGGGCCCTAACCCGGGTGCGGTCGGACAAGAACGGGAGGACACGCGGGATGGCGGACGAACGGGAGGAGGCGCGCGTCCTCGTGATCGGCGCGGCCGGCATGGTGGGCCGCAAGCTCGTCGAGCGCCTGGCCCGCGACGGCACCCTGGGCGGCCGCCCCCTCGGCGCGCTGCACCTCGTGGACGTGGTCGAGCCCGCCCCGGTCGCGGCCGCCTTCCCGGTCACCACCGGCACCGTCGACGTGGCCGACCCGGCGACCGCGCCCAAGCTCGTCGCGGCGCGGCCGGACGTGATCTTCCACCTGGCCGCCATCGTGTCGGGCCAGGCCGAGCAGGACTTCGACAAGGGCTACGCGATCAACCTCGACGGCACCCGCCACCTGCTCGACGCCCTCCGCGCCGAGGGCGCGCGGGAACCCTACCTGCCCCGGCTCGTCTTCACCTCCTCCATCGCGGTGTTCGGCGCCCCCTTCCCGCCCGCCATCGGCGACGACTTCCTCCAGGCGCCGCGCACGAGCTACGGCACCCAGAAGGCCATCGGCGAGCTGCTGCTCGCCGACTACACCCGCAAGGGGTTCGTGGACGGGGTCGGCATCCGCCTGCCCACCATCTCGGTGCGGCCGGGCCGGCCCAACGCGGCCGCCTCGGGCTTCTTCTCCAACATCATCCGCGAGCCGCTCGCCGGGCAGGAAGCGGTGCTGCCCGTGGACGAGGCGGTGCGCCACTGGCACGCCTCGCCCCGCTCGGCCGTGGGCTTCCTGCTGCACGCCGCCACGATCGACGGCGCCGCCGTGGGGCCCCGCCGCACGCTCAACATGCCGGGCGTGTCGGTGACGGTAGGCGAGCAGATCGCGGCGTTGCGCCGGGTGGGGGGCGACAAGGCCGTGGCGCTGATCCGGCGCGAGCCCGACCCCTTCATCCAGGGCATCGTGGCCAACTGGGCGGAGAACTTCGACGCCGCCCGCGCCGCCGCGCTGGGCTTCCGGGCCGACCCCGACTTCGACAGCATCGTGCGCGTCCACGTCGAGGATGAATTGGGCGGGCGGATCCCCTAGATCACATCCCATGCTCGGCCCAACCGATTCCCTCACCAGCGCCGTCACGCCGATCGAGGCGGGCGCGCACGTGACCGCCGCGGCCTTCCTGGGCCGCACCCCCGCGCTGGCGCTCGGCGACGGCCACGTGCTGCTGGCCGACATCGGCGCCGAGCGCCGCGTCGCGGCCCACCCTGACGGCGCCGTCCTGGTCGCGGTCCAGCAGGGGAAGCGGTTGCTGACGGGCGGCGACGACGGGAGGGTGGTGGCGACCGACGCGGAGGGCGGAACCGCGGAGGTCGCGACCGAGCCGGGCAGATGGATCGACGCGCTCGCGGCGCGCCCCGACGGCGCGGTGGCCTGGGCCGCGGGGCGGCAGGTCAGGGCGCGCAACGCGAAGGGCGACGTCCGCGGCACAACGGCGCCCTCCTCCGTGCGCGGGCTCGCCTTCGCGCCCAAGGGCTACCGGCTCGCCTTCTCCCACTACAACGGCGCCTCGCTGTGGTTTCCCAACACCGAGCAGGCGCCCGAGGCGCTCGCCTGGAAGGGGTCGCACCTCGACGTGGGCTTCTCGCCCGACGGCCGCTTCCTGGTCACCTCCATGCAGGAGAACGCGCTGCACGGCTGGCGGCTCGCCGACGGCCAGCACATGCGTATGCAGGGCTACCCGGCCAAGACGCGCTCCTGGGCGTGGTCGCCCGACGGCGACTGGCTCGCGACCGCGGGGGCGGAAGCCTGCGTGGTCTGGCCGTTCGAGTCGAAGACGGGGCCGATGGGCAAGTCGCCGCGCGAGTGCGGCGTGCGGCCCGCGCGCGTGTCGCGGGTCGCGTTCCACCCCAGGACCATGGTGCTCGCCACCGGCTACGAGGACGGCTTCGTGCTGCTGTGCCGCCTCACGGACGGGGCCGAGATCCTGGTGCGCAAGCCCGAGGGAGGCGCGGCCGACCCCGTTTCGGCCCTGGCCTGGGACGCGGACGGCCGCCGCCTCCTGTTCGGCACCCGCGCGGGCCGCGCGGGCCTGCTGACGCTCTGACCCTTATCCCTTGATCGATGGAGTCGGCGACCGCGTCGAGCCGATGCGGCGTCACATCGTCAGTTGCCAGCCCAGGTTTGCGCCGAGCCGAGGCCGCGTGCGGCGGCCGGGAGCGGCCCGGCAACGCAGGGTCTCGGCCGCGCAGCCTCGTGTCGATCCGGCTCCGGAGTCCCGCGTGCCGCCGCCGTCGGACCTGGTCGTGGACGCTGCGCCGGGGTGGGACCTCGCGCGGCGGCAAGCGCCGGGTCACGCCGCCACGCAACACACGAAGCACGGCGTCGATGACCACCCGGCGATCGTGCCGACGAGGTCGACCACGCCGGTCTGCGGCTCCAACGAGGGCACCGACAGCGCCCGTTGAGCAGCTTGGCGACATTGCAGGCCTCGTCGGCTCGCGAAGCGAACCTACTCGCTGAACCCGATGTTCTCCATGTGCAGGCTGAGCGTCGGCGTGATGACTGAACCGGTCACGTTGGTGTTCATCAGGTAGTTCAGCGTCTCGTAGTGCGTGAACACCAGCGGGGCGTCGGCCGTCACGGTGCCGCGGATCTGCCGGTAGAGTCCCTTTCGCTCGGCCTCGTCGCCGCTGGCCGCCGCCTGGTCGATCAGGGCGTCCACGGACTTGTTCGAGTAGCCGGTCGAGTTGACCGGAGCGCCCGACTTGATGACGAGCGAGTAGAAGTTGTCGGGGTCGATCGTGCGCTCCTGGTACGCGCTCGTGATGGCGTAGGTGCCCGCCGTGAAGGCGTCGTACCAGACCGACACGTCCACGGATTTGATCGTCATGTCGATGCCGACGCGCTTGAGCGCCTCGCGCACCACCTGGCCGGTCTTCAGCAATTCGGGATACTGCGGCAACCCGAGGTACTCGACGCTGAGCCCGTTGGGGAAGCCCGCCTCGGCGAGCAGCTGCTTGGCCTTCGCGATGTCGGGCTGCGACGCGAAGACGCCGGTGGCGTCGTACCAGCGCGAGCCGGTGGGCATCTCGGTCAGGCCCGCTTCTCCGGTCCCGAGGTAGGCCACGGCCTTGATGTCGTCGCGGCCGATCGCCAGGGCGACGGCCTGGCGCACCTTCGGGTTGTCGAAGGGCGGCTTGCGCGTGTTCATCGCCAGGTAGTCGGGGATGCCCGCGACGGGGCTGGTCACGAAGGTGAACCGGCTGTCCGCCTTGAGGGCGGCGACCCGCTGGAGCGGCACCGCGTCCGCCCAGTCGAGCTCGCCGGCCGACAGCGCGTCGATGCGGCTCTGGTCGACGGGCAGGAAGCGGAACGTGACGGAGTCGAGGTGCGGCAGGCCCTTCTTGAAGTAGGTGGGGTTCTTCTTGACCGTGATGTGGTCGCCCTGCACCCACTCGACGAATTCGAACGGGCCGGTGCCCACGGGCTTGCGGGCGGGGTCGCCGCTTTCGACGGCCTTCCGGTTCACGATCTCGCCGTTGGTCGCGAGGTTGGTCAGGAAGGGGCCGAACGAGGATTTGAGGTGGAACACCGCGGTCGCCGGATCGGGTGCGTCGACCGAGGCGATCTGCTCGTAGAGCCCAGCGTAGGCGCTGGCGGTCTTGGGGTCGAGGATCCGCTCGAAGGTGTACTTCACGTCGGCCGAGGTGAACGTCTCGCCGTTGTGGAAGGTCGCGCCGGTCACGAGGTGGAACGTCCAGGTCTTCGGGTCGGCCTGGGTCCACGAGGTCGCGAGGTCCGGCACGAAGGCGCCGGAGGCGTCCACGTCGATCAGCTTGCTGAAGATGCCCTCGTAGACCTGGGCGCCGGTGTAGATCGAGGACTTGGCGGGGTCGAGCATGTCGGGCTCGCCGGTCAGCGCGGCCCTGAGGTCGCCGCCCTGTTTGAGGCCGGCCGCGGAGGCCTCGGAGCCCGGCTCCAGGAGAGGTGCGGACAGCGTCGCGACGAGAAGGGCGGCGCGGGCGAGGCTGTTTGCTCGGATGCTGGGTGATGGCACGGGTTCGATCCTTCTCGGGTGGCGGGTGGCGGGTGGCGGTCAGCGGGACTGGCTGCGGACGAAGTCCACGAAGGCGGCGTTGAACGGGTCGGGCGTTTCCCACAGGCAGGCGTGGCCGCCGGGCACGGTGGCCCAGCGCGAGCCCGGGATCGCCCGGTGCAGGTCCCGTGACAGGCGGACCGGGATCAGGATGTCCTCCTCGCCCGCCAGCACCAGCGTCGGCACCGCGATGGCCCCGACCCGCCCGATCGCGTCGTGCGCCTGGATCACCGCGAGTTGCGCGAGGTAGGCCTCGACCGACATGTCCAGCGACGCCATCGCGGCGGCGAACTCGGCCGCCTCCGCGGCCCGCTCGTCGAAGAACGGCCCGGTGAAGGCCCAGAGGGCCACGTCGCGCATCACGAACGGCACGCCCATGCCGCGGGCGAGGTCGGCCCACATCGCGAACATCGTCCGGCAGAAGGGGTCCGCGGTGCCGTAGGTGCAGGCGAGCGTCAGGGACTTGAGGTCGCCGCCGTAGGCGAGCGCGTATTCCTGGGCGACCATGCCGCCCATCGACACGCCCATCATGTGGAACCCCCTGAGCCCGAGGCTGTCGACCAGCGCCTTGGCGTCGTCCGCCAGCATGCGGGAGGAATAGGGGCCGGCGGGCCGGCCGCTGCGGCCGATGCCGCGGTTGTCGAAGCGCAGCACCCGGTAGCCGGCCTCAACCAGCGCGGGCACCTGCGCCCCCCAGGATTGGAGGTCGTCGGCGAGGCCGTTGACCAGCACGACGGTGCCGTCGGCGCCCCCGTCCCCGTCCATCTCGTAGTTGATCGTGATCCCGTTGAGCTCGGTCTGCGGCATGGCGTCGATCCTCGGTAGTGGCTAGCGAACCCGCGCGGGCTCGATCCCGGGCGGCCGCGGCACGGCCGCCAGCAGGGCGCGGGTGTAGGGGTGCCGCGGGTGGCCCATGACGGCGTCGGTGCCGCCCATCTCGACGAGCACGCCGCGATGGAGCACCGCCACCTCGTGGCTGACGTGCTCGACCACGCCGAGGTCGTGGGTGATGAACAGGCACGCGACCCCGAGGTCCCGCTGCAGGTCCATGAACAGGTTCAGGACCTGGGCCTGCACGCTCATGTCGAGCGCGCTGACCGGCTCGTCCGCGATGATGAGATCGGGCTCGCTCGCGAGCGCCGCCGCGATGGCGACGCGCTGGCGCTGGCCGCCGGAAAGGGCGGCGGGCAGCCGGCCGGCCAACGCCCCGTCGAGGCCGACGCGGTCGAACAGGTCGAGCACGCGGCGGTCGCGGTCGCGCGCGGTGCCGATCCGGAAGCAGTCGAGCGCCTCGCGCACGCTGCGCCCCACCGTCCAGCGCGGGTCGAGGCTGCCGTAGGGGTCCTGGAACACCGGCTGCACGCGCCGCCGGAAGGCGCGCAGCGCGGCCCCGCCCAGGCTCCGCACGTCCCGGCCGTCGAAGTCGACGCGGCCCCCGTCCGGTTGCACGAGCCCCAGGATGCAGCGGCCGAGCGTGCTCTTGCCGCTCCCCGACTCGCCCACAAGCCCGAGCGTGCGGCCCCGGTCGAGGCGCAGCGACACCCCGTCGAGCGCCGCGGCGTGCCGGCGGCGCCACGGCGAGCCGCCGGCGGGGAACGCCTTGCGCAGGGCCTCGACGCGCAGGAGATCAGCCACCGGCGGCCTCCGCGCCGGCAGCGAGGCGCTCGGCCTCGCGGCGGCGTTCGGAGGCGTGCAGGCCCTCGACGCTCCACTCGGGCGGGATCACCGGCAGGCGCGAGCCGCGCGGCGCGCCGGCCGGGTTGGCGGCGATCAGCGCCCGCGTGTAGGGATGCGAGGGACGGGCGAACAGGTCGGCCGTCGCGGCCGCTTCGAGCAGGTGGCCGCCGTGCATGATGCCCACCCGGTCGCACAGCTTCGCCACGACCCCGAGGTCGTGGGTGATGAGCAGGACGGCGGTGCCGTGCCGGGCCCTGAGGCGGCCGATCAGGTCCAGGACCTGCGCCTGGACCGTGACGTCGAGCGCCGTCGTGGGCTCGTCGGCGATGAGCAGGGCCGGGTCGTTCGCCAGCGCCGCCGCGATGACGATGCGCTGGCGCATGCCGCCGGACAGGCGGTGGGGCGCGTCGCCGTAGCGGGAGGCCGCGTCGGGGATGCCCATCTCGGTCATCAGCTCGACGGCCCTGGCGCGGGCCGCGCCCCGGCTCACCGCCCGGTGCGCCCGCACCGTTTCGGCGATCTGGTCGCCCACCGGCCACGTCGGGTCGAGGCTCGCGGAGGCGTCCTGGACGATCATCGCGGCCTCGCGCCCGCGCATCGCGCGCAAGGTCGCCTCGCCGAGGCCCGTCACCTCGCGCCCGGCGACGCGGATGCTGCCCTCGATTCGGGCGTGGTCGGGCAGCAGCCCCATGGCGGCGTTGGCGAGCGTGCTCTTGCCGCTGCCGCTCTCGCCCACGAGGCCCAGGATCTCCCCGCGCGCGAGGTCCAGCGACACGCCGTCGACGACGGGCCTGCCCGCGCCGAAGCGGACCCGCACGTCGCGGAAGGCGAGCGCGGCGGTCATTCGGCCACGTGCCGGGGATCAAGGGCGCGCCGCAGCCCCTCGCCCAGGACCGTGAAGCCGAGCACGGCCGCCACGATGGCGAGGCCCGGGAACACTTCCACCCAGGGCGCCTGCACGAGCACCTCGCGGCCGTCCGCCAGCATGCCGCCGAGGGACGGCGTCGGGGGCTGCACGCCGAGCCCCAGGAAGCTCAGCCCGGCCTCCAGCTGCAGCGCGAAGGCGCTGAGGGTCGACGCCTGCACGATCACCGGCCCCATGGCGTTCGGGGCGACGTGGGTCGCCAGCACGCGCAGGTGGCTCGCGCCCCGCGCCCTGGCGCCCGCGACGTAGTCCTGGCGCGTCACGACCAGCGCGCTGGTGCGCATCACGCGGGCGAGGATGGGCAGGTAGATCACCGCGATGGCGAGCGCCGCCACCGTGCTGCCCGGTCCCAGGACGGCGATGAAGGCGATGGCCAGCAGCATCGCGGGCAGCACCAGGATCATGTCCAGGGTGCGCGAGATCACGGTGTCGGCGAGCCGGCCGAAATAACCCGCGACGAGCCCGAGCGGCACCGCCAGGACCGTGGCGACCGCCACGGCCGAGATCGAGACGAGCAGGCTCGCCCGGAGCCCGTGCAGCACGCGGCTCAGCACGTCGCGGCCCAGCACGTCGGAGCCGAACGGGTGGGCGAGGTCGGGCCTCCCCAGGACGCGGCTGACCTCGACCGCCTCCGGGTCGTGCGGCGCGAGCAGCGGGGCGGCGGCGGCCGCCAGGGCGAGCAGCAGCAGGATGGCCGAGCCGGTGGTGGACAGCGCGTCGAGGGGCGGGCGCCGGCGTCGCGCGCCCGCGGGCCCGTCCCCGATCGGGGCCGCCACCGCGGTCATGCCCCGGCCCCGTCGGCGACGCGGGGGTCGAGGACGCCGACCAGGAGGTCGGTGACGAGCGAGACCAGGATGAAGATCGTGGCGATCGCCAGCACGCCGGCCTGCACCACGGGATAGTTGCGCTGAACGAGCCCCGTCACCACGAGGCGACCGACGCCCGGCAGGGCGAACAGGCTCTCGACGACGATGGCCCCGCCCAGCAGGACGCCGACCTGGATGCCCACCACGGTCACAACCGTGGGCCCGGCGTTGCGCAGGGCGTGGCCGTAGACGATCCGTCGCCGGCTGACGCCCTTGGCGCGCAGGAAGGCGACGAACGGCCGGCCCATGACGGAGGCCACCGCCCCGCGCGTGGTGCGCAGGATGTAGGCGGCCTCGCCGACCGCGAGCGTCAGCACCGGCAGCGTCATGTAGCGCAGGTTGCCCACCGGGTTGCGCCCGAACGGCACGTAGCCCGAGGGCGGCAGCCAGACCAGCAGCCCCGCGAAGACGAGCACCAGCATGATGCCGAGCCAGAAGTCCGGCACGCTGATGCCGAACACCACGAAGCCGTCGGTCAGCCACCTCGCCCGGCGCCCGCCCGTGGCGGCCCGGACGCCGAGCGGCACGCCCACCGCGACCGCGAGCAGCATGGACAAGGCCGTCAACTCCAGCGTCACCGGCAGGCGCTGGGCCAGGAGCTCGGCGAGGGGCGCGTGGCTGACGATGTCGCGGCCGAGGTCGCCGCGCAGCAGGGCACCCGCCCAGGCGACGTACTGGGCGGGAAGCGACCGGTCGAGGCCGAGCTGGTGGCGCAGCTCGGCCACGTTGGCGTCCGTGGCCCTGAAGCCCAGCATGGTGCGGACCGGATCGCCCGGCACGAGGCGCAGGATCAGGAACACCACGACGCTCATCAGGACGAGGGTCGGCAGCGTCAGCAGCACGCGGCGCAGCACGAAGGCGAGCCCGCGGCTCATCGGCGCCCCTCCGGTCCCACGTCAGATCGGCCTTCCTCCTCGCGGATGCGCCGCGCGAGATCGCGGATCAGGGTCTCGGACAGCAGGAAATGGTCCGCCGCCACCGCGGCGGCCGCCTCCGGACGGCCCTCGACCACGGCCGCGGCGAGTTCGCGGTGCTGGCCGACCGCGATGCGCCGCACGTCCGGGGTGTAGGGCTCGGCTCCGAGGCTGAGGCTGACGCGCGCGCGCAGATCCAGCGACAGCCCGACCAGGATGGCGTTGCGCGTGGCGCCCGCGATGGCGCCGTGCAGGGTGGCGTCGGCCCGGCGCGAGGCGTCCCGGTCGGGTGCCGTCCCGTAGGCCTCCAGCGCCAGGGCGATGGCGGCGCGGTCGGCGTCGGTGCAGCGCTCGGCCGCCGTGCGGGCGATCAGCGGCTCGACCAGCCGCCGCGCGTCGAACACCTGCTCGAACTCGGACCAGCGGCCCAGGATCTGCCGGCGGACGTGGGCGACCGAGCGCGGCCCCCAACTGGCCCGCACGAAGGTGCCGCCGGTTCGGCCGCGCCGCACCTCCAGGTAGCCGTCCTGGACGAGGCGGCCGAGCGCGTCGCGCAGCGTGGCGCGCGACACGTCCAGCATGGCGGCCAGCTCCCGTTCGGGCGGCAGCGACTGGGCGGGGACGTAGACCCCCAGCGCCACGGCCGTGACGAGGCGGTCCACCACGGCATCCGTCACCGTCCGGCTGACGATGGGCGTTTCCAGGAGGTCGGCGGGGCGCCTGGGGCGGACCGGCGTCGTCGCCGCGAGGGCCCTCCTGGGCCGAGCGGCTCCCGCGGCGGTTCTCACGACCCTCCTCCGGTCCCGTCCGCGAACCTGCCGAGCAGGAAGCGCGACAGCGTGCGGGCCGCGGCCACGATGCTGTCGAGCTCGACGGCCTCGTCGATGCCGTGCAGGTCGTGCCCCACCGGCCCGAAGCAGACGGCCGGGACGCCGGCCTCGATGTAGGTGCGCGCGTCCGTGGTGCTGCCGAGCGTGAAGAGCGCCGGCCCGGCGCCGTGCGCGTCGTGGTGCGCCGCCGCGAGGTCGCGGACCAGGGGCGCGTCGGCGTCGAGCAGGTATCCCCTGGCCCTGAAGCCGGTCAGCGTCACGGTCGGGGCGGTGCGGAAATCCGCATCCGCGGCCGCGATCCCCGCGACGGCCTCGCGCACCCGCGCCTCGGCCTCCTCAGGCGTCCAAGCGCGCGGAAAGCCGAGCCGGAGGCTCAGGCGCGCGGTCGAGGGCACCGACGAGGTCCAGTCCCCCGCCCGCAGGCCGCCGAGGTTGACCGCGTAGGGGCGCGCTCCCGCCGGCAGGCCCGGCTCGGGCACCTCCCGCGCCAGCGTGTCCGCCCAACCGCGCAGCGCGGACACGACGCGCAGGCCGAGCTCGACCGCCGAGGGACGGCCGTCGGCCTCGTGGGCGTGCCCCGCGGCGGCGGCGACCCCGACCTCCACCCACAGCACCCCGACGCCGCCGAGCATCAGGCCGAGGCCGGTGGGCTCCAGCACCACGACCTCCGGTGCCGTGACGCCGTGCTCCACCAGCGCCCTGAGGGTGCCGTTGCCGGTGCACTCCTCCTCGACGGCCGCCAGGAAGCCGAGGCGGCGGTGGGCGAAGAGGTCGGGCGCGACCTCCCGCAGCGCCCGCAAGGCGAGCAGGCCCGTCGCGAAGCCGCACTTCATGTCGGCGGCCCCGCGACCGTGAAGCCGTCCGCCGCGCCGCTCAGGCTCGTAGGGGTGAGACGCCCAAAGCTCGGGCGAGCCCGCCGGCACGACGTCCATGTGACCGTTGAGCAGGAGGTGCAGGGGCCCGTCGTGGCGACCGTCCCGGCCAACCGTGGTGGCGAGCACCTGGAAACGACCCGGGCTCACCGAGTCCGTGGGCGGCGCCACGCCGGCGCGCCCGTCGGCCAAGGGGCCGTTCGGGAACGGCAGCCGCCGGACGTGAAGACCTATCGTCTCGGCCTCGGCCGCGAAGACGTCGAGCGCCGCCTGCTCGTGGCCCGGGGTGCTGGGCGCACGGACCAGCGTCTCCAGGAACGCGAAAGCCCCGTCGGCGGCGCGCTCGATGGCATGGTCCAGGTGGTGGAGCACGTCTGACCTTCAATGGTCCGGATGATAGACCTTAACCTGATCCCGCGCGGGCGTCCATCGAGCCCTGATCGGCTCGCCGGGCCGTCATCGGTCGGTGGAAAAGCGCCGGTGCCGTTGAAGAGGGCGGCGTCGCAGCCCCGGCGGCGGCGGCCCGGAGCCGCCGCGAGCGACCGAGACGGGGTGGCGAGCGGTCGCCGGCCTCGACGCGGGAAGCGGACGTGGGTCCACCCGCACGTTCGGCTCAAGTCCGGTCTCCCGCGACGCAACCGCCTCCTCCGGCCAGAACCACCCTCACGCATCCGAAGGTCGGCACAGGGGCAGGACTGACGCGTCGGTCCGCTCGGAGCGTTTGCCGCTCAGCACTGCGAAGCGCCAGCACTTGAAGACGCAGTCGACATCGACCAGGCCTGCCTCCCGCATCCACGCCACCTGATCTTCGGCCGTCGCACAACGATCGTGCGCCATGCGCTCCAGTGCCTTGGTGATCTCGCTTTCCGGAACGCCAGCCGCCCGAACCTCATCGAGCCATCGCGCCGCGTAGAGGGCCTCAAGGGCAGGCGTCGGGCCGAGCACCTGCTCGGCGTTGACGAAGAGCCCGCCGGGCAGGAGCGACGCGTTCATCCTGGCCAGCAACGCCCGTTTCGCCCGATCCTCCAGGTGATGGATCGCCAGAGCCGACACGATGAGGTCCCACGGACCTTGCAGATCGACGGTTTCCAAGTCGGCGACCTGGAACGCGACGTTGCGCACGCCCTCGAACCGCCGTCGTGCCCGTTCCATCATGGCTGGAGAGCCGTCGACCAGGTGGAAGCCGGCATCGGGAAAACGCTCCCGGATCATGTGGGAGAGCAGGCCGGTGCCGGCGCCCAGGTCCAGCACCCGGATCGCCCCCCCGCGGTGCCACAGGCGGATCACGTCGAGCGCCGCGCGGTAGAACGCGTCGAAACAGGGGATCAGCGCGCGACGGAGGCCGTCGTAATCGGCCGCGTCCCGATCGAACAAGCGTGATGGTATCACGTCGCCGCCGCTCATTTCGCCCCCGCGCGTATCGAGTAGGTCCCCGTGGCGCGTCCCTCGGCGAGCACGTGCCCTGCCGCCGCCCGCTCCACGTCGGCGCCGGTGAATGGCCCGGACAGCCCGAGTGTTGGGATATCCAGGGCCAGAACGCGGACGATGTAGCGGTGAATGCGCTCGTCGTTCGCCGGAGGGCAGGGGCCGTCGTACCCGCCGTATGTTCCCCCCATCCCCGCGACGTTGGCCAGGAAGGTCGTGAACACGTTCGCGCCACGCCGCCCGTGCGGCGTCGGGCCGACGGGCTTGCCACCGGGCACCAATCCCCGGCTCTCAACGCCCGTTGAAAGGGAGGTCAGGGTCGAAGGGATGTCGGCCAACACCCAGTGGAACACCGTGGTGCGCGGCGCCTCGCGCGCGATCACCGTGCCCGGCCTGTTGATCTGCGTGAGATCGGCCGGCACGTCCGGGTCGGTCATCAGCAGGGCGTAGGAGCGCGTGCCTTCCGGTCCGCGCGACCACGTCACCCCGGGGCTCACGTCCTTCGTCGCATTGCCGGCCGGCGGGCAGAAGGCGGCGCCGTCGGTAAAACGGCCGCGCGCGTCCAGGGCGTCGAGCCCGACCGCGAGGGCCTGCTCACCGGCGCGGGCGGACCAACTCGCGACCACCCACAGGGCGCAGGCCCACGCGGCACGCGATCTTCTCGGCTTCGACATGACGGCTCCCAACAGCAAGCCGCCTCACGGTAGGGTCGGGCGTGCGGTTCGGCGTGCCGGAAGCGTTCAATTCCGCGCCCGACCTGATCAGGCCGACGTGGCGACGCTCCGCCTCATGCGAGCCATCACGGGCGACAGGCCAAAGGTGCGCCGGAAATGCCGGGCGAAATGGGAGCGAGACGCATAGCCCGTCGCGGCCAGCGCCTCCGCGACGTCTGCGTCGCGGTCGCACAGCAGGATGCGCGCCGCCTGCATCCGTTCGGAAAGCAGCAGGTCGCGCAAGGACAGGTTTTGCTGCCGGAGCCGCCGCCGCAGCGTCGCCTGGGACAGGCCGAACGAGGCGGCGACCTTCGCCGCCGACCAGTCGCGGTCGAGCTTGTGACGGACCAGGAGGCGAACGGCCTCGGCCAGCGAGCCCTCGACGTATTTCGGCGTCAGGCGTAAGGCGCCCTGCTCGGCGAGGATCAGCATGACCTCCAACACGCGGTGCCCGAGCACGCGACGGGACGCGCCGGCCAGCGCCGCCCCGGCGTGGAGGATGGCGTCGCACAGGGCCGCGGTGGGGCTGACGTCGCCACCGCGCTCCGACCGCCCCACGAACTCCGGCCACAGCCTCGCGGCCTCGATCACGAGGTCGCGTGGGAAGCGCAGGAACAGGGCCCGGTAGGTGCCCGTCACCGCATCGGGCTCGTTGACGACGTCGACGCGGGATCCCGCCACGAGCAGCAAGGCCTCGCCCGGCCCATAGCTGCGGCTGAACGCACCGCACCGCACCTGCTTGCGGCCTTGGACGACCACGACGAGGCCGGTCACGGGCGTCGCGAATGCCGCCACGTTCTCGCGTCGGCGCGACACGAAGGCGGAGATGAACGGCGGCTCGACGCCGTCGTGGCCCCCGCGCGTGTCCCGCTCCGCGAGACCGCGCAACCGCTCGGCGAACGCCGGCCCGGACATCGTGATGGGGGTCGCCAGGCCCACGTGCTTCGTTCACACCTCGCAAACACGGATCTGCCGTCGCCAGCGCACCGGACAGGCTCGCCGAGCGACGGGCCACGGCCTTCCTCGGGGCGATGGCGCGCGATCGCCGGTCGTACGAGCGTCGTCAGCCAAGCCTTTCCCGACCTTCACCGGCTCGCCGCAACCGCGACGCCGGCGCCGATCATGAGGCCCCCCGCGCCTCGGCTCGCCCTTCGGACCAGCCTCGGGGTGCGCAGGTAGCGTCGGGCCCGCGTCGCCAGGATCACGTGGCCTCCGACCACGACGAGCTCGACCGAGAGGATGATGGCGGCAAGCTCTCCGACCTGGCCAACCGTCAAGGACGTCCCAACCACGTTGGGAAGCAGCGCCACGTAGAACAAGGGCATCTTCGGGTTGCCCAGGTTGAGGCTGATCCCTGTCAGGAACGCACCGGCCGCGCCACGCCCACGCCCCGTGGTGGCCGTATCGGGGACGACGGGCGGCGCCGTCCAGAGCCGGACGCCTATCCTGGCCGCCATCACCGACAGCCCGAAAGCTGCGAGGCTCAGGAACACCAAGATGCCGACGGCGGTGCCGGCGCCGTAGGCGAGGCCCGCCCGCGCGCCGTGGGACACCGTGCGGGCCACGATGGTGAGGTTGTCCGGGCCGGGACTGGCCGCGAACACGAAGAAGGCGAGCGCGAAGGCGAGCAGGGTTGCGGTGCTCATCGTCTTCTCCTCCCTGCGCCGCGCCAGCCCCGATGAGCAAGCCACCCGAAAGCCTGTTGCGCAGCCGTGCCCGCGTCGCGAGCAGGTCCCGCGCCCACCCGTGCCCGATCACGGGTCGGCATCGCCTCCGCGAGGGGGAGCGGTCAAACGCGTCGGCCGGCGAGAGCTTGAGGCCGGAACGACCCGCCGCTCAGAGCGCCGGCGATCCGCGACCCCGGCCCGCCCGTATGCACACGTATGCCGGCCAGTCCCCGCGCCGCAAGCTGTTTCCGGTAGTCGGCCTGGTGCGCGATGTCGGCCAGGACGAGCACCCCACCCGGCCGCAGGACGCGGAGCATCTCGTCCAAGGCGCGCGCCCGGTCCCCTGCCTCGGGCAGGTTGTGAACAACCCAGTGCGAGAGCACGACGTCGAAACAGCGATCGGCGAAGGGCAGCGCGCGGGCATCCCCGGTCTCGACGCTCACCCGCTCCAACACACCCTCCCGGCGGGCGTTCTCAAGCGGCGCGTCGGGCGAGTTGTCGGACTGATCCTCGGCCCGCCACAGATCGACGCCGACCGCCCTGCCGGTGGTCAGCCGTTTCGCGGCGCCCACCGTCATGAGGCCGCGGCCGCAGCCGACATCCAAGACGTGTTCGCCCCCGGTCCAGGGAACCACGGCCTGCGCCAGGTCGAGCAGCCGTTCCCGCGCGCGCAGCTTCCCGACCCGGCTTTCATAGGTCATGTAGGCGGCCATGCCGAACCCGTACACGGCCCCGAGACCCGCGATGCCCGCGACGGTTGCCACGGTGGTCGAGAGCGGCCCCGACAGGGGCGCCGCGACCGCCGTGGCCAGTCCCGCCACGACCGCGCCCGCGCCGCCGGCCGTGACCATGCCGCGGCGCACGCCCGGGGCGTCGATCCCGTAGTCAGGCTTCATGCGCGGCTTTCACGAGGCCATGCCGGGAAAATCCCGCAGACCGGACGCGGGCCTGTCCCAGCTCGGCGCGCAGGCGACGGACATGTTGACCTGCGGCGCGACCTGGTTTGAGTCCTCAAGGGTGCCGGCGCGGATCAGAGCGAGGCCCGGGAGGCCCGATGGATGCGTGAACAGGGTGGTGGCGCAAACGGGGCAGAAGGTGTTGCGGATGGTTTGTCCGCTGGCGGCGGGCTTGGTGAAAGCCCTGGTCTCGCCGGTTGTCACCAGGGTCGGGTCCGGCACCGCCACGGCCGTGATGTGCCCCGATCCG
This sequence comes from uncultured Lichenihabitans sp., assembly GCA_964243035.1. GTDB lineage: Bacteria > Pseudomonadota > Alphaproteobacteria > Rhizobiales > Beijerinckiaceae > Lichenihabitans. Next base: position 16,613 of record CAXTDZ010000057.1, read on the forward strand.
CTCTCGCGGCGGCAGTCGGCGCAGTAGCAGTTGCCCATGAACACGGGCGCGCCGCTCGACACGTAGCGGACGGCGCCGCACAGGCAGTGACCCTTGAACGGCATGGCGATCCTCCGCATAATAATGAACGGTATCGTCCACTAATGGTCCGACGACGTCGGGCGGTCAAGGCCGTTGCGCGTTGAACCGCCCGACACCGCCGCGTTCAGCCGGTCGCCCGAGGGACCAGGCCAAGGCCCGCGCCATTCTGGAGGCCGGGTGGTCGCTGTTCCTGGAGCGCGGCGTCGAGGCCACGACGGTTGAGGCGATCGCCGCCAGGGCGGGCGTGTCGAAGGTGACCCTTTACAGCCACTATTCGGACCGGACTGCTTTGTTCAGGGCCGCTGTTCTCATGGAAATGGAGCGGATCGAGCAGGCGCAGGGTCTCCACGCGATGGATCAGGCCACGCCGATCGCCGACCAGCTCCGCGTGTTCGGGACCGGCATCATGGCGTTCCTCGCCAGCAAGACGGCCATCGATTTCTACAGCGTCATAGCGGGCGAGCTGCGCAGGCACGAAGCCCTCGCCCGCGACTTCTACGATCTCGGCCCCGGCCGGACCCGTGCCAACCTCGCCGCGCTGCTGGACGCGGGCATGCGGCGGGGAGAGCTCATCGCGTTGGACCCTTCCGTCGCCGCCGAGGACCTGTTCGGGCTTTGGCAAGGCCTCACGAACTTCCAGTTCGCTCTGGGCATCGATGTCGCCGCGATCCGTGACGATCTGGACCGGCGGGTTCGCCGCGGGGTCGACCTGTTCATGCACGTCTACGGTGCGACAACGGCCCGCCATGCCGTGTGATCGCGGCCGCGGCGGCGGTCCGTCGGTCTTGCTGTCGCGGCGGGAGAGCGCACGCTTGCCCGGCTCTGCCGCAACCGGCCGCCGGGGCGCGACCGGGAAAGGCTCCCGTCCACCACCGAAACCTCACCCCCTCTCGCCACGAGCCGGCTCGTGGGGGAAAAAGCCCACCCGTGTAACAGCGCGGCTCAGACCATCCGAGCCACCTCTAGGCGGCGCTCCGCTGCTCGACGGGCGCGGCCTCCGTGTCCGCCTCGACCCTGTTGCGGCCGTTGCGTTTGGCCGCGTAAAGCGCCCTGTCGGCCCGGATCAGCAGGGTCTCGGCGCGCTCCCCCTTCTGCAGCTCCGCGACGCCGAACGAGCAGGTTCGCGCGCCGACCGCCGGCATCCTCGTTTCCGCGACGCGCCGGCGCATGGCCTCCGCGAGGGCGCGCCCACCCTCGATGCCGAGCCCGGGGCACAGGATCATGAACTCTTCGCCGCCCCAGCGCCCCAGCGTGTCCTCGGTCCGCACCTCGCACCGCAGCAGCCTGGCGAAGGCAACGAGCACGGCATCCCCGGCCGCGTGACCGTGCTGATCGTTGATGTCTTTGAAGTGGTCGATGTCGCACAGGATGACGCTGAGCTTCGCCGTGTCCCCCAGCCGCATCAGCTCACCGTCGAGCCGTTCGTCGAGGTCGCGACGGTTGCTGACCCCCGTCAGCTGGTCGATCCGGGCGAGGCGCGCGAGATCCCGGGTCCGCTCCTCGACCCGGGCCTGCAGCGTGAGGTTGGTGCTTTCGAGGTCGCGCATCAGCGCGGCGTTGTGGTCGAAGGCGAGGCGCAGCTTGGCCGCCATGGTGTTGAAGACGTGCGCCAGGAGGCGCAGCTCGCCGCTCTCCCGCGCCTTCAGGCGAAGCGGCCGGGACCCGAGGTTGTCGGCGTCGAGCTGCATCATGAAGTCGCTGATCTGCCCCAGCGGACGCCCCACCATGCGGCGGACGACCACCGAGAAGATGCCCCACAGGGCCAGGGTCTTGACGATGGAGTTGACCAGGATGACGACCAGCGTGTCCTTGACCTGGTCAACCGCGATGCCGTCGTTCGACCGGACGATCCAGCTGCCGACCGGATGCGGTTGCCCGTTCTCGTCCGCGTAGACGAGATCGAAGCGGCGTTCGAGGGGCTGGTCGACGATGGGGAGGTCGCGCGTCCGGTTGGTCGTGCTTTCGACGCTGTCCAGGACTTGGCCGTGCTCGTCGCGCACCTCGACGTTGAGGACGACCGGCATCTCGGCGATGCCGTGGAGAATGCCGTGCATCACGCCCGCGTTGAAGCTCCACAGCGCGTCGGCCAACCCCCGGCTGAAGGTCCGCTGCATGGCCTGGATGTCGGTTTCGAGCCGTCGGTGGGCGCTCCAGTACTCGGTGAACATCTGGCCGGCCGTCACCACGACGGCCACCACGAAGTAGCATCCGAAGATCACGCGCAACAACCGGCTCGCCAGCGAGCGGCCGATCGCCGTTCGCGACGGATCAGGGCGCGATGGGTCGCGGGGCAGGGAGAACGGCATGGCCGACCTACTCGCTTTGGAGGAACGAGCGGTCGTACACGTCGCGGATCGTCGGCAGGTCGTCCTGGCTGACCCAGGCCTCGACGATGCGCCGGTAGGCTGCCGACCCTCGTTCGGCGCGCAGGATCGCGTCGACGCGGGCGACGAGGCGCCGGCCCCACTCGTTCTTCGGGCACATGACGCGGCTGAACACCGGCCCGGGCGCCTCGGTGAACGGAAGGGTCAGGAACGCGCCGTCCTGCCCCAGGCGGCTCGCGCCGTAGGCCGCGATGGCCGAGTACTCGACCAGGTAGTCCAGCCGGTCCGCGAAGAGCATGCGGAACGCCTCCCCGAACTCCGAATGAACGTGCAGCGGAGCGGCTTGCCGCATGAGGGCGTCGACGTCGCTCCCGAGCGACCGGTCCTTCAGGACGCTGGTCCGCAGGGTCCGGTCCGCGAGCAGCGTCGCCAGCGACAGGGGGGCGCGCGCTTCGAGCCGTCCGCCCTCCGGCGCGTGCACGACGACCCGCATCGGGTAGAACATCGCGATCGGCACCGAGAAGACCGCGAAGCCGTCCCGCTCCGGCGTTTCCACGCCGCCGATGAAGCAGAGCGCGGCGCCGTCCTTCAACGAGGCCAGGATGCGCGGGAACGGCGCGCGGAGGGTGCGGGCCGGCGCGCCGGACAGGCGCTGGTCCAGGAAGTGGCGGATCCGGTCGAACACGCCCAGGTCACCGTCCGGCCCCGCGGCCATCATGAAGGGCGGGGCATCGTAGACGGCCCACGTCACGGCCTCGTCCTGGGCATGGGCGATCCTGACCGGCGACAACAGCAGGAGAGCCCACAGGAGCGCGACCCCCGTCCGCACGGTCGCGGCAAGGCGGCATCCCCGGACGCGGCATGACGGGCGGGACGTGGCCGACATCGCGGGTTCAACCCCGCTCGCTCGTGCGCCGCGGCAGCGGTATGCTCTGCGGGTAGTTGAAGAAGTCGCCCGGATCGTATTGCAGTTTCACCCGGGACAGGCGATGGCGGTTCTCGCCGTAGTAGGCCCTTTCCCAGTCCGGAAGATCGCGGCTCGGGAAGTTGACGTAGGATTGCTGGACGACGTGGGGCTCCATGGCCTCGAAGTAGGCAGCCAGCCAGTCCTTCTGCCTGGCCACCACCGCGGGCGTGTCGAGCGGGCCCCAGGTCGTCTCCATCTCGAAGATGTAGTCGGCCTGCCGGTGGACGTAGGCGGTGTCCTGCGGCGTCTTCTCCTTCACCTTGCCGCCGACGGCGAACAGGATGCCCATGTTGTCCTGGCGCACCGAGCCGCCGGGCCAGCGCGCCATGTGGGTCAGCATGGTCTCAACCGCGTCGCCGCTCAGGCCCTCCCGGACGTAGCGCGACCGGAGGTCGTAGAAGCCGAGCGGGTCGTCGGTGACGAGGTAGTCGCGGGCGCTCCAGTAGTCCAACCCGTTGACATCGAGGATCGTCGGCTGGACGATCGAGATCGCGCGCGCGAAGGCGCTCCTGAGCTGGTCCGGCGACCCCCAGAACTGGCCGAAGGTTTGGACGCGCAGGTCGTTCCTGGTCGGGACGCCGGCTCTCGACGGCGCGACCTTGGTGCGCGTCGAGAGCGCGGTGGCGTTCTCCGCCTGGACCGCCTGGATGGCCAGCATGACCTCAACCTGGCGGGTTGCCGGCCAGACGATGTTGAAGACCGTCACGCGCGCGCCGTTCACGTCGTAGAGGTCGAAGGTGAAGGAGGTGTGGACGCCGAAGTTGCCGCCTCCCGCGCCGCGGCAGGCCCAGAACAGGTCGGGGTTCCCGTCCGGCGCGTCCTCGGCCCGGCGCAGGACGCCGTCGGCCGTCACCACGTCGGTCGAGCGCAGGCTGTCGCAGGTCAGCCCGTGCCTGGTGGCGGAGAATCCCCAACCGCCGCCGAGCACGAGGCCGCTCGTCCCCACCGTCGGGCACCGGCCCGAGGGCAGGGCGAAGCCCGTGCCGCGCAGCGCGTCGGCCACGTCCTGGTTGCTCGCGCCGGCGCCCACGACGGCGGTTCCGGTCCTGCGGTCGACTGTGACGCGGTTCATCGGCTTCACGTCGATCAGCAGGCCGGTGGTCGTGGAGAACCCCGCGTAGTTGTGGCCGCCGGATCGCACCGCGAAGTCCCTGGCCTGGTCCTTCTGCCCCTGGAGCCAGGCCACGCAGGCCTGGACGTCGCCCGGTCCGGTGCAGAGGGCGACGGCGCGCGGCTTGACCTCGGCCCAGCGGCTGGCGTTCGGCCAGGCGGCCACGGAGAAGGCCGCGTCGCCGGGGCGGAGCAACCGCCCGCTCAACGCCTTGGCGAGCGAGTCGAGGCTGCCGCCTGCCGGGCCGGCGGCGCAGGTCGCGGCCGGCTCAAGGGTCCGGCCGAGGGCTGTTCCGCTTGCCGCGACGGCGGCGGACTGCAGGAGCCGGCGGCGGCTGAGCGGCATGGGCGTGTCTCACGGCGGCGGCACTTGCCGCCCTTCTGCTTGCGCCGTAAAGGTTCAATACACCGTTAAAGTGGCGCAACTCACGGGTGAACAGGGTGGAGCAAGGCTCCCCGGCCCGGTTCGGGGCCGCCTCGATCGACGCTTCCGACGCGGTCTCGCGCCTGGAAAATCCTCATCCCTGAACCGTCACGACCCCGCGACGCGACCCGCAGCCGAAGCGCTGCGGCGCGCCCGGCGGCCCGCGACGTCGACACCGATGCGGGGAGGGCGCGGCGTCGGGCGGAGCGCCGGCACACGCCGGACGGTGCCGTCGGCCGACCGCCGGGGTTGCCTACGCTTCCCCCACCCGCCAGCGCTGCGGGGGCTCGGTCCCGTTGACCGCGAAGTCGCCCACGATGCGTTCCTTGTAGATCCGCGGGTTGTGCGAGGTCAGCGTGCGGGCGTTGCGCCAGTGCCGGTCGAGCGCCGCGCTTCTCAGCACGGCCGAGGCGCCCAGCGCGTCGAACAGCACCGCGGTGGCACCGAGGATCAGGTCGGACACGACGGTCTGCGACTGCGCGCTCTCCAGTTCGGCCACCGCGAGCGACCGGCGATGGTCCCGCCCGGCCCCGATCTCCCGGTGCACTCGCTCCAGGGCTTCGGAGGCCTTGAGCACGGTCGCACCCGCCGCGAAGGCGGCCCCGCGCACGCGGCCGATCACCTGGAGCACCTGCGGGTCCCGGCTGGGGAGCGGGGCTGCGGCATGGCTGTACGCGCGCTTGCGGGTCGCGACCGCCCGTGCCGCGTCGTCCGCGGCCGCCCGCCCGATCCCCGCCAGGGTGGCGAGGTGCACGAGCTGGTAGAACGGCACCACGTAGGGGACCAGCTCGGTGTCGAGCACGAGGTCGTCGGCCGGCACCCGGACGTTCTCGAAGGTCGCCGTGCCGCTGGCGGTGAGCGTCTGGCCGAACCCGTCCCAGTCGTCGAGCACCGCGACGCCGGGCGCCTCGCGGGGGACCACCGCGGTCACGCTGGCGCCGTCCTCCTCCCGGGTCGCGGCGACGTGGATCCAGTCGGCGTAGAGCGAGCCGGTGGTGTAGAACTTGGCGCCGTCGAGCCGCCACCCGGTGCCCTCCCGCCGGACCGTCGTGTCGAAGGTGGCGAGCGCGTTGCCGAGCTCGCTCCGCGCGCTGCCGGCCGTCTCGCCCCGGGCGAGGCGCGGCAGCCACTTGGCGCGCTTGGCCGCGTCCGGCGTGCAGAGCACCTCCTCCACGAAACCGAGATGCACGCGCAGCACCTGGGCGAGGTTGGAATCGGCGTGGGCGAGCTCGATCAGCAGGGCGAACAGGTCCGGCAGGCTCGCGCCCGACCCGCCGGACTCGCGCGGCAGCCGGAGCGCCGTGAAGCCGCCCTCCTTGAGGGCGCGGATTTCCTCGACGGGCAGCTTGCGGGTGCGCTCCCGCTCCACCGTCCCCTCGCGGATGCGGTCGAACAGCGGGCGGAACCGGGCCGCGAGGCCGTCGTAGCCCGCGGACGGGCCCGCGCCCCAGGCGAGTTCAAGCGGTGCCGCCATGCTCGGCTCAGGCGAGGGGATCGACGGACAGCTTGGCGCGCAGGACCGCCGCGGCACTGCGGAACCGGGCGACGACGGACCGTGCCGCGGCGTCCAGGTCGAACGATCCGGCCTGGACGGGGGCGGGGTGGCCGCACAGGATCAGGTCGAGACCCGCGAGGTCGTCCAGCCCACGCATGAGGCGGCCCACCGCGGAGCCGTCCGCCAACGCCCGCGCCGCGGTCCCGCCGCTGCGGCAGCCCGTGGCGGACCGCCGGTCGGACGCGGGATGGGCTCGCGAGCAGGATGCATCGATTGTGTCGGTTCGCCGATCAGTCATGGCACGCGTCGGTCGACAGATGAGAAAGGTCCGCAGCCCCCGTCCGACGGCCACGGTTGGATTGAAAGGATAGTCTATATATCTGATGGACTGTCAAGCGGCGAGGCCGGCCTGCGGCGGGTGACCCCGATCGGCGCCGGAGTCCTCGCCCTGGCCGCGTCGTGCGCCTGAGGGCTGCAAGCGTCGCCCGGTGGGCCGGGAGGGACTCGAACCCCCAACCAGACCGTTATGAGCGGCCG
>CAXTDZ010000058.1:0-23430 GCA_964243035.1 uncultured Lichenihabitans sp.
CTCCGCCACAGGGCCGCGGACGCCGCGCCGTCGCGGCGCTCCGCCCCCCCGAACGCGGCCAGCCGTTCGGCGAGGGCGCCCGCCCGGTAGTCGACCTGGTCCGCGAACCCCTCCAGGCGCACCAGCGTCTCGGCCTCGGGGCCGCCGACGCCCGCGGGGCGGTGGGCGGCACCCGTCACCTCGAAGGGCGAGCCCAGCGCGGCCGACAGCGCCTGGACGGCGCGGCCGTCGTCCAGGCCCGCCAGCACCAGGGTCGCCTCCGCCTCCGGGGCGGGCAGCACCTTGAGGGTGATCTCCGTCATCAGCCCCAGCGTGCCCTGGGCGCCGCACATCAGCCGGGCGAGGTCCAGCCCGGTGACGTTCTTCATCACCCGGCCGCCCGATTTGACCACCTCGCCGCGCCCGTTCACGAAGCGCACGCCCAGCACGTGGTCCCGCACGGAGCCGGCCGCGATGCGGCGGGGCCCCGACCAGTTGCCCGCCACCAGGCCCCCCAGCGTGGGCTCGCCCGCCGCGCCGTAGAGCGGCCGGAGGTCGACGGGCTCGAAGGGCAGCCGCTGGCCGCGCGCCGCAAGCTCCGCCTCGATGCGCGCGAGCGGCGTCCCGGCCCGCGCCGCGATCACCAGCTCGGCGGGCTCGTACAGCGTCACGCCGGCGAGCTTGGCGGTCGACAGCACGGCGTCGGCCTCGACCGGCCGCCCCAGCCCCGCCCGCGTGCCGCCGCCGCGGATCGCGATCCGCTGCCCGCGCCCCCGGGCCTCGGCGACGGCCGCCGCGGCCTCGGCCTCGTTCGCGGGCTCCAGGACCGGGGCGGCGCTCACGCGGCGAGCCGCCCGTCCAGCGGGAACACCTTGGCGGGGTTGAGCCGCCACGCGCGGTCGAACACCGCGCGGACCCGCATCTGCTGGCCGAGGTCCACGTCCGAGAACTGCGCGCGCATGAGGTCCCGCTTCTCGATGCCGACCCCGTGCTCGCCCGTGAGGCAGCCGCCCACCTCGACGCACAGCCTCAGGATCTCCTCGCCCGCCTGCTCCGCCTTGGCGAGCTCGGCCGGATCGTTGATGTTGAACAGGATGAGGGGGTGGAGGTTGCCGTCGCCCGCGTGGAACACGTTGGCGACGCGCAACCCGTGGCGGTCGACGATCGCCTTCATGCGCTCCAGCACCTCCGGCAGCTTGCCGGTCGGGATGGTGCCGTCCATGCAGATGTAGTCCGCGACCCGGCCCGTGGCCCCGAAGGCCGACTTGCGGCCCTTCCAAATCGCGGCGGTCTCCATGGCCGAGCGGCTTTCCTTGACCGTTCTGACGCCGTGCCGCCGCGCGATGGCGACGATGCGGTCGAGCTGCGCCCTCATCTCGTCGGCGGAGCCCTCGACCTCGATGATCAGCATGGCGCCGGCGTCGAGCGGGTAGCCCGCGTGGGCGAAGTCCTCGGTGATCGCGATGGCGAGCTTGTCCATGTACTCCATGGCGACCGGGATGATGCCGGCGCCGATGATGGCCGCGACCGCGGCGCCCGCGTCCTCGGGCGTGTCGAAGCCGAACAGCACGGGCTGCGCGCCCTCCGCCATGGGCAGGATGCGCAGGGTCGCCTCCGTCACGACGCCGAGCTGGCCTTCCGAGCCCACGAGGAGCGACAGGAGGTCGAGGCCGGACGCGTCCAGGTGGCCGCCGCCCACCTCCGCCACGGTGCCGTCGGCCAGCACCACCGTGACGCCCAGGACGTTGTTGGCCGTGACCCCGTATTTCAGGCAGTGCGCGCCGCCCGAGTTCATGCCGATGTTGCCCGCCACCGTGCAGGCGAGCTGCGAGGACGGGTCGGGCGCGTAGAAGAAGCCGTCGGGCGCGACCGCCCCCGTGACGGCCAGGTTGGTGACGCCCGCCTCCACCCGGATCAGGCGGTTGGCGGTGTCGACGTCGAGCACGCGGCTCATCTTGGCGATGCCGATCACCACCGCGTCCTCCTGCGGGATGGCGCCGCCCGACAGCGACGTGCCCGCCCCGCGCGGCACCACCTTGACGCCGTGCTCGTGGCAGAAGCGCATCACGGCCGACACCTCGGCGGTCGAGCGCGGCAGCACCACGGCGAGCGGCATCCGGCGGTAGGCCGTGAGCCCGTCGGTCTCGAAGGCGCGGCGCTCGTTCTCGCCCGCGATCAGCGCCTCGAACGGCAGGAGGCGCGCGAGCCCGTCCAGGATGGCGTCGCGGCGGGCCAGGATGGCGGGGTCGGGTTCGGGGAACAGGATGGCGGTCACGGTCGGTTCCTCCCTCGTGCTTCAACCTGTTTTCACTAGAATAAACGCGGGCGCGGGGAATTACGAGGTCGGGCGCGCATTGCATCGCGGCCGCGGCGGCACCATACATCCCGGCTCCGGGCGCGCGGCGCCCCCTGTCAAGCCTCACCCGATGAAGTTCCTCGACGAAGCCAAGGTTTCCATCCGCTCGGGCGACGGCGGGGCGGGCTGCGTGTCGTTCCGGCGCGAGAAGTTCATCGAGTTCGGCGGCCCCGACGGGGGCGACGGGGGCCGGGGCGGCGACGTGGTGGTGGAATGCGTGGCGGGCCTCAACACGCTGATCGACTACCGCTACCAGCAGCACTTCAAGGCCAAGACCGGGATGCACGGCATGGGCAAGAACCGCGCCGGCGGCCGCGGCGCCGACGCGGTGCTGCGCGTGCCCGAGGGCACGGAGGTGCTGGACGAGGACGGCGAAACCGTGCTGGCCGACCTCACGGCCCCCGGCCAGAGCCTGGTGATCGCCCGGGGCGGCAACGGCGGCTTCGGCAACGCGCATTTCCAGACCTCGACCAACCGGGCGCCGCGCCGCGCCAATCCGGGCCAGGAGGGCCAGGAGCGCGTGATCCGGCTGCGCCTGAAGCTGATCGCCGACGCGGGGCTGGTGGGCCTGCCCAACGCGGGCAAGTCGACCTTCCTGGCCGCGGTCTCGGCCGCGCGGCCCAAGATCGCCGACTACCCTTTCACGACGCTGACCCCCGGCCTGGGCGTGGTCGGCGTGGACGACCGCGAGTTCGTGCTGGCCGACATCCCCGGCCTGATCGAGGGCGCCCACGAGGGCCTGGGGCTCGGCGACCGCTTCCTGGCCCACCTGGAGCGCACGGAAGTGCTGCTGCACCTGGTCGAGGCCACGGGCGAGCACGCCGGCCACGCCTACCGGACGATCCGCCGCGAGCTGGAGGCCTACGGCGCGGGCCTGGCCCAAAAGCCCGAGATCGTGGCCCTCACCAAGGTGGACGCGGTCGACCCCGCGACGCTCAGGAGCCAGGCGGCCAAGCTCGCGCGCGCCGCGGGGCGCGCGCCCCTCAAGCTGTCGGCCGTCACCGGCGCGGGCGTGCGGGACGCCCTGGGGCAGGTCCTGCACGCGGTCGAGGCGCGTCGGCGGGAGGCCGCGCCGCGCGAGGCCGCCCCGGCCTGGCAGCCCTGAGGAGGCGCGTGACGCCCCTCTGGACAGCGCCCCGCGCCTTTGCTAAACGCCCAGTCTCCCTCGGCGGGCCAGGCTCGCGGGGCCCGTGATGGGCGCATAGCTCAGTTGGTAGAGCAGCTGACTCTTAATCAGCGGGTCCAAGGTTCGAGCCCTTGTGCGCCCACCATCACACGCTGTGAAAATCAACAAGTTAGCTGCTTTGGGGCGATCCGAGCTACTCGAAGCTGCGGCGTCGGGTAACCGCTGGCGGGGGTCATTTCTATGGCCCGGTCCGGTTAAGTTTGTGAAATTAAACGATAAAGAAGCGCGGAATCCCAAGTCCGGCGCCTTGGCGAGCAGGTCGTGAGCGCGGTGTGGTATCGGCCTGCGCGTAAGCCGGGCCGGCCCCGGCTCCTTGGCGGCGAATCTCCTGGCGGCGCGGCACCAGGGGACGGCTCGCGGCCCTGCGGCTGCGGGTGGCCGACGGCCCCGCCCAGCAGGGCCGCGGCCGGCCGGCCCAGCACCTGCCGGGCGAGGAGAGGTGGGTCGCGGGCGAGGGCCGGGCTTCGGGGGAAACCAAGGACGCCCTGCCCAACCTGCCGGCCACGGCCCGCCTCGTCACGCTGGCGGCCGCCATCAAGGGGCGCCGGGTCTGCGAGCAGGCTCACCAGCAGATCAAGGAGGACCTCGGCCTCGACCACTTCGAGGGCCGCTCCTGGGCAGGGCTGCACCGGCACGCGCTGACGGTCACGATGGCGGTCGCGCTCCCGCAGGCGCGGCGGCTGACCCGGGGTGGACCAGAAGGGGCGGCGGCCGCCAGCCCCCGCCGCAGCCCAGCCCGCCCGCGCTCCGCCAGGCGCTCCTCAGCCGTCCACCGCCGGCCCGATGCCCGCCTCGCAACGCGGCCCTCGCCAGCCCACCTCGATGATACCATGCCAAAGTAGTGATAGAAATCTCTCCCGAGATCACGGTCGAGTTTCCTCAGGTGGACACTGAGTTCATGCGCATCATCCCCGGCGACCTCGACGACGCCCGTCTGAGAACCTTGTTGCAGACCCACCTCGCCCGCGCGCGCGCCGAAACCGCGGCGGGCAGCGCGCACGCGCTGGATTTGGAAGGGCTGCGCGCACCCGATATCGAGCTTTGGACGGTCTGGGAGGGCGAGGACCTGCTGGCGGTGGGGGCGCTGAAGCGGCTCGGGCCCGACCACGGCGAGGTCAAGTCGATGCACACCGCCGAGGGGGCGCGCCGGCGGGGCGCGGGAAGCGCGGTGCTGCGGCACCTGATCGCGCGGGCGCGGGCGGGCGGGCTCCGGCGCCTCAGCCTGGAAACCGGGTCGTGGGCCTATTTCGAGCCCGCCCACGCGCTCTACCGGCGCCACGGGTTCACGGACTGCCCGCCGTTCCCGCCCTACGCGGCCGACCCCGCCAGCCTGTTCCTGACCCTCGACCTCGCCTCCGCCGCGCCCGCGCCCGCCCGCGGCCCTTGAACCGCCTCGCCCCGGGCCGATACCCTCGGCAGAACGGAAGAGCGGAACCGGAGGGCGCGCGGCATGCGGGGCCGGATCATGATGGGCGTGGGCGTGGGCCTGCTGCTGGCCGCGGGGCTGGTCGCCGCCACCGTGTTCTTCGTGGAGCGGCCGACGGTGCTGACCGTCGCGGTGTCCTCCGCCGACACCGAGGACGCCGACCTGATGGGGGCCGCGGCCAAGCTGCTCAAGCGGCGCCACCACGACCTCCGCCTCAGGATCCTGCCCGAGAGCGGCGTCGCGGCGGCCTCGGCGGCGCTCGACGGGGGCCAGGCGGACCTGGCCGTGGTGCGGGCCGACGTCGCCATGCCGTCCAAGGGCGGCACCGTGGTGCTCACCCACAAGGACGCGGCCGTGCTGCTCGCGCCCGGCGGCGGCGAGGTCAGCAAGGTCGAGGACCTCAAGGGCAGGCGCGTCGGCATGCTGTCCGACCGCCCCGGCGACGCGCACATCTTCGAGGCGGCCCTGGGGCAGGTCGACGTGGCGGCCGGCGCCGTGACCGCCGTGCCGCTCAGCCTGGACGGCCTCGGCGCGGCGCTGGCGGGCAAGCAGGTCGACGCCGTGTTCGCGGTGGGCCCCGTGACGGAGGGCCTCGTGCCCGCGGCCGTCAAGGCGGTCGCGAAAGCCGGCGACGGCCCGCCCGTGTTTCTGCCGGTCGAGGACGCCGCCGCGGTCGCCCAGCGCACCACGGCCTACGACAAGCTGGAGGTCGTCCGCGGCTCCTTCGGGGGCACGCCGCCGCGCCCCGAGGACGATTTCGACACGCTGGGCGTGACCTACCGCCTGGTGGCGAGCATGGACCTCGGCGACGACACGGTCGCCTCCCTCACGCGCTTTCTGCTGACCCAGCGCGTGGCGCTGGCCGAGCTGGCCCCCTCCGCGCGCCGCATGGAGGCGCCCTCCACCGACAAGGGGGCGGCGCTCCCCGTCCACCCCGGCGCCGCCGACTACATCGACGACGAGGAGGAAACCTTCCTCGACCGCTACAGCGACTTCATCTACATCGGCGCCATGGCGATCGGCGTGATGGCCTCGGGCCTGACCGCGGTCGCGGGCCGCATCGGGGCGCGGGGCTCGGCCCGCGTCGAGGACCTCCTGGCGTCGCTGCTGGCGATCCTGAAACAGGTGCGCGGCACGGCCGCCGCGGCCCGGCTCGACGCCATGGAGGACGAGGTGGACGGCGTGGTGGCCGCGGCCCTCGACGAGCGCTGCCTGCGCACGCTGGACGAGCGCCGGGTGGCGGCGCTCAACATGGCGGTGGACCAGGTCCGCTCCGCCATCCGCGAGCGGCGGCGCGACCTGCGCCGGGCCGCCCCGAGACCCGCCAACGACAGCGTCGCCCCGGGGTTCGAGCCCGCCGCGGCGCGGCTGGGCGGGCCGGAGGAGCGGGCGGCCGAGATCTGACGGCAAGGGGGCGGCGCGCCCTACAGTCGCCAGAGCGAGATCCCGTCGGGAACGGTCGCGCGATCGAGGACGCCCTTCACGTCCAGCACGTCGCCCCGGCCGTCGGTGAGCAGGGCGGAGATCCCGCGCCAGCCGTCGTCGCGGATCGAGCGATGGCCGACCGCGAGCACGACGGCGTCGGCCGGCTCGAGCCGGGCGCGCGGGGTCAGGGGAAAGCCGTACTCGACGCGCACCCTGTCGCCGTCCGCCTCCGGGTCGTAGACCTGCGTCTCGATCCCGAAACCCTCCAGGCCGTGGACGATGTCGGCGGCCTTGCTGTTGCGGATGTCGGGAATGTCCTCCTTGAACGTGATCCCGAGCACGGTGGCGCGGGGCGAGGCCAGGCCCCGCCTCAGCAGGCGCCGCGCGCACTCGGTCGCGACGTGCCGGGCGATGCCGTCGTTCACGCGCCTGCCGGCCAGCACGAGTTCGGGGTGGTGCCCCATGACCTGGGCCTTGTGGGTGAGGTAGTAGGGGTCGACGCCGATGCAGTGACCCCCGACCAGGCCGGGACGGAAGGGCAGGAAGTTCCACTTCGTGCCCGAGGCTTCGAGCACGTCGTTGGTGTCGATCCCCAGGCGCGAGAAGATGAGCGCGAGCTCGTTCATCAGCGCGATGTTGATGTCGCGCTGCACGTTCTCGATGACCTTGGCGGCCTCGGCGACCTTGATCGAGGGGGCGCGGTGGACCCCGGCCTCGATCACGGCCCCGTAGGTCGCGGCCACGATGTCGAGGGTCGCGGCATCCTGGCCGGACACGACCTTGACGATATTCTCGAAGCGGTGCGCCCGATCCCCCGGGTTGATGCGCTCGGGCGAGTAGCCGAGCGCGAAATCCTGCCCTCCCCTCAGCCCGGACACGGCTTCGAGGAGTTTTAGGCACTCCTCCTCCGTCGCGCCGGGGTAGACCGTGGACTCGTAGACCACGATGTCCCCCCGCTTCAGCACCGTCCCCACCGTGCGCGTGGCGGCGAGCACGGCGCCGAGGTCCGGCACGCGCGCGGCGGTGATCGGCGTCGGCACGGTGACGATGAAGAAGTCCGAGGCGCGCAGGTCGTCCGCCGCGCTGGTCAGCACGAGGGTGCGCAGGTCGGCCAACCGGTCCGGCTCGACCTCGCGCGTCGCGTCATGCCCGCGGCGCAGCTCCCCGATGCGCCGGCCGTCGATGTCGAACCCGACCGTGTCGAACCCCTTGCGCGCGAAGGCGACGGCCACGGGCAGGCCGACGTAACCGAGCCCGACGACGGCGATCCTGCGTTTGTCCGCTGGCGGCCCGACCCCCGGCATAAGCGTCCTTTCTGCCCGCCCGCGTTCCAAGAAAGCTCATCGAGCCCCAGCCGCGCTCGACGTCGGAGCGCGGCACCGACGCCGCGTCCGAGAAGGCGCAACCGCGGCGCACCCCACGCGAGCCCGCTCAAACCCGGTAATAGTCCCTGTACCAGTCGACGAAGCGCCCGACACCCTCCTCGATCGAGGTCGAGGGGCGGAAACCGACCTCCTCTTCGAGGTCCGACACGTCCGCGTAGGTGGCCGGCACGTCGCCCGGCTGCATCGGCCGCATCACCTTCCTGGCCTCGACGCCGAGCTTGCGTTCCAAGGCCTCGATCAGGCGCATCAGCTTGACCGGGCTGCTGTTGCCGATGTTGTGCAGCCGGTAGGGCGCGGCGCTGGTCCCCGGGTCGGGATGCTGGCCGCTCCAATCGCGGTTCGGCTGGGCGACGCGGTCCGCGAGGCGGCGCACCCCGTCCACGACGTCGTCCACGTAGGTGAAGTCGCGCTGCATGTCGCCGTTGTTGAAGACCTGGATGGGTTCGCCGCCCAGAATGGATTTGGTGAACAAGAACAGCGCCATGTCCGGCCGACCCCAAGGCCCGTAAACGGTGAAGAAGCGAAGTCCCGTGGTCGGCAGGCCGTACAGGTGGCTGTAACAGTGCGCCATCAACTCGTTCGCCTTCTTGGTGGCCGCGTAGAGGCTCAAGGGATGGTCGACGTTCTGGTGCACGGAGAAGGGCATCGCGGTCACGGCCCCGTAAACCGAACTGGAGGACGCGTAGAGGAGGTGCTCGACCCCGTGCCGGCGGCAACATTCGAGCATGGTGACGAAGCCCTCGACGTTGCTCGACGTGTAGGCGTGCGGGTTGTCGAGCGAATAGCGGACGCCCGCCTGTGCGGCCAGGTGCACGACCGTCTTGAACCGGTGCCGGGCGAAAAGGTCCTGCAGGCCCTCGCGGTCCGTGAGGTCGAGGCGTGCGAAGGTGAAGCCGGAGCTTGGTCGAAGCACGTCGAGGCGCGCTTCCTTCAGGGTGGGATCGTAGTAGCCGTTGACGTTGTCGAGCCCGACGACCTCACGTCCCTCGTTCAGGTAGCGCCGGGCCAGATGGAAGCCGATGAACCCGGCCGCGCCTGTGACAAGTACGGGAGCCATTGCGATCCGATCCGACAAGCCGTGGGGCGACGGGACCCCGATGGTGTCCGGTCCCGGCCCTTGCGGGGCGGGTTGAGGGTGGGGCGGCCCGGTCCGGTTGTCCAGCATTCGCGGACAAACCTTCGGGGCGTGAGGCCCTTCGGCGTCTTGGGGCGGCCCAGGGTGCGGGCCGCGGCGGCGTCGTTGCAGCGGCGCCCAAGCCGGTCGTGACCGGTCGTGGGCGAGGCGTCCGGCCGCCCGCGTCCTCGACGGTGCCGCCCGCCCGGTCGGACCGCTGTCCGGCACGCGGCCTCGGTGCCCTTCCCCGCCGGGCGCGTGGTCGTCCTCGCTGGCGTCATCGCGGCCGCGTTCACGCGCCGGCCCGGCGTGCCGCCCCTGACCTGAGGCAGCAGCAATTGTCCACGAGGTCCGGCGGCGCCTTGGCTCGCGCGGGACGGCAGGGTAGTCTCGCGGGCGGGGAGGTCGAGACGGTGCACGCACCTTGGGAAACACGCAAGGTGCCCGGCGCGGCGACGTCCTGGGGTGGGGATGGGCGACCTGCCCCTCGCGGCCATGCTCGACACCTGCGTCGCGCTCGGCGTCGAGATGGCCGGCGGGGGCTGGTCTCGCGCCCCGCATTGCCGCCCCGAGCCCCGTTCCGCCGCGGCGACGCCGTCGGCCCCGGGATCGGCATGACCCTCGACCCGAGCCACCTCGCGCGGACGGGGCCCGACCCGACCGCGGCGGCCAGGGCGCCGGGACCCGCGATCCACCCGCGCCGACAGGTGGCGACGGGAAGGCGCTCCGGGACGGGCCCCGGTCGGACAACGGCGGCGCGAACGACGCGGGACGCGCAGGGCTTGGGGGCTTGACGTGGTGCGGACGGACGACGGCACGCGATCCTACCTCGCGGCCCTGCTCGGGTT
This sequence comes from uncultured Lichenihabitans sp., assembly GCA_964243035.1. Lineage (GTDB taxonomy): Bacteria > Pseudomonadota > Alphaproteobacteria > Rhizobiales > Beijerinckiaceae > Lichenihabitans. Next base: position 9,720 of record CAXTDZ010000058.1, read on the forward strand.
GACGGCGCTGGTGCTGGCCGGGGTCGGCTTGGTCAACCCGAGCTTCCTGTCGGGGGCGAGCTTCAGCTCCATGGCGTTCCAGTTCCCCGAGTTCGGCCTGCTGGCCCTCGCGATCCTGCCCACCATGCTGTCGGGCGGCATCGACCTGTCGGTGGTGAGCGTCGCCAACCTGGCCTCCATCGTGGCGGCGCTCCTGCTGAAAGGTGGGCACGGGGGCTTGGCGGTGCCGCTCGCGCTCGCCGCCGGCGCCGGCTGCGGCGTGGTCAACGGCGCGCTGATCGGGGTCTTCCGCCTGCCCGCCATCCTGGCGACGCTCGGCACCATGCAGGCCGTGGGCGGGCTCGGCATCGTGATCACGGGCGGCCCGGCCGTCACGGGCCTGCCCGACTGGTACGCGGCCGCGGTCGACGCGGCCCCTGGCGGGCTGCCGATGCCGCTCATCGTGTTCGTCGCCGTGCTGGTCGCGCTGGGGCTCGTCCTGCGCTTTTCGAGCGTCGGCGTGCAGGCCCGCCTTTACGGCGCGAACCCGGTCGCGGCGCGCTTCGCCGGCATCCCCGAGCGGCGCCTGCTGGTGGCGGTCTACGTCGCGAGCGGAATCGTCTCGGCCCTGGCGGGGCTGCTGATCCTGGGCCACGCCAACTCGGCCTACGCGGACTACGGCACGTCCTACGTGCTCCTCGTCGTGCTCATCAACATCCTGGCCGGCGTCAACCCGTCGGGCGGCTCGGGAACGGTGACCGGCATCGTGCTCGCGGTGCTGCTGCTCCAGATCATATCGAGCGCGCTGAACTTCCTGGGGTTCAGCGCCTTCCTGCGCGACCTGTGCTTCGGCCTGCTGCTCGTGATCGTGATGGCCCTGCGCGTCCTGGCCGGCCGGCTGCGGCTGTCCGTCTGGCTGGCGCGCCGACCCGCCTGATGCGCCGCCAGCGACCGGGCGATCTGCCGTTTACGGGTGGTGCGTTGCCGGCTACAAAGGAACCGGCGCTCGTGACAGCGCAAACATCAACCCGACGCGAGAGCGGGGCACTTTTGGAGGGATCACCGTGAGGCTCAAGCACAAGCTCGTCGCGGCCGGCCTGGCGCTGGCGCTCGCGGGCGGCACGGCGGCCGTGGGCCGGGCGCAGTCGAAGCCGTCCTCCATCACCACCGTGGTGAAGATCGCCGGCGTTGCCTGGTTCAACCGGATGGACCAGGGCGTGCAGCAGTTCGCCAAGGACACCGGGCAGAACGCCACGGAGGTCGGGCCCGCCTCGGCCGACGCGGCCCTGCAGAACCAGATCGTCCAGGACCTGATCGCCAAGAAGGTCGACGCCATCACGGTGGTGCCGAACTCGCCCGAGTCGATGGAGCCGGTGCTCAAGAAGGCGCTCGACAGCGGCATCGTCGTGATCGGCCACGAGGGCTCCAACCTGGAGAACGTGACCTACGACGTCGAGGCCTTCGACAACGCCGCCTTCGGCGCGCACCTGATGGACAACCTGGCCAAGGCCATGGGCGAGGAAGGCGAGTACGCGGTGTTCGTCGGCCACCTGACGGCCAAGACCCACAACCAGTGGGTCGACGCGGCCATCGCGCGCCAGAAGGAGAAATACCCCAAGATGACGCTGGTGGCCGACAAGCAGGAAAGCCTCGAAGACCAGCAGGTCGCCTACACCAAGACCAAGGAGCTGCTGCAGGCGCACCCCAACCTCAAGGGCATCCAGGGCAGCGCCAGCACCGACGTGGCGGGCGCGGCGCTCGCGGTCGAGGACGCTGGGCTCGGCAGCCAGGTGAGCGTGGTGGGCACGAGCCTGCCCTCGATCGCCGGCCCCTACATCACGAGCGGCACCATCAAGGCGATCTCGTTTTGGGACCCGGCCAAGGCCGCCTACGTGGTGGACAAGGTGGCCGTGATGGCGCTCCAGGGCAAGAAGGTCGAGGACGGCATGAACCTCGGCCAGGACGGCTACGAGAAGGTGACGCTCAAGGGCCACGTGATCACGGGCCAGGCCTGGGTCGACTGCACCAAGGACAACCTGTCGAGCTTCAACTTCTGAGCCCCCGCGCGGCCGCGGCCCCGTCCGCCCCGATGGTCACGACCCCGCGGTCGCGCGCCGTTGCCTGACCCCGTCCTCGACATGCGCGGCATCCACAAGGCCTACGGGCCCGCGCGCGTGCTGCAGGACGTGGGTGTGGTGCTGGGCGCGGGCGAGGTGCGCTGCCTCGCGGGCGAGAACGGCTCGGGCAAGTCGACGCTGATCAAGATCCTGTCGGGCGTCGTGGCCGCGGACGCGGGCACGGTCCGGCTGTTCGGCCGGCCCGTGGCCGGCACCGACCCCGCGGCCGTGATCGCGGCCGGCCTGTCGGTGATCTACCAGGACTTCTCGCTCTTCCCCAACCTGACGGTGGGGGAGAACATCACCTTCCTCCGCGCGGCCGCGCGCCGCCACCGGCTCGTGCACCGGGGCGAGCGGCGCCGGCTCGCCGCCGCCACGCTCCAGCGCATGGGAGTCGCGCTCGACCTCGACGAGCCCGTCGAAACGCTGCCGGTCGCGGCCAAGCAGGTGGTGGCCATCGCCCGCGCGCTCGCCAACGACGCCCGGGTCGTGGTCATGGACGAGCCCACCACGGCGCTGACCCGGAACGAGGTCGACACCCTCCTGCGCCTGGTTGCGGCGCTGAAGCGCGACGGCGTGTCCTTCCTCTTCGTCAGCCACAAGATCGAGGAAGTGTTCACGGTGTGCGACACCGTCACGGTGCTCCGGGACGGCAGGGTCGCGGCCGAAGGCCCCGCCCGGACCTTCACCCCCGCGACCCTGGTCACGGCCATGACGGGCCGCGACGTCGCGAGCCAGCGCGTGGCCCGCGACGCGACCGCGCCGGGGGCGCCCTTCCTGTCCGCCCGCGGGCTCACCCGCACCGGCGCCTACCGCGACGTCGACCTCGACCTGCACGCGGGCGAGATCGTGGCGGTGGTGGGCCTGCTCGGGTCGGGCCGCACGGAGCTCGCCCTGACGCTGTTCGGCGCGACGCGGCCCGACCGCGGCACCCTCGCGGTCGCGGGACGGCCGCGGCGCTTCCGGTCCGTGCGCGACGCCATGGCGGCCGGCATCGCCTACGTGCCGGAGGACCGCCTGTCCGAGGGGCTGTTCCTCCACCAGCCCATCCGCGACAACATCACCGTGTCGAGCCTCAACCGCGACAAGCGCCTGGGCTGGCTCGACCTCGCGGCCGGGACGCGCCGCGCGGCGGCCGCGGTCGAGCGGCTGCGCATCCGGCTCCGAAGCGTCGCGGCGCCCGTCGTGCAGCTCTCGGGCGGCAACCAGCAGCGCGTCGTGCTGGCGCGCTGGATGGAGCGGGGCCCGAAGCTCATCATCCTGAACAGCCCGACGGTGGGGGTCGACGTGGGGTCGAAGCGCGACATCCACGAACTGCTCGTGGGGCTCCGCGCGGCCGGCACGGCCGTGCTGGTGGTGACCGACGACATCGGCGAAGCGCTCGCGATCAGCGACCGCATCCTGGTGATGGCGGGCGGGCGCGTCACGGCGCAGAGCGAGGGCGGCGGGGCCACGGAGCAGGAGATCGCGGCCCAGGTCGCGAAAGAGGCCGCCTGATGGGCCGGACCCTGTCGCGCGTGGCCGCCTCGCCCCAGGGCGTCGTGCTCGCCACGGGGATCGTGCTGGCGGTCCTGTTCGCGGTCGCCAACCCCGTGTTCCTCAGCGCCCCCAACCTCGTCGACCTGCTGCGCAACGCGATCGTGACGGGCATCTTCGCGACCGGCGTGCTGATCGTGCTGGCCTCGGGGGGCATCGACGTGTCCTTCACGGCGGTGGGGGCCTTCGCGCTCTACGCCACCACCAAGCTCTTGATCGTGTCCGGCCTGCACCTGCCCATGGCGGCGGTGTTCGCGATCGGGGTCGCGATCGGGGTGGCGCTCGGGTTGGTGAACGGCCTGCTGATCGGGCTCCTGGGCCTGCCCACGCTGATCGTCACGCTCGCGACGCTGAGCCTGTTCCGCGGCGCGCTGCTCACCTTCGTGGGCACGCTCTACTACGGCACCCTGCCGGCCGAGATGGTGGCCTACTCGCGGCAGCCGCTGCTGGCCTTCCACCTGGCGAGCGGGCGCGTCGTGCAACTGCCGATGGCCTTCCTCAACCTCGTCCTCACGGCCGGGCTCGCGTCGCTGATCCTGGGCGGCACCATGTTCGGCCGCAAGATCTACGCGCTCGGCGGCTCGGAGGAGGCGGCCGAGCGCATCGGCATCAGCGTGCGGCGCGTCAAGCTCGCGATCTTCATGCTGGCGGGCGGCATCGCGGGGCTGGCGGGCGTGACCCACGTCACGCTGATCCGCATCGCCAACCCGTTCGACCTCGTGGGCAGCGAGCTCAACGTCATCGCGGCCGTGGTGCTGGGCGGCGCGCGCATCACGGGCGGGCACGGCACGGTGTCGGGCACGATCATCGGCGTGCTGGTGATCACCATGATCAACTCGTCGCTGCTGCTCATCGGCGTGCCGACCTACTGGCAGCGCCTCGTGGTGGGCGCGCTGATCCTGCTGGGCACCGGCCTGCCCATCGCGATCGAGCGCGTCAACCTGCACCGGGCGCGGCTGCGCGCCGGCACCGCGGCGCCGGCCGCGGCCTGAGGCCGCCGCGGCGCCCGCCAACGGAGGGCCCTATGACCTGGCTCGCGGACATGTTCGGGGTGGCGAAGCCCATCATCGCCATGTGCCACCTCCAGGCCCTGCCGGGCGACCCGGGCCACGACCGCGCGGGCGGCATGGACAAGGTGGTCGCCCTCGCGCTGCACGACCTCCGCCACCTGCAGGACGGCGGCGTCGACGCCGTGATGTTCTCCAACGAGTTCAGCCTGCCCTACCTGACCGAGGTCCGGCCCGAGACGACCGCCGCCATGGCCCGCGTCATCGGCGAGATCCGGCGCGACATCCGGGTGCCGTTCGGGGTCAACGTCCTGTGGGACCCGATCGCCTCGATCGACCTCGCGGCCGCGACCGGCGCCCTGTTCATGCGCGAGATCATCACGGGCGTCTACGCGAGCGACTTCGGCCTGTGGAACACCAACGTGGGCGAGACGGCCCGGCACCGGGCCGCCTTGGCGCCCGGGCTGCGCATGCTCTACAACATCGTCCCGGAAGCCGCCGCCTACCTGGGCGCGCGATCCCCGGTCGACATCGCCCGCACCACGGTGTTCAACAACGCGCCCGACGCGCTCTGCGTATCCGGGCTCACGGCCGGCGCCGAGGCCGACACGCAGGTGCTGGGCCAGGTCAAGGCCGCGGTGCCCGGCACGGCGGTCCTGTGCAACACCGGCTGCCGGGTCGACACCATTGAACGCCAGCTCTCGGTCGCCGACGGCGCGGTGGTCGGCACCACCTTCAAGGTGGACGGCCGCTTCGCCAACCTGGTCGACCCCGAACGCGTGAAGGCCTTCATGCGAAAAGTCCGGTCGCTCCGGTGACCGCGAACCGGCCAACAGGCATGGACGACCTCCGAGCCGCCATGGACCGCCTCGCGGCCTGGACGGAGCGGTTGTGCGGCATCCCCGGCCTGTCGGGCGCCGAGGACCCTGTCAGCGCCGCCATCGCGGACGCGCTGCGGCCGCTCGCGCCCGACCAGCACGTGGACGCGCTCGGCAACCTCACCGTCACGGTGCCCGGCGCCGACCCGGCCGCGCCCAGGATCATGGCGTTCGCCCACACCGACCAGCTCGGGCTGGTGGTGCGCCGCATCGAGCCCGACGGTTTTTTGCGCGTCGAGCGGCTCGGCGGCGTGCCCGAGCGGGTGCTGCCCGGCCTGGAGATCGTGGTCACGAACGGAAGCGGCGAGGCCGTGCCGGGCGTCGTCGCCGTGAAGGCCCACCACGCGACCCCGCCCGAGGAGAAGGCCCTCGTGCTCCCGGCCGACAGGCTGCGCCTCGACGTGGGCGCCGAGGATGCCGCGGCCGTGCGCGCCATGGGCATCGACATCGGCGCGCCCGTGACCTACCGGCCGCGGTTCGCACGCCTCGGCCCGCACCGGATCTGCGGCGCGGCGCTGGACGACCGGGCGGGCTGCGCGGTGCTGATGGACCTCGTGCGCGCCGCGGTCGAGCGGCCCGTGCCCGCGACGCTGCACGCCGTGTTCAGCGTGCAGGAGGAGTTCAACCTGCGCGGCGCCATGGTGGCGGCGCGGCGGCTCCGGCCCGACGCCGCGGTGTCGGTCGACATCATGGTGGCCTCCGACACGCCCGACCTCGCCGAGCGCGGCGAGCTGCGGCTCGGCGGCGGGCCGGCGCTGGCCCTCTACAGCTTCCACGGCCGCGGCACGCTCAACGGCACGCTGGCGCATCCCGCGCTGGTGCGCCACCTCGACCGCGTCGGCGCGGAAGCAGGCCTCGCGCTCCAGCGCAGCGCCCACACGGGCAGCCTCACCGACTCCTCCTACGTGCAGCTCGTGGGCGACGGCATCCCATCGGTCGACGTGGGCTTCGCGACCCGCTACACCCACACGCCGGTCGAGATGTGCGACCTGCGCGACCTCGCGGGCCTCGCGGCCTGGCTGCACGCGGCGCTCGCCGCCATGCCGGCCGGCTTCTCCTTCGCGCGCCGGGCCTGAAGCCCCCGTGCGCCACCTGCTCGGCATCGACGTCGGCAGTTCCTCCAGCAAGGGCGTGCTGCTCGACGAGGCCGGCACGGTCGTGGCCACCGCGCAGCGCCGGCACGAGATGCGCGTGCCCGCGCCCGGCCGCGCCGAGCACGACGCGGAGGCCGACTGGTGGGCGGGCTTCGTTGAGATCAGCCGCGCCCTGCTGGGGGAGAGCGGGGTCGCGCCGGGCGCGGTCGCGGCCGTGGGCTGCAGCGGCATCGGGCCCTGCATGCTGCCGGTCGACGCCGCGGGGCACCCGCTCCGCCCGGCGGTGCTCTACGGCGTCGACACGCGCGCCCGGCGGGAGATCGACGCGCTCAACGCCGAGCTCGGCGAGGCCGCGGTCTTCGCGCGCTGCGGCAACGCGCTCACCACCCAGTCGGTCGGCCCAAAGATCCGCTGGCTCGCGCGCAACGAGCCCGACACCTTCGCCCGGACCGCCCGGATCGCGACCTGCTCCACCTTCCTGACCAACCGCCTGACCGGGGCCTGGGTGGTGGACCACTACACGGCGTCCTGCTTCACGCCCTGCTACGACCTGCGTGGACGCCGCTGGGACCCGGAAACAACGCGGGCCATCTGTCCCCCGGGATGGCTGCCGGACCTCGCCTGGAGCAGCGAGGTGATCGGCACGGTCACGGCCACCGCCGCGGCCGAGACGGGGCTCGCGGCCGGCACGCCCGTGGTGGCGGGCACGGTGGACGCGGCCAGCGAGGCCTTCAGCGTCGGCGTGGCCCGGCCCGGCGACCTGATGATCATGTACGGCACCACGGTCTTCTTCGTCCAGGTCGTGCCGGGCGCGCGGGCCGACCCGCGCTACTGGGCGGCCCCCTACCTGTTCCCCGACACCTGGGCCGTGATGGGGGGCCTGGCCACGAGCGGCGCTCTCACGCAGTGGTGGCGCGGCAGGATCTTCGACCTGCCCGACACGGACGCGGTCTTCGCCGGCCTCGCCGAGGCCGCGGCGCGGAGCCCGCCCGGCGCCAACGGCCTCCTGGTGCTGCCCTTCTTCAGCGGCGAGCGCACGCCGCTGAACGACCCCACCGCGCGCGGGATGGTGTTCGGGCTGACCCTCGCGCACGGGCGCGCCGACCTGTACCGCGCCACGGTCGAGGGCATCGGCCACGCCGTGCGGCACAACCTCGACACCTTCGCCGAGGCGTGCCGGCCCGAAACCGTCTACGCGGTGGGCGGCGGCGCGCAGAACGCGATGTGGGTGCAAGCCGTGTCGGACATCGCCGGCGTGACCCAGCGCGTCCGCCGCCACACGACCGGCGCCGCCCTGGGCTCGGCGCTCCTGGCGGGGATCGGGGTGGGCCTGATCGCGCGGTCCGACGTCGACCGGATGAACCCGGTGGTCGGGACGGTCGAGCCGCGCGCCGCCACCCGGGCCGTCTACGACCGCGACCACGCGATCTACCTGGACCTCTACGCGCGGACGAAAGGGCACATGCGCTCGCTCTGGGACGCGCCGCCGTAGGACTCCGGCTTTGAGCCAAAGCGAACGGTGCCGAGCGACGCCCTTCGCCCCGCTTGCGGGGAGACGGTGGCCGACAGGCCGGACAGGGGGTTCGTCACGACGCGTGGTCCCACCCTCGTCCATCCTTCGGACAGCTTCTCCCGCCTCGGGCGAGAGAAGGATAGAACCGGCGCGCGCCGTCGTTTGTAAATGCCGCAGCTTCGCGGGGGAGGAGCGCGGGGTCGGCGAACGTCGGCCCGGGCTCGAAGCCCCGGCCTCATCCGGCCCCGCCCGCCGGTGTTTGCGCTGTCATCTAGGCTTGACACGGGTGGGCCCGACCCCGTTCCATGTCCCGCAACGGTCGCGCAGCCCCACGCTGAAGCCGGCCATCGACGGGAGGGAGACATGACGAACAGGCGCGAGTTCCTGACCCTGGCGGGCGGCGCGGCGGCGGCAGGCCTGCTGCCGGGTGCCGCGGCGAGGGCCGCGGGCAAGCCGATCAAGGTCGGCTACAACGTTGCGACGCTCGCCAACCCCTTCTTCCAGGGCATGACCAAGGGCGTGGTGGACGCCGCCAAGCAGTTCCCGCAGGTGACGCTGCTCAACACCAACGCCAACGGGGACGCCAACACCCAGTCCACCATGGTGGTCGACCTCATCAACCAGGGCGTCGACGCGCTGATCCTCAACCCCATCAACGCCAACGCGATCGTGCCGGTGGTCGAGCGCGCCCACAAGAAGACCATCCCCGTGTTCACGCTCGACCGCGGCGCGGCCTGCGGGGACTGCCAGACCAACTTCCTGGAAACCGACAACGTCGCCATGGGCCGCGAGGGCGCCCAATTCATCCTCGACGCGCTCAAGACGCGCTACGGTAAAATCCAGGGCAACGTGGTCGACCTGGTGGGCCTGATCGGCACCACGGCGGGCGACGACCGCGACAAGGGTTTCATGGACGTGTTCAACAAGGCCGCGGCCGAGAACCCCGGCCTCAAGCTGATCGCCCGGCAGGAAGGCAAGTTCGACCAGGAAACCTCGTTCAACCTGATGAGCCAGATCATGGCCGCCAACGGCCAGATCGACGCGGTGTTCAACGGCAACGACGACAACGCGGTGGGCGCGCTCCGGGCCATCCGGCAGGCCGGGCGCGCCGTGGCCATGGACGACCCGAAGCACATCGTGGTGATCGGCATCGACGGCACCCGCCAGGCGCTGGCCGCCATCCGCAAGGGCGACATGGACGCGACGCTGTCGCAGAACCCGCTCACCATGGCGTCGCAGTCGGTCAAATACGTCGACCAGTTCTTCAACGGCGACAAGTCCGCGATCCCGCCGCACGCGTTCTGGCCCCACATCCTCATCACCAAGGCCGACATCGAGAGCCCCGAGGTGAAGAGCTACGGGCTCTGGGGCGAGTCCGTCTGACCGCGGGGGAGCCCTCGCGCCGTGGCCCCGCTGCTCGACATGGAGGGCGTCTCCAAGGCCTTCGCGGGCGTCCCCGTGCTGGCCGACGTGTCCCTGTCGCTGTTGCGCGGCGAGGTGCTGGGCATCGTGGGCGAGAACGGGGCCGGCAAGTCCACGCTCATGAAGGTCCTGGCCGGCATCCACCGGGCGGACGCGGGCCGGATCCGGCTCGACGGCGCGCCCTTCGAGCCCGCGGGGCCCCGCGACGCCCTGAAGGCCGGCATCAAGGTCGTGCACCAGGAGCTGAGCCTGTTCCCCGACCGCACGGTCGCCGAGAACGTCTTCGCCGGCGCGCTGCCCCGCACGGGGCTCGGCACGGTGCGCCGCGGCCAACTCCTGCGCGACGCCCGCGCCGTGCTGGGCCGGGTGGGCCTCGACGTCGCGGCGGACGCGAAGGTGCGCAGCCTGTCGCTGGCCCAGCGCCAGCTCGTCGAGATCGGCCGCGCCCTGTCCCAGCGGGCGCGGATCATCGTCATGGACGAGCCCACCGCGACGCTGACCGCGCACGAGGTCGAGGGTCTGAAGGGCGTGGTCGCGGCCCTGAAGGCGGAGGGCGTCGGCCTGATCTTCATCAGCCACCACCTGGAGGAGGTGTTCGCGATCTGCGACCGGGTCGCGGTGATGCGCGACGGGCGCTGCGTGGACACCCGCCCGACCGCCGACTGGACCGAGGACGCCATGGTCCAGGTCATGGTGAACCGGCCCATCGACGCGTTCTTCCCCAAGGCGGAGGTCGCCCCGGGCCCGGTCCTCCTGGAGGTGGCGGGCCTCGCGAGCGGCGGGCGGTTCCGGGACGTCTCCTTCGCGGTGCGGGCCGGCGAGATCTACGGCCTGGCCGGGCTCGTCGGCGCCGGCCGCACGGAGGTGCTCAAGACGATCTTCGGCGCCCTGCCGCTGACGGCCGGCGCGGTCCGCATCGGGGGGCGGGACCACCGCCCGCGCTCGCCGCGCCGCTCGCTCGGCGCGGGCGTGGTGCTGACCCCGGAGGACCGCAAGGCGGAGGGCCTCGTGCTGCCGTTCTCGATCCGCAACAACCTGCGCATGTCGACGCTTCCGCGGTTGTCGCGCTTCGGCATCGTGTCCCGGCGCGCGGTGGCCCGGCTCGCGGACCGGTCGATCCGCCGGCTGCGCATCCGCGCGCGCTCGCCCGGCCAGGAGGTGCGGCGCCTGTCGGGCGGCAACCAGCAGAAGGTCGTGCTCGCCAGGGCCCTGTCGGTGGCCCCGAAAGTGTTCATGCTCGACGAGCCGACCCGCGGCGTCGACGTGGGCGCCAAGGTGGAGGTCTACACCCTCATCGGCGAGCTCGCGGCGGCCGGCGCCGCGGTGCTGATCGCGTCCTCGGACCTCCTGGAGCTCCTGGGCCTGTGCGACCGCATCGGCGTGATGCGGGCGGGGCGGCTCGCGGGCGAGGTGGGCCGCGCCGACTTCTCGCAGGACCGCATCATGTCGCTGGCGGCGATCGGGTGAAGCGATGAGCACCAAGGACGCGGGCCCCCTCGAACGGGCGGCCGCGCCGCGCCGGCGCCTCGCGGTCGACCTGAGCGACCTCACGGTTTTGATCGTCTTCCTCCTCATCGTGGCCTACCTCGCGGTGTCGACCTCCTCCTTCCTGTCCACCGCCAACGTCATGGCGATCCTGGTCGCGACCTCGCTGATCGCCGTGGTGGCCTGCGGGCAGACCTTCGTGATCATCACGGGCGGCATCGACCTGTCGTCGGGCTCGGTGGTGGCGCTCGCGGGCGTCGTCACGGGCCTCGCGCTGCAGGCCCACGTCCCGGTGCCGCTCGCGGTGCTGGTGGGGATCGGGGTAGGGGGTGCCTGCGGGCTGTTCAACGGGCTCGCCGTGACGGTGCTGGGCATGAACCCCTTTATCGTCACCCTGGCCGCCATGGCGATGGCGCGGGGCCTCGCCTTCATCCTGCCGAACGGGGCCACGGTGTTCGGCTTCGACGACAGCTTCGACCAGATCGGCGGCGGCCTCGTCGGGCCGCTGCCGGTCGCGGGGCTGATCTCGCTCGCGGTTCTGCTCCTGGGCGCCTTTGTGCTGGGCCGGACCGTGTTCGGCGCGGAGGTCTACGCGGTCGGGGGCAACCGCGAGGCTGCCACCATGACGGGCATCCCGGTTCCGCGCACGCTGCTCGCCGTGTACCTGATCTCGGGCAGCCTGGCGGGCCTGGGCGGCGTCATCCTCACCGGCCGGCTCGACTCGGCCCAGCCGATCGCGGCCCAGGGGCTTGAGCTGAACGCCATCGCGGCGGTGGTGATCGGGGGCGCCTCGCTGTTCGGCGGGCGCGGCTCCATGCTCGGCACCATCCTGGGCGTGCTGCTCATCGGCGTCATCAACAACGGGCTCACGCTGCACAACGTCGAGCCGTTCTGGGTGCAGTTCATCCAGGGCGCCGTCATCTTCCTGGCCGTGCTGTTCGACTCGCTGAACACCAAGCGCAAGGCGGCCGGGTAGGCGTAGGTCACGACCCGGTTCCGTTCGCCCGCTCGATCGCCTCCTCCCCGATGCGGAGGCGCTGAACGGGGAGCCCCGGCCCAAGGATCCCGGCCTGCGCCGCGGCCATCTCGCGGGTGATGTCGGCCGGCGCCCTCGGCTCGCCTCGGAAACGCCCCGCCTCTCGGAAAACCTGTGTCAAGCTCCGGTCCGGTTCCAGGCCTCGGCGACGCGTGACCGATCCCGCGGCTGGCCGGTCCTGCCCGAGTGGCCGAGGTGGCGTTCGCCGGCCGCGCCCCAGCCACGGTCCGGTCTCGGCGCCCGGCGAAGGGCCGATGGAGCGAGCCCGTGGGCTCGCCGCCAAGCCCGGCCCGGCCCCCGCTGCGCGAAGCGCCTGTTCCGGCCGGCGGGGCGCGTCGACCTGCCGGCTTCGCCTGAGGGCTGCGGCCCTGCACGCCACCGCGCACCCGGACGCCGGGCCTCGGTCGAGCGGTGCCCTGAGGAGCGCCGCGAAGCCGCTGATCGGCGGGCGGCCTCGCGCGAACCCGCCCGGATCAATCCGCCGTGGGCAGCCTCCGGATCGTGAAGGCGATGCGCCCGTCCGCGAGTTCCCGCCAGGACTCGATCTCGGTCATGTAGGCGGCCTTGGGGAAGCGGTGGAAGCAGTCCTGGGCCACGGCGCGCGCCTCCTCGCGGGGCAGAACGAAGCTTTCCCGGCGCCACGTCTCGGCGCCGCGGGCCGCCGCGCCCTCCGACTGGGCGCGGTCCCGCCGGGCGCCGAGCCTGCGCGCGACATCGCCCGGATTCTTGCGCTCGAACGCCATGGCCAGCTCCCGTCCACCGCCCGCGCGAGACCGGTTCCCACACTCGACGCCTTTTATTTTAGAAGGCTTAAGCGCGCGGTCGAGTCGGGGACGGCTTCCCCGCGCCCCGCCCAGGCGAGGCCCGCGTCGAGCAGCATGTGGGGCAGCGTCAGCGCCGCGAGCCCCTGGAAGGTGAGGGTGAGGAGCCGCGCGGCGGGCGGCCCCGCGTAGAAGGGCCAGAGGACGGCGCCGAGCAGGATCGTCAGGGCCGTGAGCGGGGCCGCGCGCAGGAGGGCGCTGCGTCCGTCGCGGACGCGCGGGGCCCGTCCCGCGTCGGCGATCAGCGCCGCGGTGTGGGCGGGGGCGTGGACGCCGACGAAGTAGGCCGCGAAGGCCGTGAGCGGCGGCAGCGCCGCGAAGGCGCCCGCCAGCAGGGCCGGGCCCGCGAGGGCGCGCGGCCCTCCGCGGCGCCAGAGGCCGGCCAGCCAGACCGGCGCCAGCGCGAGCCATCCGAGCGAGCCCGCAGCCAGCCAGGCTGGCATCGCGGGCAGCGGGACGCCCGCGATGCCGCCCAGCAGCGCCGCGGTGGCGGACGGGTGCGCCAGAACGGGAACCGCGATCGGCAGCCCGCCGCGAACCAGGGCGTCGAGCCGGGCGCCGTCCCCGTCCTCCCACCCGAAGTGCAGGGTCGAGGCCGCCAGGAACAGCGCGAGGGTCGTGACCGGCGCCGCGTGCCACGCCAGCAGCACCAGGGCGGACAGGGCGAGGTAGGGGGGCGCGAAGACCGCGAACCACGCGCTCCCCGCGCGGCGGTGGAGCGCGCCGCGCGCGACCTCCCCGTCGAGGGCGCCGTGCGGCACGCCGCCCACGACGATCACGGCGAGGGTCGCGAGAACGCGCGCGTCGCCGGGCAGGGCCGAGG
>CAXTDZ010000059.1:0-23233 GCA_964243035.1 uncultured Lichenihabitans sp.
GCTTGGCCATACCAGGCCAAACACGCCAAACCCGGTTTTGTTAGAAGCTCTTAGCGCCCGCCGCGTACGGCCGCAAGCCGTTCCGGCCTTCCTCGCTCGTCCTTCAACCGCGCCCGCCGCGACGGCGGCCGCCATCCCTTGAAGGAAAGACGATGCGCAACGATCACGACCACGGCGGTGAAGCCGATCCGTCCGGCCTGCCACCTCTCAGCCGAGAACATATTGACGAGTTGCTCGCCCCGTTCGAGGACCGGTCCGCGCCGCGACACGACGGACGGGATCGAGACGGTGAAAACCGGGCCCGCGAGCCGCGGCGGGATGAGGCCGCGTCAGCCAGGGACCCCGGTCGGTCGCATCCCGTCAACGCGCGGCTTCTCCCCCTGGAGGCGTTCTTCAAGGCCGGCGCCTGCCCCGTAGAGCTGGCCGAGCGCGGCAAGAACCCGCTCGCCAACCGATGGAATACGCTTCCCGCGATCGGCTTCGATGAGGCGTGCCGCACCTTCGCGGCGCGCTCGAACGTCGGCGTGCGCCTGGGCGAGCCCTCGCGGATGGGCTGGGACGGCCACCTCCACGGCATAGACAAGGACGTGGCCTCGGCCGACCCGCGCGACGCCGCCGAGGCGCACGACGCCATGCGGCGCATCTTCGGGTCCGCGCTCGCCCGGATGCCCGAGGTCCGGTCCGGCTCCGGCGGCGCGGCCCGGCACTACTACTTCCTCGCGGGCGACCTCCTCCAAACGGGCGTGATCGCGCGCTCGGAACGCTCGATAACGGTCGCGGGCCCGGACGGCAAGGTGACGAAGAAACGCGCCTGGGAGGTCATGATCGGGTCCACCGGCCGGCAATTCGTCCTGCCGGGCTCGATCCACCCGCGCACCGGCCAGGCTTACGAATGGTTGCGGCCGTTCGACCCGCGCCGGCCGCCGGCCTTCGCGATGGCCGAGGTGGCGTCCTGGCCGGGCGTGGTGCGCCGCGAGCTGAAGGCCTCGCGCGGCCTTCCCGCGGACGACTTCTCGGAACAGGTCGCCAACAAGCCGCCGGACTACCCCGTGGAGGAGGTCTTGGCCGCCCTGGAGGAAGTCCTGGGCAGCGAGCAGCACGGCTCTTACTACATAGAGGATCGCGATGGCTGGTTAGAACTCGGGATGATGCTGCACAACTACTTCCGGGGGTCGGACGAAGGTCACGAGGTTTGGAACGACTACGCGTCGCGCTCGGGCAAGTTCGACGCCGATGACTCGTGGCGGGTGTGGTGCTCCTTCGGTAAGAAGCGGCGCAGCAAGCCGGTCACGGTGCGCAAGCTGGTGGCGGAAGCGCGCACGATCAAGGGCAAGCGCGAGTCCGGGATAGAGACGGACCACGGCGACCCCCTGCCGCCAATGGGCGAACCGACGCGCGGGCTCTATGAGCTGGCGGAAGAGCAGGATCGCGAGGCCCGTGGCTTCGACAAGCTCGAAACCGTGTTGGATTTCGGTGAGTTCGGCCTGAAGCCGAGCATGCCTAACCTGGCGCTCATGCTTCAGTATGATCCTCGGCTTTGCGGCATCGTCGCTTGGAACGAGTTCGCCGGTTGCATGGTGTACCGGCGTGAGTTCCCGACCTATACGCCCGCAATGACCCGCCTGCCGGTCCGGGACGCGGTCAACGGCGACAAATGGCAGGATCACCACACCGCCAACCTGCGAGCTTTTGTTGAAAGCAAGAAGGGTTCGGAAAAGGCCGCCGTAGCATCGGGGCTCGGCCTCAAGGTGGCGGATCGCGACCTCTACGCGGCACTGGAGAGCGCGGCGCAGAAGAATCGATTCCACCCCGTTGTCGACTACCTGGACGGGTTGCACTGGGATGGCGTGCCGCGAATCGAGACGTGGCTTATCGACCATCTCGGCTGCCCGGACGATCCCTACCACCGCGAGGCGGGCCAGGTGACGCTTATGGGCCTCGTGTGGCGGGTTCGGGCGCCAGGGTGCAAGTTCGACAGCGTCCTAGCCCTGTTGGGAGAACAGGGGATCGGCAAATCCACCGCTCTCCGCCTTCTCGCCCGTCATGACGAATGGTTCGGCAATCTGACCACCGGATTCGATGATCCGAAACAGTATATCGAGCAGACCGCGGGCCGGTGGCTTTGCGAGATCGGCGAGGGTGCCGCCGCGGACCGCCGCAGCGCCGCCCAAGTCAAAAACACGATCAGCATGCAAGTTGACGAAGCTCGGCCCGCTTACGGGCGCTACAAGCAGGTGGTGCCCCGCCAGCACATATTGACCATGACGCACAATGAATTTGCCATCCACAACGATCCGACCGGGGCACGTCGCCTGCTGCCCGTTGAAGTCCCGCGGAAGATTAACACCGAACGACTTCGGGCCGTGGTGGAGCAGCTTCACGCGGAGGCCGATGTAGCCTGCCGGCTTCTGAGCCGGCTGCATTACGGCATGCGCGATCTTCCACTCTACGTTCGCGGCGAGGCCGCGGCGGCTCAGGCGAAGGTGGAGCAGGCTGCCCGAAAAATCGAAACTGACGCCGACGTTCTGCGGGGTAGGATCACAGCCTGGTTTGAAACGCCGATCAAGCGCGGTGTGCTCTTTTCCCGCCCTGGAGAGACATCCGCCGCGTTTTCCGGCGGAGATCACGATCCCCTGGTGCTGCCCGTCCGGACGTGCGCGCTCGACGTGTTCGCCCGCCTCCTGGAGGGCGTGCGTGGAACGCCTGACAGGTCAGTGACCACGCGTATCGGAGGCGCGCTGTCCTACATGCGCTGGCTCAAGCGGAAGACGGACGGCACGTATGCCCCATGGGGCCGGGCAACGTGGTATGAGCGCACGGACGCGACGCCTGCGGAACAGCGGCAGGGCTACCGCGAGTTACCTGGAGCAGCCGAATAAAAGACCGAAGGTGGCCCTAGTGAAGGCGGCCCGGCCACCGCGCAACCGAACCTCCCGAACCTAACGGACCTCCGAACCCCTTCCTTTGGAGGATAATACGGCTGTCAGCCGGTCCACCATGGGGCTTCGAGCCTTCCCGGTTGAGCGTTTGTCTACCAAGCCAGGTAAGATCGGAAGGTTCGGTAGGTTCGGTTAGTTACTGAAAAGCATAATATTTTTTGCCACCGAACCTCAGCCGACGTGAACGGGTAGGTTCGGAAGGTTCGGCAGCTTCGCTGGAACTCGGTGGTCGTGGACAGGCATGTTGCTTTACAGCAACACCGCTCGGTCTTGCGCACTGAATTTGCCAGGATTTCCGCATCGGCAAGGGAGGGGTGGTGGTTTCGCGCCATTTCCGGATGGGGGTGCCTTTGACCGGCCCCACCCGCACGCGCGGAAAATTTCCCCGCCAGACGTTTTTGCGGCCCTCCGGGATTTGCGCCCGGTGTCGAGCGGGTGGGCGACATGGGGGTCGATGCCTGTTGCATATAGGGCACAGTGACGGACGGCCCGCGTCTCGCTTCCGTGTTTGTGGTATTTTAAGCACAGATCGGCGAAGAGCCGGGCGGTCTGTCCCCCTTGGTGGGCTACGCGTCACCGGATGAGGGCGGCCCTCTCGCCACCCAACAACTCGACGCGGGTGTTGAGCGTCAGGCCGGCGAAAAGCCGGGCGGGGGTGGTGAGCCGCCTGCGCGACGGCGATCGGCGCCACAGCAGCGTGACCGCGAAGCGGAGAAGCCCCAACCATCAGCCCTCCCGCCTCGTGGCCGCGGTGCCCGCTTGATCGGTAAAGCCTCGCGCGGTCGGGCGGCGACTTTGGCCGGCTACTGCCGTCATGCGCGACGGCAGACTCGCGGTGAGCGCGGCCAGGGTTGCGGTGTAGGCCGTGAGGCCCGCGTCGCCCACGTAGGGGTCTCCGCCAAGGTTCCGGCGAGCATGTCGGGAGCGTCGCCCGGCCTCCGTTGGTTCATCGTCTCGAACATCATGGCGGACGGCCCCGCGTGGCCGACCGGATCAGGCGATCCGTGACGTTTGCGGTCAAGACCGAAATACTGCCGCCCAGTCTTTCCCGGCTATATTTTCGAATAGGAGCCCTTTTGGACTCGCGTTAAGATCGTTGATCATCTATACTGCCGAGGTGCTTAGTTTCGAGCTGCGGTGTATTGATGTCTCTGGCCCACGACCGCGAAATCTTCCTGGCCGGACTGTCGCCCGATCAAGCTGACGAGGCTTGCCGTGTCTTCGGCGTTCCGAGGTCTGAACGACGCACGAGGCGGCACACCGCGCGCAACGCCTTGGTAGGGAAGGTGGCCGACCATCATCATCACGGCAAGAGCCGCCGCGCGGCTGCGATGCTGATCGCACGAGACCTCGCCCGCGTGGCCGAGCTGGCCAGGAAGCCGGAGGGATCGACCGATCCGCGGCGTGCGCTTTTGCTGGACATCCTGAAGCTGTGCAACGGCCGCGCGCTGAGCTTCGGGTCAGTCGAGCGCATCCTTCACGACCAAGACTACGAAACGGAGTAGCACGACTAAGGTTTGTACCTAAAATTCTTTGAATTGAAATGCGGTACAGGGTCCGTCATCTTGACGCTATGAACGAGCCCGCCCCAACTCCTGACACCTTTGCCCGAAAACTGGCGAGCGCGAAGGTCGACTTGCTCGATATCATCCTTGTACTCGGCGCAACCCTGGTGGTGGGCGGGGCCTACGCGATCCACACGGGCCTTGCCGTCGTGGCTGTCGGTGCAGGGATGCTCATGACCGCGTGGAGATTCGCCGCACGATGAGCAACGCTGTTGCCCCGAAGATCGCCGCCCTCGTGGACCCCGCGAAGGCCGACGCCGACCCTCAAGCGGACTTGGCCGCGCTGACGGAGGCGGTCGACCGCCTTGCGAGCGAGAAGGCCGAAGCGCTGAAGCTGCTCAGGCAGATCGAGGCCGCCCGGCCAGGTCTGTTGCTCACCGAGGACGGCGCGGCGCTCGACAAAATAGATCGGCGCGAGAAGGACGCGCACCGCACGGTGGCGCGCGTGGACGTGGCGATCCCCTTGCTCAAGGCCCGCGCGGACGCGGTCCGCGAGGCGGCCACCAAGGCGAAGGCAGAGCCTCACATAAGGGCGGCCCGTGCCGCCCGGAAGCGCGTCGACCTGGCGGCTGTCGAATTTATGGCGGCGAACGAGGCCGCGGCCCGCGTGGTAGAGAAGGCCTCCTCCGATCTTGGCTCCGCGGCCGCGAGACTGTACGTTCCAACGGTCGGCTTCTGTGCGATGCCGGCCGCGGACGCCCTGGCGCATTGGCGGGGCGTCCTGGATCGCCTGTTCGGAGACGTGCCACCTCCGCCGCCTCCGGCCGGCCGCGTCCTGTGCAAGGTCACGGGACAGCAGTTCTCGCCCTACATGCCGGGCGACGTCATCACCTTGCCCGATGCCGAGGCACGCGCGGCCAAGGAGGCAGGTCAGGTCGAGTTCACCCGTCCGGACGACGTGGCCGAGGTGTTCGATCCCCGCAAGGCGCCGAT
Organism: uncultured Lichenihabitans sp.; assembly: GCA_964243035.1. GTDB lineage: Bacteria > Pseudomonadota > Alphaproteobacteria > Rhizobiales > Beijerinckiaceae > Lichenihabitans. Next base: position 5,438 of record CAXTDZ010000059.1, read on the forward strand.
GCCTGAGCCCGTCGCGGGCCGTGTCACACTGGTGTTCTTGCGCCACCTCGTGCTGCCTTGGCCGCACCCCGACGCCGGTACTTATCAAACTGGCGAAGTGCGCACGTTGAGCGACCTGAAACTTGCCGAGAAATTGGTGCGCGCCGGCTCGGCCACGTGGTGGACCGGAGGTCCCGATGAACAGTGATGAACTACTCGGCACGATCGCCGACGCCGGGGCTCGCCGCGTGTTGTGTGTGATCAGCACCAGTGCGCCGGACCGGTCCGGCGACATCGTCGTGGCCTCTGGGTGCGACGCGACAGCGTTCTTGCGGACGCGGTCTGTCCTTTGGAATCACGACCAATCCCAGCCGATCGCGCGCTGCATTGCCTTGGAAATCGGCGCCAACCGGATCACGGCTACGGCGGAGTTCCCGCCGGAGGGCAAGGTGGCGAATTCCGACCGAATCTACGGTATGGTGAAGGCCGGGCTCGTGAACGCTGTAAGTATTGGCTTTCTACCGCGTGAACAGGAGCCGATCGACCCGAAGAACCCCCGCAAGGGCGCCCGGTTCACGCGGTGGGAACTTTTGGAGTTCTCCTTTGTGGCCGTGCCGGCCAACGCCGAGGCCCTCATCACCCATCGCGCCGCGCGCCACGGCGCCGTGGCGATGACCCGGGAACAGCGCCTCCGGCACGTCAACATGATCGAGCTGGGGCTTGATCCCGTCGGGCCATCTGCCCAGGAGGCACGCCTTCGCCACGTCGCCGAGGTCGACGCCCGCGGCCGCGAGCTGGCCGTCCGGCACCTTCCGGACACCCGGGCCGAGCGCCTAGCCCGCCTTCGAGCATTAGGAATTTAGCAATGGCGACCAAGACCCTCCGCTTCGTTCAAATCACGTCATGGCCGGCGGCCTACGGCGTGGGCGACATCGCGACCTTTGACTCTGGCATCGCCAACCGGCTGATCCGCAAAGGGGTCGCCATCGATCACGCGTGGGACTCCGGGTTCCCGGACGGCACGCCGCTATCCGGTCCGTTCATGGATGGGCAGCTCGCATCGCAGCGTGCCGAGCCCGACGGCTCGGGTTGGGTCTTCGCCCCGCCGCCCGGCACACAGCTTTAGCGATCCTCGACTTGGTCGGACGCCCGATCAGGCGCACGGCCGAGCGGCCCCGCGCGGCATTCCGCAACCCCGGCCACGGGCGTGCCGCGCGGGGCTGAACAGCACCAGGAAGGCGGCTCCGATGATCACGGTAAGGACGAACCCCAACTTGTCGGCCGCCGATCGCGATGCCCTCCGCGCCGCCTGGCCGATCATGGCCGTCCTCCGCGAACCACTGAGGGTCGAGCCTCGACACTCCCGCCTCGGTTATGCGCCACCCCTGGACGCCGATTGGTCGGAAGACCCGGCCGCCTTTTTCGACCGCCACCGCGACCGTGATCATCGCGTGCGCCTGGTGTCCACGCCCGCCTACCGCGACCCGGACCACCGCGAGGTCGAGCACGTCCTCCGAACCCTGCACCTTGAGGCGCCGGAAGCACAGTTCCGACCCGAGCCGAACGAGCGCCGCGGGTGCGAGTGGTGGGCGGCCGAGCGCCGTGACTTCAAGCGCGACACGGTGGACGCTGTCTACTTCCTCACGCGGGCGGGCCGGACGGGAGACCTGGACGAAGCCGCCTCGGCCTTCATCTGGGAGCTTGCGCGCGGCCGCCAGGCGCGCCCAGTCCGGTCCTAGCCGCAGAGCCGGCCGTATGCCAACCTGGGCGCATGTCGCTGTCTCAGGTCCAAATCATTCGGTCGCTCGCCGAAGCGCTGGCATGGTTCGAGAAAGAGCTGTCCTGGAATGTGGAGCCGGCCGAGCTGCGGCACCTGACGGGGCGCATCGGCGAACTCTACGCCGCCATGATCACCCGAGGTCAGATGGCGCTCGCCGTCAACCAGCACGGTTACGACGTGGTCAGCGCCGAGGGGCAGCGCATCTCGGTCAAGACCATCACGTCATCCAACCACGTGGCGTTCAACAAGGGCACGCTCCACGAAGCGAGCCACGCGATGGTCCTCAGGCTGAACGTGGCGGACGGCGAGGCCTCGATAGAGGAGCTGTTCCGGGGCAGCGTGGAGGAGCTGAAGCCGCTGTGTAGCGACGCCGGTAGCAGCCTCCACTACCCGATCAGGAAGCCCGCATCGGAGCCGGTCGCCCTGGACGGGCTCGCCATGACGGGGAGCGCGCAAATCGGGCGGTGGCGCGTCGTCCAGTATGAGAACGGGTCCATCGCGGTCGACACGGACGGCGTCCGAGAGCCCGTCGCCAAGCCGGTGCTGCGCGAGATCGCGCGCGAGCTGGGCGTCAACCTGCTCAATGGCGCTGGTGGCGTCATGAACACTCGGCAGCTCGGCGCTGCCATCATCGCGTCCGCCGCGCCAAGCTCGGCCGATCCGATCAGCAGTTCACCGGCAAACCAAGCTTGGCCCGCGCCGCCCTGATGATTCCTTCCTTGACCTCGGCGTGCTCGTCTTGCTTCCGCATGTGACCGCCGCGCGTCATGGCCGGGGCGTAGAGCGCTTCACCGTACCGCGTGCCGGGCTTCAGGCCCCAACGGGCGGCGCTCCTCATGCACACCACAACGCGCTTGCCGGCCCGGGCCTCCGGAAACAGTACGTCATGAGCCCACGCGAGCGCCGCCCGGCATGACGGCAGGGCCGCAAGAGCGTGGTCGCCCTCAAAGGTTGCGGAGTGGTAGGCGCCAAGGTTGAAGATCGCGAGCTTGTCGCGCAGCTCGGCCGGGGTCCCGAAGACCTTGGTCCGCTGCGTCCACCACGCATAGCCGAGCGGGTGGTCTTCCTTGCTGTCCAACGGCTCGACGCCTCGACGCCGCCGCTCATAGATAGCGTGCGATGTTGCCCGTGTGGCGTACTCCAGGTCGAACGCCTTGAAACCGGGAGACAGGTAGAGCAGCACGACGGGAGCCGTCTTCAGCCTGCCCCATATGTTCGACGGCAGGCATTCGAGATTGAACCCCATGTCGCCCGCCCAGGCGAACACGGGTGCATCCAGAGCGTGCTTGCGGGCGTCGCCGGGGCATCCGGTCCAGAAATCGAAGATGTCGCTCGGCATGAGGTTCGCTTCGGCCAGGGTGGACCCAGCATAGCACAGCGGCCTGGCCGGCGTGCCGGTGAACCGCGTCGAGCACCTGGCCGCCGTGGACGTGGTGCCACACGGGCAGGAACGCGCCGCCCAAGCCGCCGCAAACCGCACAGGTCCCGAGCTGGATTAGCCACTCCGTCTAGTTCCGTGGGCGTTGGATCAGCGGCCTTACTCCCGTCGAGCGGAACGGTGTGCGGGTAGCCCGTGCATCACGGCTGTTCGAAGAGCCGACCGATTGTGACGCCGAGGGCGTGGGCGAGCACGCCGATGTTGTCGATACTGACGTTCCGCTTTCCGGCCTCGATTTCCGAAATGTAGTTCTGCTTGAGGCCGCTCTCCAGCGAGAGCCCTTCCTGCGTCAGCCCCAGGCCTCGCCTGATCCGCCGCAGGTTCGACCCGAAGAGCCGTCGGGCCGCTCGGGCGTGTTCGTCTCGACCCTGCTCGTCCGGCGCCGCCATCGGCGATGGTGGACGATCCCCCGAGTTGAAACTCTAGCCCCTTTAAGTGATATTTGGCCTCTCTGCGGCTATGGTTGCCGCATCTCGGCCACGCGGGCCGGCGTCTGGCGGCATGGACGGGGAGAGGTCATCGTGTGCGAGGGAGTCGTCGACCTATGCCGCTTGTCGGTACTCCAGGCCTACCGCAACGCCTGCCGCCGCGAGGGCATCAAGGGTGACGGCCTCGTGGCCCTCGCGATCACACGCTGGTGCTGCCACCGCCCGGAGTTCGTGTCCGACCTGCCGGTCGAACCGGCGGCATCGTCGTCTGAGCGGGACGCGCGCGACCGGGCCTGCGCCACGGTCTTTGAGGTCGAGCGGGCGCTCGGGGAAGCGATGCCCGGCGCAGCAAGAGGGCGATTGGCAGAATGGGCGTCGGCACCCGTGAAATGCCCCTGACTCCGGCGACTTGGCGCGGAGAGGTGGCCGACAGCGTGGACGCGGGCACGGCGGCCCGGTAGCTTTTCGGCCCATGCGCATCGCTGCAATCGCCCTTGTGGCTTCCCTCTTCGCTGGCCAGACGGCCGCAGGGGACAATGCCGACTTCGTCCGGGCGATTCAGGCCGTACCGGGGGTGACGGTCACTTCAGGCGAGGATAACGGCCGCCACTTCACGCAATGGCGCAAGGCCGGCGCGTCCTATCGCCTCCAGGCCGGGCCGGCCGGAGAGGTGCTGACCGGGAATGACGAGAGCGGCGCGGGCGCGGTGCTGTGCTCCTGGATGATCTACAACGCCGTTCGCGATGCCCTTGGCGGTTGCGGGGCTGACCAGCACCCCGCGCTCCGCGCCGACCTGGACCGCGACATAGCTGCCTTGGAGGCGTTCATCTCGGCCAATAGCGTCTTGCCCGTCACGGTCGCGGAGCTTCGCGCCCGAGCGGAAGCCGAACGCGTCCGGACGGCAGCGTCACAGCCACGTGTCTGTGGTGGAGGAGATGCCGGAGAGGTAGTTCGGGGCCTGGACGCCGTAGGGCCGGACGGGCGGCGCGAGGAGATTGGCAAGCTCCTCGCGGTGCCACGCTGGCCGGTGTTAAACCCTTGCCTGTGAACCGCACTGGCGTTGCGGCGCCTGGATTGGGGCCTGCACCTTTCCCACCCAAGCGTGTGACTCATCGCCATAGGCTGACCGCCAATAAGAGTTGTCGCAAATGAAAATAAAGCTAGATAATGTACGCTAGTTTTGGCTCGGCTGGGCGAGGGTTGATGTGGCTGTAGCAGATCGTAAAAGAATCATCGAACGCATTGAAGAAATGCGGGACTCAAAGGTAATATGCTATCTCACAAGTATCAGACCAAACCTGAACGCAATGATTTCTCAGGATGCAGTGAGAGAGTTTTTCGAGCACTTGCGCCTTCTTCCAACAAGACCTGAAAAGAATCTTGATATATTCCTGGTAAGCAACGGAGGGAATGGCACAGTTCCATGGCGCCTAGTATCTCTTTTTAGAGAGTACGCAGAAAAGGTGAGTGTTCTTTTGCCTTATCGCGCATACAGCGCAGCGACTATGCTTGCGCTTGGCGCAGATGAGATTGTAATGCACCCTTTCGCTGAAATGGGACCAATCGATCCAACTGTTACAAATGAGTTTAACCCAAACGACCCCCAAACAAACCAAAAACTTGGTATTAGTGTAGAAGATGTCAAGGCATACATCTCTTTTATAAAAGATACGGTAGGCATTAGGCATGAAGATGAGCTAATAAAGGCGATTTCAATACTTGCAGATAAGGTACACCCCTTAGCGCTTGGGAACGTCGAGCGCTTTATATCTCAAAGTAGAATGATTGCACGCAAGCTTCTATCGACTCACATGGACGAAGTCGCTAACAAGCATAATATTGAAGAAATTATAGAGACCTTGGCTTCAAAGTTATACTTTCATGGGCATCCAATAAATAGAAAAGAAGCAGTTCAATTAGGTTTGAAGGTAAAAGAATCCCTTCAGCCAGAACTTGAAGCGGCAATTTGGGATTTGTACGTAGACTACGAAGAAGAATTCAAAAACAACGAAATCTATGATCCCATGGCAGCACTGCTTGATGCTATCGCAGCAAATACCGCAGCGCTGCCACCCGGTACTCCCGTACCTCCTCCAAGTATCACCTTAGAAGCTCGTTATGCGATGATTGAGAGCGCAAGATTGACTAGTAGCTATGATGCTACCCGGAGATTTGTTGTGGGAGCACTTGGGAATATGGGCGAACCATTAGTACGCCAGGAGTCAATTAAGCAAGGGTGGAGTCGGCAGCCGCTCTGACAAAATGACTGGTCTTCGTAGAAGGACGTACGGGCAAAAAGTCGCAAATTTCTCGGTGGCCCTAGATACCTGGACAAGCAAAAACGCCGGATTTTGCGATCCGGCGTTTAGGAACCCTTCTCGGATTAAAGCGCAGCGAGCCCGCTATGCGCCCTTAATCAGAAATGGAGAAACGGGCGCGGTCGAGTCCATCACGTACGGAAGCTCCCGTCCACCGCAGCCCTTGAAACGCACCTCTCCAACCGGAGTGCTAACGCCAGCCGGAACACTTCGTACCGAACCTGGGACCGCTACGGGGATTTGAACCAGTTGGTGAATGCGGCCAACTACCACAGTTGGTATGGCGATCGCCGGAAGTTCCATAATCTCGGCAGTCGTCGACATGGCAGCCCCTGATCGCAAGTTGATTAAATTCGTGGAAACTCGAACGCGATTGCGCACCTCTAACGCACTCGGCCACGAATTCGTTTAAGTCAGGCAAATCATTCCCTAGGTCGGCGCAACAATGGTCGATTGCAAGGGTCGCCGTCAAGTAGCGACGTTCGCCCTAGATGCCGAACGGTGACGTGAATGACACCGCCTACCGCTCAACTGCGCTTCCGATTTGCTTCCGTTTGATCCGCTGCCGGAAGCGCAGGCTAGTCGAAAGCTGCGTTAAATTGTTGATTTGATTGGCGCGCTCGAAGAGATTCGAACTCCTGACCCCCAGATTCGTAGTCTGGTGCTCTATCCAGCTGAGCTACGAGCGCGCGGTGCCGGTCTTCGCTTGGCGGCTAAGTCGCGGCCGCCACCCGGAGGAGGCTTGGCGCTTCTAGCGAGTGGCGCGGCGCTTGGCAACATGGGAGTGGAGGGCGAGCGCGCCGCGCGGGTCAGGGGCGGCGGGTCATCTCCTCCTGGCGCATGGGCATGGCGTCGATGACCGGAAACAGCCGGTCCGGGCCGAGCGGGGTGGTGGACGACAGCTTTGCGCCGCCGTCCTTGCCGATCAGCAACACGCGGAACCGGGACGGGTCGAGGCCGAAGCGGCGGCGGAGCGCGTCCGCCTCCGGCGTGCGGCCGACCGCCTCAACCAGGGCGAGGTCGCGCTCGTCCGCACCGCGCCGCATCTGCTCCAGCAGCGCGCGCTGGGCGAGCAGGCCGGCGTCGGCGGCCGACGGCGCCGCCACCAGCAGCACGCGCTTGCGCCAGTGCAGGCCGGAGAGCGGGTCGGGCGCGGCACCCGCGGCGGTGCCGATGGCGAGCAGGCTCACGGCCGCGAGCGGCCAGGGGAAGGGCGGCATGGGGGGGCTCCGGGCGTCTCGCGGTAGAAAACGAAGTCCGTGCGGCGTTGGTTCGGCGCCGGGCTTGATCGCGGGCCTCCGCGGCGCGCATGCTGCTCGCGACCAGCGCCGACGCCCGGGGAGGAGCGCAGCATGACCGGTCCGCAACGCGTCCTCGTCACGGGAGCCGCGGGCAACCTCGGCCGCAAGCTCGTTCCAGCCCTGCTCGGCGCGGACTGGTGCGCGCGTGTGGTGGGCGTCGACCGGACCTTCCCGCCGGGCGCTCTGCCCGCCGACGACAGGGTCGTGCCGCTCGCGGCGGACCTGCGCGCGCCCGCGGACGCGCTGCGGGACGCGGTGGCCGAGGCCGACGCACTCGTGCACCTCGCGGCCCAGAACCCCTACCCCGACGCGTCCTGGGCGGACGCCGCGGCCTCCTTCGACATGACGGCCAACCTGCTCGCGCTCGCGGCGGCGGGCGGGCCCAGGCGCGTGGTGTTCGCCTCCTCCAACCACGTCATGGGCGGCTGGAAGGGTGACCCCGCCGTGGCGGCGCCGGGCTCCCTCACCACCGAACTGCCGCCGCGGCCCGGCACCAGCGTGCCCAACCGCGACGGGGTCCGGGTGGCGCCGGCCGCCTACGCCACCGCCAAGCTGATGGGCGAGCGGCTGTGCGCCGCCGCCGCCGCGGCCTCGCCCGCCCTCACGGCGGTTTCGCTGCGGATCGGCTGGTGCCAGCCCGGCGCCAACCGGCCCGACACGCTGAACGCGTCCGGCGTCCCGGGCGAGGGCGGGGCGGAGGGCGACGAAGAGGCGGCGCGCGACCTCGCCTGGTTCCGCAACATGTGGCTGTCCAACGGGGATTTCGCGGCCGTCGTGCTGGCGGCGCTCACGGCCGACGCGACGCGGTGGCCCGCGCGAGGCCTCGTGGTCAACGCCATGTCGGACAACGCCGGGATGCCGTGGGACTTGAGCCCCGCCCGCGCGCTGCTCGGCTACGCGCCTCGCGACGACGCGTGGGCCGGGCTCGGTCAGGCCCCGCAGTCGGCCGCGGCTTCGCGCAGGAAGGCCATCACGTAGGGCGCGAAGGAGCGCCAGCAGCCCACGCGGAAGCCATCGGGGCGGCGGCGCCACAGCACCACGTCGGCCTTGCCCAGGAGCGTGCGGGTGCAGGTGCCGGGCGGGAAGACGGTTCCGTCGAGGTCCAGCGGGCAGCCCGCGTTCAGCACGGGGGCCGCGGCCGCGCCCGCGAGGTCGAAGCCGGCCTCGCGGTGGGACACGTCCACCACGCAGCCGGGCTCGCCGTCGAGGGCCGCCTCAAGCCGGGGCGCGAGCGCGGGATCGGGCTCGGGCGCGAACAGCATCCACTCGTCGGGGCCGAGCCGGAGCGCCGCGCGCCGGTCGGCCTCCGCGGCGCGCAGCATGGTGCCGGGCAGGTCCAGGCCGAAGGCGCGGCCGATCCTGCGGGCCGCCTCCGCGCTGCCGCGCACGGACAGCCGCGCGGTGGGCGGCAGGATCGCGACCGACACGTGCGGCCGGCCCGCGAGCGGGCCGGTGCGGGCGAGGCGGGGTTCAGCCATTGAGGCGCAGGCCCTCGGGGTCGTAGAAGACCGTGTTGCTCACGACCGCCGGGACCGAGCGGTCCTTGAGGGGCACGTGGACGGTCTCGCCCAGCTTGCCCCGGCCGCCCTCGATCACGGCCAGCGCGATGGTGCGGCCCGCCGCGGGGCTGCGGTAGGCCGAGGTCACGTGCCCCAGCGCGTGGGTGCCCACGGGCGCGTCGGCCCGGCCCACGACCTGGGCGCCCTCCTCCAGCAGCACGTCGGCGTCGGCGGTGAGCAGGCCCACGAGCTGCTTGCGGCCCGGCGCCTGGAGGTAGGGCCGCGCCAGCGAGCGCATGCCCACGAAGTCGGGCTTCTGCTTGGACACGGCCCAGCCGTAACCAACGTCGTCGGGCGTGCAGGTGCCGTCCGTGTCCTGCCCCACGATGATGTAGCCCTTCTCGGCGCGCAGCACGTGCATGGCTTCCGTGCCGTAGGCCGCGGCGCCGTGGTCGCGCGCCTGCGCCCAGATCAGCTCCCAGGCCGCGAGGCCGTAGTCGGCCGGCACGTTGACCTCGAAGCCGAGCTCCCCCGTGAAGCTCACGCGGAACAGCCGGGTCGGCACGCCGCGCAGGTGGCCCTCGCGCACCGACATGTGCGGCATGGCCAGCGGGCCGAGGTCGATGTCATCCACGAGCGGCCTGAGGATGTCGCGCGCGCGGGGGCCCTGCACGGCGATCACGGCCCACTGGTCGGTGGTGGAGGTGAGCCACACCTTCAGGTCCGGGAACTCGGTCTGGAGGTAGTCCTCCATGTGGGCCAGCACGCGCGGCGCGCCGCCCGTGGTGGTGGTGACGTGGAAGCGCTCGGGGGCCAACCGCCCCACCACGCCGTCGTCCATGATGAAGCCGGCCTCGTTCAGCATCAGACCGTAGCGGCAGCGCCCGACGCCGAGCTTGGTCCAGGAGTTGGGGTAGATGCGGTTCAGGAACTCGGCCGCGTCGGGACCCGCGACCTCGATCTTGCCCAGCGTGGAAGCGTCGAACAGCCCCGCGGTCTCGCGCGCCGTGCGGCACTCGCGCGCGACGGCCTGATGCATGTCCTCCCCGGCGCGCGGAAAGCAATGGGCGCGCTTCCACAGGCCCACGTCCTCGAAGCGGGCGCCGTTGGCAGCCGACCAGGCGTGGATGGGCGTCTCGCGGACGGGGTCGAACAGGGCGCCCCGCGCCATGCCCGCGAAGGTCCCGAAGGTCACGGGCGTGTAGGGCTGGCGGAAGGTGGTCAGACCCACGGCGGGGATCTCTTCGCCCAGGGCCTCGGCCGCGACGGCGAGCGCGTTCAGGTTGGAGGTCTTGCCCTGGTCGGTCGCCATGCCGTTGGTGGTGTAGCGCTTGATGTGCTCGATGGAGCGGAAGCCCTCGCGGGTCGCGAGCCTCAGGTCCTTGGCGGTGACGTCGTTCTGGAAGTCCACGAAGGCCTTGGCGCGGGCCGCGTCGCCCGCCTGGGGCAGCGCGCCCGAGAAGCCGCCCGGCGCCCAGGCGTCGGCGCCCGTGACCGCGGCGGTGCGGGCTCCCGCGGAGCCACGTCCCGCGGCCCGGCCGCCCGCGAAGCCGTCGGTGATCGCCTCGCCCAGGCCGAACAGGCCGCGGCAGGCGCCCACCGAGCGCTGCGCCTGGACGGGCTCGCCGGGCAGGAACATGCCCCGTTCGGCGTCGAAGGCGATCTTGCCGCGCGATTGGGAATGGAGGTGGATGGCGGGCGCGACCCCGCCGCTCATGAGCACGAGGTCGCAGGGGATGCGTTCGAGGTCGGTGACGTGGCGGCCGGCCGCGTGGCCCACGGTCGCCTCCGTCACGCGCCAGTGGCCGCCCGTGGCGGTCACCACGGCGCCGGTCAGCACGCGCAGGCCCGCCGCGCGGGCAGCATCCACGAGCGCGCCGTCCGGATGAGCGCGCAGGTCCACCACCGCGGCCACCGCGACGCCGGCCGCGTGCAGGTCGAGGGCGGCGCGGTAGGCGCCGTCGTGGGCGGTGGCGACCACGGCGCGGGTGCCGGGCTTGACGCCGTAGCGGTTCAGGAAGGTGCGGGCCGCGCCGGCCAGCATGACGCCGGGCCGGTCGTTGCCGGGAAAGACGAGCGGCTGCTCGATGGCGCCGGTGGCGAGCACGACCTCGGCCGCGCGGACCTGCCACATCCGCTCGCGGGGGGCGTGGGCGTCGGGCGATTCCCGGTGGTCGGTCAGCCGCTCGGCGAGGGCCACGAAGTTGTGGTTGTAATAGCCGAAGGCCTGGGTGCGGGGCAGCAGGGTGACGGTGTCGAGCGCGCGGAGCAGCGCCACGGTCTCGGCCAGCCACTCGCGGGACGGGCGGCCCTCGACGTGGGCGGTCGTGTCCGAGAGGAGCGAGCCGCCGAACTCCGAGTCTTCGTCGCACAGGATCACGCGGCGCCCGGCCTCGGCGGCGCTGAGCGCCGCCGCGAGCCCCGCGGGGCCGCCGCCCACCACCAGCACGTCGCAATGGGCGAAGCGATTGGCGTAGCGGTCGGGGTCGGGCAGCGTCGCGGCGCGGCCCAGGCCCGCGGCGCGGCGGATGGCGGGCTCGAACACCTTGGTCCAGAGCTTCGGGCCCCTGAGGAATTTCGGGCCCATGAAGGTCTTGTAATAGAAGCCCGCCGCGAAGATCGGCGCCAGCAGGCCGTTGACCGCGCCCACGTCGCGGAACAGCGAGGGCCAGCGGTTCTGGGAGCGCGCGACCAGCCCGTCGTGGAGTTCCACCTGCGTCATGCGCAGGTTGGGCGTCACGCGGCCGCCGCCGCGGTCGATCTCGGCGAGCGCGTTGGGCTCGGCCGAGCCCGCGGCGAGGAAGCCGCGCGGGCGGTGGTACTTGAAGGAGCGGCCCACGAAGTGGACGCCGTGGCTGAGCAGCGCGGAGGCGAGCGTGTCACCCGCGAGCCCCTCGAAGCGCCGCCCGTCAAAGGTGAAGTGGAGGGGCGCGGCGCGGTCGACCCGGCCGCCGGACCCCGTGCGGTAGGGGGCGCTCACCGGAAGGCCTCCGTGGGCGCCACGGACGGGTCGGGCGCGACGTCGCCGGGCACGGGGGCGAGGTGGCCGGGCCGCGGCTCCCCGCTCCTGTAGGTCGCGAGGATGCGGTCGCTCACCGTGTCGCGGAGGCAGTTGAAGAAGCGGCCGCAGCCCGACGCGTGGCGCCACCGCTCCGCGATGAGCCCACGCGTGTTGGAGCGGGTGTAGAGAAAATCGCCCCAGCGGGCGTCGTCGGTGACGGACGGGTCGCGGGTGACGTGGGCTTCGCCGCCGTGCTTGAACTCAAGCTCGGGCCGGGGGCCGCAGTAGGGGCAGGGAATGAGCAGCATCAGTGGGCCACGGCGGCGGCGGCGGCCTCGTCGATGAGCCGGCCGGTCGCGAAGCGGTTCAGGCTGAAGGGGGCGTTGATGCGGTGCGGCTCGCCGGTCGCGACCGTGTGGGCGAACACGTTGCCCGAGCCGGGCGTCGCCTTGAAGCCGCCCGTGCCCCAGCCGCAGTTCACGTAGAGCCCCGGCACCGGCGTGGTGCCGATGACGGGCGAGCGGTCGGGCGTGACGTCCACGATGCCCGCCCAGTTGCGCAGCATGCGCAAGCGCCGCACGGTGGGGAACAGCTCGCAGATGGCGTCCAGCGTGTGGGTGGAGATGTGCAGGCCGCCCGTCTGGCTGTAGGACACGTAGGCGTCGGTGCCCGCCCCGATCACCAGCTCGCCCTTGTCGGACTGCGACATGTAGGCGTGGATCGTGTTGGACATCACCACGCAGGGCATGATGGGCTTGACGGGCTCGCTCACCAGCGCCTGGAGCGGGTAGCTTTCGAGCGGCAGCCGCAGGTCCGCCATGGCGAGCACGTTGGACGTGTTGCCCGCCGCGACCACGCCGACCTTCTTGGTCGCGATGGGACCCCGCGTGGTGTCGAGGCCGGACACGGCGCCGGACGCGTCGCGGCGGATCGCCTTGACCTCGCACTTCTGCAGGATGTCGACGCCGAGCGCGGAGGCCGCCCGCGCGTAGCCCCAGGCCACCGCGTCGTGCCGCGCCACGCCGCCGCGCCGCTGCAGGGCCGCGCCCATGACGGGGTAACGCAGCGAACCGCCCACCTCCAGGATGGGGCAGAAGGCCTGCGCCTCCTCGGGGGTGAGCCACTCGTTGTCGATGCCGGCCAGCCGGTTGGCGTGGACGTGGCGCTTGAACACCTGCACGTCGTGCGTGTTGTGGGCCAGCATCATGCAGCCGCGGGGCGAATACATGACGTTGTAGTTCAGCGTGTGGCTCAGGTCCTGCCACAGCTTCATGGAGTGCTCGTAGAGCCCCTCGCTCTCCTCCCACAGGTAGTTGGAGCGGATGATGGTGGTGTTGCGGCCCGTGTTGCCGCCGCCCAGCCAACCCTTCTCGACCACGGCGATGTTGGTCATCCCGTGCTCGGCCGCCATGTAGTAGGCGGTGGCGAGCCCGTGGCCGCCCGCGCCGATGATGACGGCGTCGTAGCTCGCCCTGGGTTCCGGGTTGCGCCACTGCTCGGGCCACCCGCGGTTGGCGTCAAAACTCTGGCGGATGAGGTTTGCGAGCGAGAACTTCACGGGGGACACCGGGGCTGCGGCGACGCGGGCCTCTTTTGCGGGGCGGCCCCTGCCCGTTCTCGCTTGAGAACGACGGCGCCGTGTCGAAATTGTGATATCGCGGACGTGACGCGGGCGGCCGCTCACGCCGGCGGGCTGATCCCAGCCCGCGCGAGGTGGTCGCGCGGGCGGGCGTGCAGGTCCGCGGCCGGCGCGCCCTCGTCCCACCGGGGGTCGCGCATAACCGCCGCAACCCGCTCCGGGGACGGGTGGGGGCAGCGGGACGCCAGCCGCCGGTGAAGGAGGGCGTTGTCGTGGGCGAGCAGCACGCCCCCGAGGTCGAAGACGAGCGCGTCGAAGGGAAGGGAGCGGGCGGGGTCACGGGCCGCGCCGTCAGCGGGGCGTGGCGGGAACGAGGCGCTGCACGCGGCCCCGGGAGCGCCCGGCGAGCAGCACCGCCGCGAGCCCGAGCGCCGCCGCGCCCATCAGCCACAGGCCCGGCACGGCCCTGTCGCCCGAGGCTCGGCTGAGCCACGCGCAGACCGCGGGCGTGAAGCCGCCCAGCGCGGTGGCCAGGCTGTAGGCGAGCGAGAAGCCCGCGCCCCGCACCGCGGCCGGCACGATCTCGGTCAGGTAGACCACCATGGCGCCGTTGTAGCTGCCGTACAGGAAGGACAGCCACAGCAGCGCACCCACGAAGCGCGGAAACGACGGGGCGCCCACCAGCCAGTGCAGCACGGGGTAGGCGGTGAGCAGCGTCAGCACCGTGAAGGCGACCAGCACGGGGCGGCGCCCGACGCGGTCGGACACCGACCCCATCACGGGCAGCCAGACGAGGTTAGACACGCCGACCGCGAGCGTCGCGGCGAGCCCCTCGACCGCGTCCAGGTGCAGGTTCTGGCGGCCGAAGGTCGGCGTGTAGATGGTGATGAAGTAGAAGCACACGGTGGTCATCGCCACCAGCATCACCCCGACCCCGATGATCCGCCAGTCGGCCAGGAGGCTGTCCAGCACGGAGCGGAGCGAGGCGGGCTTCTCGCGGCGGCCCAGGAACTCGCCCGTCTCGGCCAGCGAGCGGCGCAGGAGGAACAGCAGCGGCACGATCGCGCAGCCCACCCCGAGCGGCACGCGCCACCCCCAGGCCTCCATGGCGCCCGGCGGCAGGGCGCGGGTGAGCCCCACGCCGAGCAGCGCGCCCACGATCACCGCGACCTGCTGGCTCGCCGACTGCCAGGCCACGTAGAACCCCTTGCGGCCCGGGGGCGCGATCTCGGCCAGGTAGACCGACACCCCGCCCAGTTCCGCCCCCGCCGAGAACCCCTGCACGAGCCGGCCCAGAACCACGACCAGCGGGGCCGCGACCCCGATCGTCGCGTAGCCCGGGGTGGCGGCGACCGAGAGCGTGCCCAGCGCCATCAGGCCCAGCGTCAGCAGCAGCCCCGCCCGCCGCCCGTGCCGGTCGATGTAGCCACCCAGCACCAGGGCGCCGAGCGGCCGCATCAGGTAGCCCACCCCGAAGGCTGCGAGCGAGGCCATCAGGGACGCGAACGGGTCCGAGTTCGGGAAATACGCGTGCCCGATCGCGTCCGCGTAGAGGCCGAACACGAAGAAATCGTACATCTCCAGGAAGTTGCCGCTCGCCACCTGGAGCACGGGCTTGGTCTTCGCCCAGCGCGTCGCGCCCGCTTCTGCCGTCACGGCCCGCTCCCTCGGTGTTCCACCCGCGTGCCAGTCTAGGACGCGGAGGGGCGTTTGGCGACGCGGCCCCCGGGAGGAAACGCGCCAGGGAGCGCTTTTCAGCCGCCCGGTCGGGCCGCCGGACGGAGGACCCGGACTTCAACGCGGATCAAGAGGCGTCGCGCGCCCGGCCGATCGCGTCCGCGAGCGCCGCCGCGGCTCCGCGGTCCGCGTAGCCTAGCCACGTCGCGAAGGCGACGCGGGCGCCCGGCGCGAGGCTGCGCACGTTGCCTTTGCCCTTCTCGGCCGCGAACCCTTCCGGCTCGCAGGTGCCCGGCATCGCGAAGGCGGCCGTGCGGTGGTCGCCGTCGTTGAACACCCAGCGGATCAGGTGGGGCATCGCGCCGGGGTCGTAGGCCACCGCGAACCCGTCCCCGTCCGGGCGGGCGAGCAGGACGCGGACGAGCCCGTCCGGCCCGGGGCGCAGGCCCCTCACGTAGCAGACCTGCTCGGGGTTGAAGCGCGCGGGCTCGTCGAGCCGCTCCATGCGGGCGGGGTTCTGGGCGAGCTCGGCCAGGAGCGCCCGGTAGGCCTCGGTGGGGCGCACGTGGCCGGGCACGGCGGTGCGGGTCGCGACGTGGGCGGGGTCGAAGGGGGCGGGCTGGACGATGCGGCCGCCCTCCACGAAATCGAAGTTCGCGTGGCAGATGTACATGAGGTCCATGGGCGCGGAGGCGAGGTTCTCGGCCTCCATCACGACGTCGAACCCGGTCGCGGCCGCGCGCAGCACCACGCGCGGGGTGGCGCGGTAGCGCGCCCCGAAGCCGAGCGCGTAGTCGCGCGTCCCCGTCACGGCGAGGTAGGGGCCGCGGGCGTCCGCGCCGCAGGCGAGCCCCGCCTCGTCCATGGGCAGGCAGGGCATCTCGCCGTGCAGGGGGTGCGTGTCGGAGGGGCCCGGCGTGCCGTTGCGCGTCAGGCCCGCGTGGTAGGCGAGGCAGCCGTAGGTGTCCACGATGCCCGCGGCCGGGCGGGGCTGGTCGAAGTGGCTGCGCATGGCGAGCTCGACGCCGTCGAAGCTCGCCCGCCAGACCATCTGCCCCATGAAGGGCAGCACGGTCACGCGTCCCCGCGCGTTGGCGAGGCGGACCGCCTCCACGCCGGTGTCGTAGCGCAACAGGGTGGCGGACAGCTCGCCGTGCCGCAGCACGGCGCGCTCGCGGGGGCCGAAGAACCCGCGCTCCAGGGCAACGGTGGTCGCGGGCGCCCAGGTGTCGGTCACGGCTTGCTCCTCCCCCGCGGCCGGCCGCGGCTCGTTTGGCCCGCGGTTCCGTCCGGGGCGGAGACCCTACGTCAGCGGGCGCGGGGGCACAAAGCGCGGGACGGGTGAAGGCGGGGCGTGCGGGCCGACCGGTTCCTCACCCGCCCCGTTGGGCACCCTCATGCTTGACGAGCGGGGCGAAGGGGCTGGGCCGGCCCCGCGCCGGCGGCGCCGCGGCCCGCTTCCTCGCGCGTCGTCAGGCCGCGAGCTGGCCCACCGCGTCGCGCGCCGAGGCGAGCGCCTTGGCGCGGCTTTCCTCGCCGACCGCCAGGCCCTCGGCCAGAACGAACTCCAGCGCCGTCACGCCCATGAAGCCCATCGCGGTGCGCAGGTAGGACTCGGCGTGTTCGGCCGAAACGTAGGCGCTCTCGGACCCGTAGAAGCCGCCGCGCGCGATGGCGACGATCACGCGCTTGCCGCCCGCGAGCCCACGCGGGCCGTTCGGCCCGTAGGCGAAGGTCTTGCCGGGGATCACGATGCGGTCGACCAAGGCCTTGAGCTGGGTGGGCACCGTGAAATTGTACATGGGCGCGCCGATCACCACGACGTCGGCCGCGATGAACGCGTCCAGCATCCGGTCGCTCGCCTCGCGGGCCGCCCGGGCGGCGCCGTCGAGCGGCCCCGCGGAGGCCGCGGCCGGGTGCGCTGTGGGCAGGGTCGCGACCGTCAGGTGCGGCAGGTTCTCGGCCACGAGGTCGTGGTAGGTGACCTCCGCCCCGGACCCGTCCGCGAGCCGCTTGACGATCGCGGCGCTGACCTCGCGCGTGACGGACCCGTCGCTCGGGATGCTGGTGTCGATGTGGAGGATCCTCATGGGTTCCTTGTCCCCGTCCTGCCCAAGTCGCGGGCAAGCTAGGGACCCGGCGGGGACCCCACAAGACAGCACATTTTTGTGCCCGCCGGCCGCGCGGTCCGCGGACCCGGTCCCGTTTGTGCCCGGGGTGACGATCCGGTAGCGTAGGACCGCGCGGCCCGGGACACCCTGCCGGGCGCGAGGGACGCGGCGCCCACGAGGCATCCAGACACAGCCATGCCGGACGCCACGCTTCCCGCGCCGTCGGAGCCCGACAGCGGCCAGTGCCTCGGCATCCGGCAGGCCCTGTCGCGGGTCGGCGACAAGTGGAGCGTGATGGTCGTGGTGCTGCTCGGCGAGGGTGCGCGCCGCTTCAGCGAGCTCAAGCGGGCGGTTCCCGACATCTCGCAGCGGATGCTGACGCTGACGCTGCGCAACCTCGAACGCGACGGCCTCGTCAGCCGCACGGTCACGCCCGTGGTGCCCCCGCGGGTCGACTACGCCCTGACCGACCTCGGCCGCTCGCTGCGCGCGCCGGTGGGTGAGCTGGGACGGTGGGCGGTCGACAACCTCGACGCGATCCAGGCCGCCCGCGCGAGCTTCGACGGCGTCGCCCCGGCGCGGCCCGCGGCCCGCACGGTGTCGCCCGGCCAAGGTAGCCGGACCCGCTGACGCGGGGCCCGCGGTCCGGCGACGCGCCGGTCACGCGCGGCCCGGAGCGCCGCCC
>CAXTDZ010000060.1:0-23207 GCA_964243035.1 uncultured Lichenihabitans sp.
GCGCCGGGCCGCCCGGGCCTGCCGGGGCCGCTCACCGGTCCGGCCCGGCCGCGAAAACCCGTCGACGGATCCGCCCCGTCGCACGGGCGCGCGTCGGCAACGGCACGGCGCGCTAGCGCGTGGCGGTGCGCAGCGGCAGGCGCGCGTCCGAGACCGCCTCGGCGAGCCGGTCCAACCGCGCGGACGCTTGGCCCGGGTCGTCCTCGAACAGGATGCCGCCCACCGCCACGGTGGCGTCGAAGGCGCTCAGCGTGAGGTCGAAGAACACGGACACGCCGCCGTTCTGGAACTCCATGCCGACGGTGACGGACGGCAGGTCGTCCCAGGCGAGGGTCGCGCTCCCGCTCCACCCGAAGGTGAGGGTGCCGTCCCTGAAGAACAGCTCCGTGCAGGACTGCAGCAGGTCCTCGATGGCGGAATAGCCCTCCGCCTGGACGAAGCCCACGAGCTCGATCACGTCAACCGTGCGCAGCTCGTCGGCCACCTCCCGGAGGTTGCGTTCGAGGACAACCGCGTACCCGGCCCGATCGGAATCAGCGACAAAGGTCAAAGTCGGGCCCTACGCCGTTCGAGAAAGGGGTTTGGCTTTGCGCGACTGGATGAAGTGGATCACTTCGGCCACGGCCTTGTAGAAGTCCGGCGGGATGGGTTTCGAGACCTCGACATGGTCGTACATGGACCTTGCGAGAGGCTTGTTCTCGACGACCTCGATGCCGGCGCCCTCGGCGATCTCGCGGATGCGCAGGGCGATCAGGTCCTGGCCCTTGGCGACCACCAAGGGCGCGCCGCCCTCGGCGCGGACGTAGCGCAGCGCGATCGCGTAGTGGGTCGGGTTGGCGATCACCAGCGTGGCGCGCCCCACGTCGCGCAGCATGCGGCGGCGGGCCCGGTCGAGGGCGAGCGAGCGGCGCTTGGCCTTGAACACGGGGTCGCCCTCGGCCTGCTTGTGCTCGTCCTTGATGTCGCGGCGGCTCATCATCATCCGCTTGGCCCAGGACGACCGGCTCCACACGACGTCCAGCGCGGTGATCAGCGCGAAAGCGATGGCCACGCCCGACAAGAGCCGCACCACGATGCGCAGCATGAGGTCCGGAACCGCGACGGGTTCGGCGAACATGGCGTCCGCCACCCCCTGCATCTCGACCTTGAGCAGGATGAACAGCACGAGGCCGATCACGGCGAGCTTCGCGCAGCCCTTGGCGAACTCGACCAGGCCCTGCCGGCCCAGGAGCCGCGCGAGCCCCGCCGCGGGCGAGATCTTGGACAGTTTCGGCTGGATGCGGCCGAGCACCACGCCGGGCATCCCCTGCGCGAAGGAGACCGCGACGCCCGTAACCGCGAAGGTGACGAGGATCGGCAGGAGGAAGCGCGCCGCGGCCTCCCCCACGACGTCGCCCAGCAGCGCCGCGTCGGCGCCGTTGCGCAGCGTCCAGTGGCCGGGGTCGTCGAGCAGGCGGGTGAGCACGTCGGCCATGCGCCCCGCCCCTTCGCGCACGAACAGCGAGCACACGAGCAGGGTCGCGAGCAGGGCCCCGAACAGGGGGGCCTCGCGCGACACGGGCCTGTCACCCTCCTCGCGCGCCTTCTGGAGCCGCTTCTCGGTCGGTTGTTCGGTTTTGTCGTCGTCTTCCCCACTCACGCCCGCGCCTCCCGCGAACCCGCTACGCGTCCTCCTCGGCGCCGGACACCTCGATCTCGCCGCGCGTGATCAGCTCCAGCACCAGGGCGGAAATCTCCTTGCGGGCGGCCGCGACCTCCTTGGCCGACCCCTTGTTGGAATTGAGCTCGTTCTCCACGAGCCTGCGGGCGCGGGCGCCCAGCGCCGACAGGATGGCGTCGCGGAACACCGCGTCCGTGCCCTTGAGCGCGATCACGATCTTGTCGCTCGGCACCTTGTCGAGCAGCACGGAGCGCGCCTTCACCGACAGCGTCGCGATGTCCGCGAAGGAGAACATCTTGGCGCGGATCAGCGCCGCCTCGGCGGGCTTGACCTCCTCCAGCGCGCCCAGGACGTCCTCGGCCTGCTCGGGGCTCATGCGGTTGAGGATGTCGATCACGCGGGCCTGGGTCTTCTTGGCCGTGTCGCGCTCGGCGTTGTAGAGCAGGTCGTCGCGCAGCTTGTTCTCCAGCAGGCGGACGGTGGCCTCGCTCACGGGCTTGATGGTCAGCATGCGCCGGGTGAGCACGTTGCGCTGGTCGCGCGGCAGCGCCATCAGCACCTGGGCCGCGGCCTCCGGGGTCAGCCGCGACAGCACCAGGGCCGCGGTCTGCGGGTGCTCCTTGCCGAGGTAGGCGGCCATGTCCTTGTCGGGAATGGAGGACAGCCGCACCCAGGTCGAGGAGTTGGAGTTGCCGAGCACGTCGGCCATGATCTCCGCGACCTGCTCGGGCGGCAGCACGGAGCCCAGGAGGTGCTCGACCTCCTGGGCGGTGCCGCGCAGGTCGACGCCGCGCGAGAACTGGCCCGCCAGTTCCTCCACCAGTTCCTCGATGGCCTCCAGCGGCACGGCGCCGAGCGCCGCGGCCGAGCGCGTGATGGTCTTGAGCTCGGCGGGGTCGAAGTGCTTGAGCAGGCGCGAGGCCAGCGGCTTGCCCATGGCGAGCAGCAGCGCCGCGACCTTTTCGGCGCCCGACAGGCCGCGCACGAAGGTGGTGGTGGGGGAGGCTACGGCGAGCGACACGTCCACTCCTCGATTGCCACGCGGGAGGCGACGCGCCTAGCCCTTGGCCGCCGCGGGGGCGCGGCCCACCACGTCGGTCAGCGTCACGCCGAGCTGGGCCGCCTCCTCGTCGATCACCACCATCTCGCCGCGCGCGACCGTGTGGCCGTTGACCACCACGTCCACGGGCTGGCCGACCCGCCGGTCGAGGGGCACAACCGCGCCGCGGCCGAGCTTCATCAGCTCGGCGAGCGGCATCGTGGCGCCGCCCAGCATCACCTGCACGGAGACCGGGATGCCGAGGATCGCCTCCAGGTTGGGGGCGCCCGCCTCGTCCGCGGCGAGGTCCTGTTCTTCTTCCGACAGCATGGGGATCCTTGGGACTCGTCAGCCGGGCGGCCCGCGTTGGGGGCGGGGACCGCCGCGACCGAAAGGCTAGGCTTCGGAACTTGCGCGGGACGTGCCGCGGCGGCCGGGCGCCCGCCGGTCCGGCCCGGTCCGGTCCGGGTGGGTCGGGGAGTCCGGCGGCCGTCCCGGAACCCGCAAGACCACCGCCAACCTCCAGGGCCTGACCGCGCAGGGGATCGACGCCGTGGTGCTGTTCGGCGACGGCCCGGCCATGCTGCCCACCATCCGGCAGGCCTTCAAGAACAACGTCAGCATCGTGCCCTACACGGCCTCGCCCGGCGGCAGGCCCGGCAAGGACTACGTCGACTTCGTGGGGCCGAACTCGCCCGCCGACGGCACCACCTGGGCGGAATGGGTCGCGGGGCAGATCGGCCACAAGGGCAAGGTCGCCTTCCTGGGCGGCATCCCGGGCAACCTGCAGAGCCTGGCCGAGCTCGACACGATCCGGAAGGTGTTCGCCAAATACCCCGGGATGCAGCTCATCAACGACACCGTGATCGACACGCACTGGGACCCGGCCGAAACCCAGCGCGTCACCGCCGGCCTGCTCACGCAGAACCCGCAGGTCGACGCCATCATCGCGGATTACGGCGGCGGCGCGGTGGGCGGGGTGCGCGCCTTCCTGTCGGCCAAGCGCCCCCTGGTTCCGTGGGCCACGATCGACGACAACGAGTTCGCCTGCCTGTGGCAGGACAACAAGGCCCAGAACTCCGGCTTCAAGATCATGACCACGACCTCGCGGACGTGGCTGGTCAGGGTGGCCCTGCGCAAGGCCGTGGCCCACGCGGAAGGGTTGCAGGACGACGAGCCCTCGATCGTCAACATGCCGGTGGTGGAGGACTCCACGAAGCCCGACCTGCAGCCCAAGTGCAGCAGGGACCTGCCGCCCGACGCGATCCTGTCGACCAAGCTGCCGCCCGAGAAGCTCAAGGCGGCCCTGAAGTAAGACCGTCCCCGATGCCCGCACGGAGGAACTCGTGACCTCGATCGCGGCGGCGGGTCTCGCGCCGGGCCGGGCGCCGGAAGCCGGCCCGGGCGCGGTCGTGCTCCGCGTCGACGCGGTCACCAAGGCCTTTCCCGGCGTCCTCGCCCTCAAGGAGGTGTCGTTCGAGGTGCGCGCGGGCGAGGTGCACGGGCTCGTGGGCGAGAACGGGGCGGGCAAGTCCACGCTGATGAACGTGATCGGCGGCGACCTCGCGCCCACCTCCGGCGGGATCGAGATCGCGGGGCGGCGGATCCAGCAGTTCAGGCCCGCCGTGTCGCGCGGCGCGGGGGTGGCGTTCGTTCACCAGCACCCCGCCCTGCTGCCCGACCTGACGGTGGCCGAGAACGTGGTGCTCGCCATGCCGCCCGGCCGGGCGCCGCCCTTCGCCCGGGCGAACGCCTTCGTGGCGGCGGCCCTCGCGCCCTGGTCGTCCACGATCGACCCGAGGGCGCGCGTGGACGAGCTCGGCCTGGCCGACCAGCACGTGGTGGAGATCGTCAAGGCCCTGGCGCTCGACCCCGGCCTGCTCATCCTCGACGAGCCGACCGAGCACATGGACGCGGCCGACGTGGAGCGGTTGTTCGCCCGCGTCCGGGCGCTCGCCGCCGACGGGCGCGCGGTGATCTACATCTCGCACCGCATCCACGAGGTGAAGGCCATCGCGGACCGGCTGACGGTGCTGCGGGACGGGCGCGTGCGCGGCACCTTCGACGCCGCCGCCGTCGACGAGGCGCAGATCATCAACCTGATCGTCGGCCGCGAGCTTCAGTCGGCCTTCCCGCCCAAGCCCGCCGCGATCGACCGCTCCGGCACGGCCGCGCTCGACGTGCGCGACCTGGGCGGGGTGGGGTTCGCCGGGGTGGGCCTGAAGGCTTTCGCGGGCGAGATCGTCGGGCTGGCGGGCGTCGAGGGGAACGGGCAGCGCGACGTGCTGCGGGCCCTGGCGGGCCTGACCCCGAGCCGGGGCGAGGTGCGGATCGGCGGCGAGGCCGCGAGCGTGACCACGCCAGTCGCGGCGCGCGGGGCGGGCGTCGCCTATGTCCCGCGGGAGCGGCAGGCCGAAGGGCTGCTGCCCGCCGAGTCGGTGTTCGAGAACCTCGGGCTGATGGCGCTCGCCCGCAACGCCGCGGCGGGGTTCAGCCGGCCCGGCCGCGAGCGGGCCGCCGTGGAGGCGCAGGCCGCGGCCCTCGCGGTGAAGACGCCCTCGCTGGACACGCCCGTCCGCCTGCTGTCGGGCGGCAATCAGCAGAAGGTGGTGATCGGGCGGGCCCTGCTGGACCGCCCTCGCGTCCTGCTGGCCGGCGAGCCCAGCCAGGGCGTGGACGCCGGAGCCCGGCTCGAAATCTACCGCATCCTGCGCGAGGTCTCAGCGGCCGGCACGGCCGTGCTGATCGCGTCCGCGGACGCGCTGGAGCTCGAAGGGCTGTGCGACCGCGTCCTGGTGTTCTCCCGGGGGCGGGTCGTCCGGGAGATCGAGGGCGAGGCCGTGACCGAGCGCGCCATCACGGCCGCGGCCGTGAGCGCCACGGCGCTGCGGGCCCCCGACGTCCGGCCCCGCGCGAGCACCGGGCTGCGCCGCTTCCTCAAGGGCGACCTCGCGCCGAGCGCCGTTCTCCTGCTCGCCCTCCTCGTGCTCGGCGGGGCCGCGGCGGCGTCCAGCCCCGCCTACCTCGGCGCCGCGAACCTCAACAACTACCTGGTTCTGCTCGCGGGCCTCGCCTTCATCGCGATGGGGCAGCTGGTGGTCATGCTGACGGCCGGGATCGACCTGTCCGTGGGCCCGCTGGCCGGGCTGGTGGTGGTGATCGCCTCCTTCAGCGTGCTGGACGACGCGGGGGGCGGCACGATCGCGCTGGGGTTCGCGCTGTCGGGGCTCGCGGCGGCCGCGGTGGGGCTCGTCAACGCGGGCCTCATCCGCCTCGCCCTGATCACCCCCGTGATCGCGACGCTCGCCACCTACATGGGGCTCCGCGGCCTGTCGCTGCTGCTCCGGCCGCAGCCGGCCGGCTCCATCAACGGCGACGTGACGGACTGGATCACCGCCCAGGTCGGCTTCGTCCCGGTCGCCTTCCTCGTCGCGGTCGCGCTGGCCGTGGCGCTGGAGGTGGGCGTCAAGCGGACGCGCTGGGGCCTGGCGCTGCGGGCCGCGGGCTCCGACGACGCGAACGCGCGGCGGATCGGGGTCCCGGTCGGCGCCACGGTCGCGGGCGCCTACGTGGCCTGCGCGCTGCTGACCTATCTGGGCGGCGTCATGCTGATGGCGCAGATCGGCATCGGCGAGCCGTCCGCGGGGGTGACGTTCACGCTGATGAGCATCACGGCCGTGGTGCTGGGCGGCGCGAGCCTGTTCGGCGGGCGGGGCTCGTTCATCGGCTGTCTGCTGGGCTCGGCCCTGCTCCAGCAGACCTTCAACGTCACCTCCTTCCTGCGGCTGACGTCGGCCTGGCAGTACTGGCTGCTGGGCGGCCTGACCCTGGCCGCCGCGGCCTTCTACTCGCGGCTGCGGCGGCGTCTCTGAGCCGGCGCGCCGCAAACCCTCACGAGGCGATCCCATGCCGTCCACCTCGCCGCTCTGCCTCCCCCCGGAAGGGCCGCTGTTGCCCCCGATCTCGTGCGAGCCGGTGGACGAGGCCCTTCCGACGGGGGTCTCGGACGACGCCACCGCTGCCTACGTCCTCGCGGTGCGCCCGGCCTTCGACGGCCTGCGCGACGCGGCGGGGCAGCTCGCCGACCTCATGATCCTGGCCGCCGCGGGCGGGCGGTCCTGGAAGGACGGCGCGCTGCTCGGCCTCGCGTCCGACCGACTGGACGAGGCTCGGGCCCGCCTCGGCGCGGCGCGGCCGACGCCGCCCGGGCGGCACCACCACCGCCACCTGTCGGCCGGCGCGAGCCTGCTGGCGGACGCCCGGGCGCGCGTCGGCGCGGCCCCCGTCGGCGTCGACCGCGACGAGGTGGGTGAGATCCTCGCGCGGCTGCGCGAGGCGACCCTCCACCTCCGGGCCGCGGGCGACGCGCTGCCCGGCTTCGACATGGTGGCGATCTGCGCGTGCTGCGGCGGCGGGGCCGGCGGCCGGCGGCCCCCGGGCCCGGCCTGAGGAGAACCACGATGGCCACCTACTCGATCTGGGTCATGGAATACGCCTACATCCCCGCCTCGCCCGCGGGCGGGGTGCTGTACGGGGCCTTCGACCAGCCGCCGCGCCGCGTGCCCTGGGCCTACGTCCTGATCCGAGGCAACGGCGTCACGGCGCTGGTCGACGTGGGGTCCAACAACGCCGACTACGGCAAGCTGCTGGCGGACCGCATCAACGTCACCGACTGGCAGACCGCCCGGACCGTGCTGGCCGAGGCGGGGGTCAGCCCCGCCGACGTCGGGCACGTGTTCCTGACCCACGCCCATTTCGACCACGCGGGCAACACGGACGCCTTCCCGAACGCCACCTTCTACATCCAGGAGCGGGAGCTCTCGCGGTGGGTGTGGTCGCAGACGCTCCCGCCCACGTTCCGCTGGCTGCAGACCGCGGTGGACCCGTCCGACATCATGCGCATCGCCGACCTCGCCCGCGGCGGCCGGCTCGTGTCGGTCGAGGGCTCCCGCGAGGACGTGCTCCCCGGCATCGACCTCACCGCCGCGCCCGACACCCACACCTGGGGCTGCCAGTTCGTGACCGTCCGCAACGACGGCGCGCGCGACAGCGCCGACGCCTTCGTGCTGGCGGGCGACCTCGTCTACAGCTTCGACAACCTGACGGGCGGGGACCCCTCGGCCCCGCACTACGTCCCCGTGGGGCTCGCGGTGGGGAGCCAGTACGAGCTGCTGCGCGCCTCCGACGCCATGGTGCGGGCCGCGGGCGGGGACTACCGGCGCGTGATCCCCGTCCACGAGGATCGGGTCGCGTCCGTCTACCCGCACCGGACAACCGCGACCGGCCTCCGCATCGTGGAACTCGCGCTGGCGGACGGGGCGACGTCGCTGGTCGGCTGACCGGGCGGCGAGCCGGTCCGAAAGGTCGCGGGCGCCGGAACCCTGGAACCGCCCGCCACCCTCATTCCTGCCGCCTTGGGACGCTACGCGGCCGACCCATGTTCCGCTTCTTCGAGTCGGTGATCGCGCCCACGCGCGCGGTCGAGGTCGTGCAGCCGCCCGCGAGCCTGCCGAGGTTCTACTGGCACTTCGCGCGCCAGGCGAAGGGGCTGTTCGGGGCCCTGTTCGCGACGGGCCTGTGCGTGGCGGTGCTGGACGCCTCCGTGCCGTGGTTCATCGGCCGGCTGGTGCGCTTCATCACCGCGGCCTCGCGCGACACCTTCGTGGCCGAGCACGGCCGCTTCCTGCTCGCCATGGCCGCGGTGGTGCTGGTGGGCCGGCCGCTCGCGGTGGCGACCCAGAACCTCGTCTCCAACGCCGGGATCGTGGCCTCCGTCACCAACCTGGTGCGCTGGCAGAGCCACCGCTACGTGGTGCGGCAGAGCTGGCCCTTCTTCCAGAACGACTTCGCCGGCCGGATCGCGGCGCGCGTCATGGAAACCGGCCCCGCGGTGCGCCAGAGCGCGGTCGCGGCCATCACGGCCGTGTGGGGCATCCTGGTCTACGGGGCGAGCGCCTTGACGCTGCTGGGCTCGGTCAAGCCCGTGCTGATGCTGCCGGTGGCGTTCTGGTTCGCGAGCTACGCGGTGACCTTGCGCATCTTCGTGCCGCGCATCCGCGACCGCTCCAAGCGCAACTCGGAAGCGCGCTCGCTGATCGTGGGCCGCATCGTCGACAGCTACACCAACATCGTGACGCTCAAACTCTTCGCGCGGCTCAGGCACGAGGACGCCTACGTGCGCGACGCGATCGACGCCCACACGGAGGCCTTCCGCCGCCAGCTCCGCATGATGACGGGGCTGTTCATCTCCCTGCAGGTCCTCAACGCCCTGATGCTGGGCAGCGAGGTCGCGCTGGCGGTCGCCACGTGGCGGCGGGGCGCGATCGACGTGGGGGTGGTCGCGATGGCGATCCCGCTCACCTGGCAGATCGCCTCGGCCGCGGGCTGGGTCGCGGCGCAGGTCACCGACATCTTCGAGAACATCGGCACCATCCAGGAAGGCATGATGACCATCGCGCGGCCCGTGGCGCTCGCCGACCGGGCGGACGCGGCCGAGCTCGCGGTCACCCGCGGCGAGGTGCGCTTCGAGCGCGTCACCTTCGGCTACGGCCGCGAGGGCGGGCTGATCCGCGACCTGTCGCTCGCCATCCGCCCGGGCGAGAAGATCGGGCTCGTGGGCCGCTCGGGCGCGGGCAAGACCACGCTGGTCAACCTGCTGCTGCGCTTCCACGACGTGGAAGGCGGCCGGGTCGCGATCGACGGGCAGGACATCGCCCGCGTCACCCAGGAAAGCCTGCGCGGCGCCATCTCGGTGGTGACGCAGGACACCTCCCTCCTGCACCGCTCGATCCGCGACAACATCGCCTACGGCCGGCCCGAGGCGACCGAGGCCGAGGTGGTGGCCGCCGCCAAGCGCGCCCACGCGCACGACTTCATCCTGGGCCTGGAGGACTGGCAGGGCCGCCGCGGCTACGACGCCCAGGTGGGCGAGCGCGGCGTGAAACTGTCGGGCGGCCAGCGCCAGCGCGTCGCCATCGCGCGCGTGGTGCTCAAGGACGCGCCCGTGCTGATCCTGGACGAGGCGACCTCGGCGCTCGACAGCGAGGTCGAGGCCGCGATCCAGGACAGCCTCGCGGACCTGATGGGCGGCAAGACCGTGATCGCCATCGCGCACCGGCTGTCCACCATCGCGCGCATGGACCGCCTGATCGTGATGGACCGGGGCCGCATCATCGAGACGGGCAGCCACGCCGACCTGCTTCATCGAGGCGGCGTCTACGCCGACCTGTGGCGGCGCCAGTCGGGCGGCTTCCTGGACGCCGAGGACGCGTTGGAGCGGGCGTAAATCCGTCGCGGCACCGGCCACCAATCGCCCGCGTCGCGCGTTGGTGCGGCGGCTCGATGGACGGGGCGCCTCGCTCCTAAACCCGTCGACTGGGGAGAAGGCGCCATGCACGTCCTGGTCAAGCCGGTCGCGGCGATGCTGGCGGCGGCCCCGTTCGTCGGAACCATGGTCCAGCATCAGATGAGCGCGGCAGTCGGCGCCAACGCGGTCGCGGCGGCCTGCGTGTCGCGCGTGTTCGCCGCGCCCGAGCCGCCCGGCCGCACCCTGCTCGCGGTCGCGGTGCTGGCGGACGCCGCCGCGACGGGCCGGGAGCGGGTGGCGGCGAGCCTCTGCCCGGCGCGGCCAGACGCGCGCTAGCCCGCAAACCCCGAGTACCTCTAGAAGTTCGAGGACCTTTAAGCCGCGGCGCGCACCCCGCCCTCGTTGCGCGAGCGCATGAGCGGCTGGATGCGCTCGCCGAACCCGTCGAGCCCGACCAGGAAGTCGTCGAAGGTCAGCATGAGGCCCTTGGCGCCGGGGATGGCGCTCGCCTCGTCCAGCATGCGCGCCACGGAGGCGTAGGAGCCCACCAGCGTGCCCATGTTGAAGTTCACCGCGCCCTCGGGGAGGTTCATGTGGCGCGCGGTGCCGGTGTTGCCCGCGTCCTTGCCGCCCTGGTCGGCCATCCAGGCCAGCGCGCTCATGTCGGCGCCGTCGCGATAGCGCTGCCACTTGGCCCGGGCGAGGTCGTCCGTCTCGTCCGCGATCACCATGAAGAGCGGGTAGGAGCCCACGTCGCGGCCCGTGCGCGAGGCCGCCTCGACGAGCTTGGCGCAGGTGGGCGCGCAGGCGGTGGGCGTGTTGACGCCCGAGGCCAGCACGAAGTTGTAGTCCGCGTACTGCGCCGCGAACTCCATGCCGCGCCCGCTCTGCCCCGCGGCCACGATCTTGATGGGCGCCGAGGGGGCGGGCTTCATCATGCACTCGTTCATCTGGAAGAAGCGGCCCTTGAAGTTGGAGGCGCCCGTGTCCCACAGCTCCTTCATGACCTGCACGTATTCGGTCGAGTAGTCGTAGCGGTGCCCGAAGTAGTCGTCGCCCGGCCACAGGCCCATCTGCTCGTACTCGGCCTTGTGCCAGCCGGACACGATGTTGACCCCGAACCGGCCCGGCGCGATCGAGTCGACGGTCGCGGCCATGCGCGCCACCAGCGCCGGCGGCAGCGTCAGAACGGCGGTCGAGGCGAACAGCTTGATGCGCTCCGTCACCGCCGCGAGCCCCGCCATCAGGGTGAAGGATTCGAGGTTGTAGTCCCAGAACTCGGTCTTGCCCCCGAACCCGTGCAGCTTGATCATCGACAGCGCGAAATCGAGGCCGTAGCGCTCGGCCTTCTGCACGATGGCCTTGTTGAGCGCGAAGCTCGGCTTGTACTGCGGCGAGGTTTCCGAGATCAGCCAGCCGTTGTTGCCGATCGGAATGAAAACGCCCATGTCCATGGCCGGACCTCCTCGCGCGATGCCGCGCGGGGAAGGTTGGCAAGCCGCGTGCCAGATCGGCGCCGCGCGGGCTTCGAGGCTCCGAACCCGGGTCGACGCGACCGGTCCCGGGCGACGCCCTTCGCCCCGGCGGCGGGGAGACGGGCAGGATCGGCGAGCGCGCGTCAAGCCCGCCGCCCCGGCCCGGCCGCTCGGATCAGCGGCAGGGCGCCGGCGCGGGCGCTGCCGATGACACGCAGCGCGCCGGAACCAGGGCCCTCGGGACGGGTGGGGCCGGCGGCGGCGCGGCTCCCTTCGGCCGCGCCGTCCACCCGATCGGCGTCAGCAGCGCGCAGAGGGCCGCGACCACGACGATCACGGCGGCCATGCCCGAGCCGCGCCGCGTCGGCGGGACCTGGGGGGACCCGTTCTCGGGCATGGCGGGCACGGGGGCGAGGAAGCAGAGCATGGCGTATCTCCCTTCAGTCTTTGATCGCGAAGCTAGCGCGTCCATGGGCGCGCTGCATCCCTGCCATGTCGCCGCGCCCCTGCCCGGGACGGCCCGGTTGGTGCATAATCTGTATCGCGCCGCTTCGGCGGCGTATGCCCTCTTTGGGCGTTTCCTCCCTAGACTTGGGCCGCTTCCGGCGACGGAAGCGGCCTCTTTCGTATCAGGAGCCCGCTTCCAAGCGGCGGAGCGCCACCTTGGTGTCGTGGAACGCGGCCCCGCCCACCGGCGCGGGGGCGTCGGCACCCGTGAGCGTGTTGATGCCGCGCCCGTCCTCGTGGGCCGCGTTGGGCCAGACCGACTCCGCCACCAGCACGCCGCGAAGCAAGCCGTCGAACAGCTTTGCGCGGAGCCGCACAGCGCCGCGGTCGTTGCTGAGTTCCACCCGGTCGCCGTCCGCGATGCCCAAGGATGCGGCGTCCGCGGGGTGGACGAGCACGGTCGGGCGGCCCTCCTTGGCGAGGCCCGTGGGCGCCTCGGTGAAGGTGGAGTTCAGGAAGTTGCGGGCGGGGCTGGTGGCGAGCCGGAACGGGTGGGCCTCGTCGGCCGCCTCCGTCACGGCCCAGTGGTCGGGCCAGGCGGGCGGGGGCGCGACGCCCTCCGTCCGCAGGCCCGGCACCGCGGACCAGTCGGCGCGGAAGCGGAAGCGGCCGTCCGGCCACCCGAAGCCGTCCAGGAAGTGGGCGCGCTCGGGCGCCTGCTGGCAGTCGATCCAGCGCGCCCGCTCCAGCTCGTCCAGCGTGCCGCGGCCGGAGGCGCGCAGGGTGGCGTCGATCAGCGCGCGCGGGCTCATGGCGAAGCCCGGGTGCTCGGCCCCGAGGCGGGCCGCCAGCGCCGCCACCACCTCGTGGTTGGAGCGGCACTCGCCCGGCGGCTCGACGAGCTTGGGGCCGAACAGGATGTGCTGGTGGCCGCCGCCCTGGTAGACGTCGTCGTGCTCCACGAACATGGTGGCGGGCAGCACGAGGTCGGCCATGCGGGCCGTGTCGGTCATCACCTGCTCGTGGACCACCGTGAACAGGTCGTCGCGCGCGAACCCGCGCTTCACCACCTCCTGGTCGGGCGCGACCGTCACGGGGTTGGTGTTCTGGATCAGCATGGCGCGCACCGGTCCGCCGCCCTTGAGCGCGCCCGCGTCCCCCGTCAGCACGGCGCCGACGCGCGACTGGTCGAGCTTGCGCACCGCGGGATCGCGGGCGTCGAGGCCCTCGATCAGCTCCTTGTTCCAGCCGAACATGCCCGAGTTGGAATGCAGCGCGCCGCCGCCCCGGTGCCGCCAGGCGCCCATCACCACGGGCACGCAGGTGACGGCGTGCATGGCGGCCGCGCCGTTGCGGGCCCGCGCGAAGCCGTAGCCCACGCGGAAGAAGGTTTTGGGCCTGCCGCCCAGCAGGCGCGCCAGCGCCTCGATCTCGGCCGCGGGCACGCCGCAGATGGCCTCGGCCCACTCGGGCGTGCGGGTCGCGAGGTGCGCTTCCAGGCCCGCGGCGTCGTCCGCGTAGCGGGCGAGGTAGGGGCGGTCCGCGAGGTTGTCGCGGAACAGCACGTGCATCAGCGCGCAGGCGAGCGCCCCGTCGGTGCCCGGCCGCACCAGCACGGCGCGGTCGGCCTGGCGCATCGTCGGGTTGTCGTAAACGTCGACGGCCACGATCACGGCGCCGCGCTCGCGCCGGGCGCGGGTCGCGTGGGTGAGCACGTTGACCTGCGTCACGGCCGCGTTGGTGCCCCACAGCACGATGCAGTCGGAGTGCGCCATCTCGCGCGGGTCGGTGCCGGTCAGCCGGCCGTGGCCCGCCATCCAGCCCGCCCAGGACAGCGCCGTGCAGATGGTGGAGTACTGGCCCGAGTAGCGCTTGACGTGGCGCAGCCGCTCAAGCCCGTCGCGCATCACCAGGCCCATCGTGCCCGCGTAATAGTAGGGCCACACGGCCTCCGGCCCGGACTCGCGCTCAACGGCGAGGAAGCGCTCGGCCGTGCGGTCCAGCGCCTCGTCCCAGGACACGGGGGTGAACTGCCCGGACCCCTTCGGGCCGGTGCGCAGGAGGGGGCGGGTCAGCCGGTCGGGGTTGTGGACCCGCTCGGCGTAGCGCGCGACCTTGGCGCAGATCACGCCCGCCGTGAAACTGTTGTCGGCCGCCCCGTAGAAGCGCCCGACCGTGCGCGCGTCCAGCACCTCGACCTCCAGCGCGCAGGTCGAGGGGCAGTCGTGCGGGCAGGCCGAGGCCCGGCGGAGGGGGCGGAGGGGCGCGTTCATGGGCCGGAGGCTAGCAGGCGGGCGCGGGCTTTGCGAGCGGGGCGGGTGGGCGGGACCGACTACCTCCGAGGTAATTGAGGCGAAGCCTGCGCGGGAGGATACCGGGAGCCGAGGCCGGCCCCGCTGCCCGGCGCGCCGGCCGCCCCTGCTGTTTCGGAGACCCCACCATGGCCCCCTTCCCCGTCCACACGATCGACGGCGCCCCCGAGGCGTCCCGTCCGTCCCTGGAGGCGCTGCGATCCGCCTTCGGCTTCATCCCCAACGTCGCCGGCACGATGGCGACCTCGCCCGTGCTGATCGGCAGCCTCGTGGCCCTGTTCGGCAAGGTGCACGGCGGCAGCTTCACCGAGCCGCAGATCCAGGTGCTGCTCTTGACCAACGCCGTCACCAACGGGAGCGAGTGGGCGGCCGCGTTCCACACGGCGCTGGCGCTCCGGCAGGGGATCGAGCCGGCCGACGTCGAGGCGATCCGGTTGCGCGGCCTGCCGCGGGACCCCGGGCTCGCGGCCCTCTCCACCCTGGCCCGGACCCTGATCGAGAAGCGGGGCAAGCTCGACCAGGGGGAGGCCCAGGCCTTCCTCGGCGCCGGCTTCACACCCGCGGAGCTGCTGGAAGTGGTCGCGGTCAGCGCGGCCTCGACGATCACGAACTACACCGCGGGCGTCACCAGGCCGCCGCTCGAAGCGGCGTTCCGCGACCACGCGTGGGCCGCCTGACACATCTCGGTCGACCGCGGGCCCCGGCAACGCTTCCCCGCCCGCGGCCCTTGGGGAAGCGGACCAGCGGAGGAACGGCGATGACGGCTCCCCCGGGTGCCCGCAAGTCCGGCTCGGACGGGGCCGGCACCCTCCTGCGGCACTGGCGCGACCTGCGCGGCAAGTCGCAGCTGGACCTCGCGCTCGACGCCGGCGTGTCGCAGAAGCACATCAGCTTCGTGGAAAGCGGCCGCAGCCTGCCCAGCCGGCAGATGCTGGTCGACCTCGCGGACGCGCTCGACGTGCCGCTCCGCGAGCGCAACGCCCTGCTGCTGGCCGCCGGATACGCGCCGCACTACCCCGACGAGCCGCTGGACGCGGCCTCCCTGTCGCGCGTCACCGCGGCGCTCCGGCGGATGCTGCACCAGAACGAGCCCTTCCCGGCGGTGGCCATGGACCGCGGCTGGACCGTGGTGCTGGCCAACGAGGCCGCGCCCCGCTTCTTCGGCTGCTTCGTGGACCTGGCCGCGCGGCGGGGACCGCGCAACCTGCTCCACCTGATGTTCGACCCCGGCGGCCTGCGCCCGTTCGTGGTGGACTGGCCCGCGAGCGCGCGGATGCTGCTCGCGCGCGTGCGCCGCGAGGCGGCGGGCCGCGTCGTCGACGCGGGCACCCGGCAGCTCCTGGACGCGCTCGCCCGCTACCCCGGCGTCGATCCCGCGTGGCACGCGCCGCGGCCCGACAGCGCTTCGCCCGTGATCCCGCTGACCTTCAGCAAGCACGGCACGACCCTGAGCTACTTCTCGCTGGTCACCACGGTCGGGGCCCCGCAGGCGGTCGCGGCCGAGGAGCTGCGCCTGGAGTGCATGGTGCCGGCCGACGACGCGACGGAGCGGCGGCACGCGGGCTTCGTGGCGGCCCACGCCGGCGGGGGCGGCCCGTCCGACCGAGGGTCGCCACCCGGCCCGCATCCCGCGGCCTTTCCCCCTCTGGCCGATCTGCCCTAAGAAGCGGCCCTGCAAACCGTTGCCCGAGGGGGAGCGACCCGCCCGATGCCCACCACCGTCGCGGACGACCCGAGCCGGCTCGACGCGGGGACGATCGGCGCCCGGCTGGACCGGCTGCCCGCGACCCGCGCCGTGTGGCAGTGGATCGGCCTCCTCAGCCTGGGCGGGTTCTTCGAGTTCTACGACCTGTTCCTCACCGGGCCGCTGGCCCCGGCCCTGGTCAAGGACGGCATCCTGACCGCCACCACGCCGGGCCTGTTCGGGACGGCGGGCGTCGCGAGCTTCGTGGCGGCGCTGTTCGCGGGCCTGTTCGTGGGCACCATCCTGCTCGGCTTCGTGGCGGACCGGTTCGGGCGGCGCCCGATCTTCACCGTGTCGCTGCTGTGGTACGCGGCGGCCTCCGCGGTCATGGCGCTGCAGACCGACGCGTTCGGGCTCGAAGCCTGGCGCTTCGTGGCCGGGGTCGGCATCGGCGTCGAGATGGTGACGATCGGGACCTACGTGAGCGAGCTCGCGCCCAAGGCCGCGCGGGGGCGCGCCTTCGCGGTGAACCAGGCGGTCGAGTTCGCGGCCGTGCCGGTCGTGACGCTCGCGGCCTGGCTGCTGGCGCCGCTGAGCCCCGGCGGCTTCGCGGGCTGGCGCCTCGTGGTGCTGGCGGGCTCCGTCGGCGCGGTGGCGGTGTGGTTCATCCGGCGCCGGGTGCCGGAAAGCCCGCGCTGGCTCGCGGCCCGGGGCCGGCTGGCGGAGGCGGAGCGGGTGCTGGCCGCGCTGGAGCGGCAGGTGGCGGCCGAGCACGGGGCGCCGCTGCCCCCGCCCGGGGCGCCCGAGCCGGTGGTGGCGCGCGGCACCCTGGTTGAAGCGCTGCTGCCGCCCTACGCGCGCCGCACCGCCATGCTGGTGGTGTTCAACATCTTCCAGACGGTGGGGTTCTACGGCTTCGCCAACTGGGTCCCGACCCTGCTGGTGCGCCAGGGCATCACGCTGACCTCGTCGCTGGGCTACGCGGTCGTGATCGCGCTCGCCGCGCCCCTCGGCCCGCTGCTGGGGCTCGGCTTCGCGGACAGGGTCGAGCGCAAGTGGGTCATCGTGGCCGCGGCCGGCTCGATCGCGGTGTTCGGGCTGCTGTTCAGCCAGGCCGCGGCCCCCTTCGCGATCATCGCCTGCGGCGTGCTGCTGACCTTGTCGTCCAACATCATGTCCTTCACGTTCCACGCCTACCACGCCGAGATGTACCCCACGCGCATCCGGGCGGTCGCGTTCGGCTTCGTGTACTCCTTCAGCCGGCTGTCCGCCGTCTTCAGCGCCTTCCTGATCGCCTTCCTCCTGCGCGAGTTCGGCACGCTCGGGGTGTTCGCCTTCATCGCGGGCAGCATGGTCGTGGTGATGGGCGCCATCGCGACCGGGCCCACGGTCACTAACCGCGCGCTGGAGCGGATCTCGCACTGAGCGGGCGCGGCGCGGCCGGCGTTCGGCCGTCGGCGGCCGGACCGGCGTCGAAGCGCAGGCGGGCCGCCCGGATCGCCGGGAAGCTGCGGTCCGCCCAGTCGATGAGCACGGCCAGGGGATCGAGCACCGACCGGCCCAGCGCGGACAGGCGGTATTCCACGCTTGGCGGGGTGGTGGGGAACACGTGGCGGGTCGCGAGCCCGTCGCGCTCCAGGCCGCGCAGCGTCTGGGTCAGCATGCGCTTGGAGATGTCGGGCACGGCCCGGTGGAGCGCGCCGAAGCGCCGGGGCTCGGCGGCCAGGGCCACCAGAACCAGCACCGTCCACTTGTCCCCGACCCGGTCCAGCACGTTGCGCACCGGGCAGGCGGTGGCGTCGCAGCCCTCCGCCTGCCAGCGGGCGAAGCTGGACGGGACCGAGGCGCCGCTCGGGTTACGCGCGCGTGCCCTGGACATGGAAACCTGCCTCCTTCCGCGGACCCGCCGCGGTCCCTAAGTTGGTCATGGTCTCGAAACGAGACCGTTCCGGAGTTCCATGCCATGTCCGATCCGCAACCGTCCATCCTCGTCTTGGCCGCCGGGGGCCAGCTCGGCCGCCTCGTAGTCGACCATCTGCTCGACACCGTGCCGGCCGCCAGGGTGATCGCCGGCGTGCGCACCGCCGAGGCCGGCCAGCCGTTCTCGGCGCGGGGCGTCGCGGTCCGCGTCGCGGACTACGACCGACCCGACACGCTGCGGGCGGCCCTGGCCGGCGTCGGCCGGGTGCTGCTGATCTCGTCGAGCGCGCTGGGCCGGCGGGTCGCGCAGCACCGCAACGTCATCGAGGCCGCGGGCCACGCGGGCGTGCACTTCGTGGCCTACACGAGCGTGCTGCGCGCCGACACCTCGCCCCTCTCCGTCGCGGACGAGCATCGGGACACCGAGGCCGCGTTGCGCGCCTCCGGCCTGCCCGTCGCGGTTCTGCGGAACGGCTGGTACACGGAGAACTACACCGCAGCCCTCCCCGCGGCCCTGGCGCGCGGCACGCTGCTCGGCAGCGCGGGCGAGGGCCGCGTCGCCTCCGCCGCGCGGGCCGACTACGCGGCGGCGGCCGCGGCCGTGCTGCTGATGGCGGAGCCGCCGGCCGGGGAGGTCTACGAGCTCGCGGGCGACACGGCCTACACGCTCGGCGAGATGGCGGACGAGGTCGCGCGGCAGTCGGGCAAGCCCGTCCGCTACGTGGACCTGCCCGAGGCGGACTACCGGGCGGCGCTGCTCGCGGCGGGGCTGCCGGCCCCGGTCGCGGCGGTGGTGGCCGGAAGCGACGCCCTCGCGCCCGGCGGCGCGCTGTTCGACGACGGCGGCCGGCTCGGCGCCCTGATCGGCCGCCCGACCACGCCCATGGCGGCGAGCGTCGCGGCCGCGCTCGGCCGGCGCTGAAGGGGTCCCTCGGGGAGGGCGCCCTGACCGGACCCGGACACCGTTCCGGGACCGCGCAGGCCCGCCTTTGCCATTGTGCCGCGCGCGCTTTCGGGCTAAGGGCCGCGCTTCTCGCGAGCGGCCCCGCCGCCGGGCCCGCGCGTCCGCAACGCCATCCGCACGGGATCGAAGCCATGAAGTCCGACACGCATCCGAACTACCACATGGTCAAGGTGGTGATGACGGACGGAACCGAGTTCATGACCCGGTCGACCTACGGCAGCGACGGGGACACGCTGAACCTCGACATCGACCCCAAGACGCACCCGGCCTGGACGGGCGGCTCGCAGCAGCTCATGGACCGCGGCGGCCGCTTGTCCCGGTTCAACACGCGCTTCTCGGGCATGAACTTCGGCAAGAAGTAGCGGGCCGGCGCCGGTCAGGACGCCGAGCCGAAGACGGCCCTGAGGCGGTCGAACTGCTGGTCGAGGCCGCGCCGCGCCGTGCCCGGGTCGGCGTCGACCTCGCCGCCGTTCACCATGCGGTCGAGGTGCAGGATGCGGGACTGGAGGCGCAGGGAGTGCTGCGCGAGCACCTGCAGCCGTTCCGGCAGCCCCCCGAGCTCGCCCGGCGCCGTCGTTGAGCTCTGGTTCGAGAGCCGGACCTTGACGCGCTCGGAGGCCGCCTCGTCCACCGTCATCTCGCCGCTGCTCACCGCCCGGCGGACCAGCAGCCAGGACGCGATCTGCATCAGCCGGGTGGTGAGCCGCATGCTCTCGGCCGAGTAGGCCTGCGCGAGCGGTCGGGGCAGCGCCTTGGCGTCGACCCGGCCGGGGCCGTCGAGGTAGGCGGCCGCGTCCTCCACGAGCTGCATCCCTTCCGTGAACAGCTCCGTGAACCGGGCCGAGCTCGCGAGCCGGTGCGCGAAGGACACCGTGTTGTCCTCGTGGCCCGCGCGAAAGATCGAGGCTGCCATTCTGTCCCCCAAGGGGCGGGCGCCACGTCGGCCACCCGCCTGTTCCGGTCCGGGACGAGTGACGTCCCGCGAGGCCGGCGAGGCGCAAACTTAGCGCCAAATCGTGAATGGTTAATGTTTACCTGACGGTATCGTTAATTCCTAACACTCGGCGCAAAAAAAAGCCGCCCGGAGGCGGCCTTGAAGTTTGAACAGGGAGGCGTCGAACGAAGCAGAGGTTTGGGATTTCGGGTCCGCGACCGCAACCAGGATCGAACACCCTTCTTCTACCGCCGAATCCTTAACGACACGTTAAGCCTAACCTCGCCTTGCCAAGGTTTTGGGGCGCGGATAGAGCACCCGGGCTTCATTCCCCCCTTCGACGAGGCGTGCCATGGCGTCCCACACCCTCCTCCTGCTCCCCGGCGACGGCATCGGGCCGGAGGTGATGGCCGAGGTCGAGAAGGTCGCGGCCTGGATGGGGGCGGCGGGGCTCGCGCGCTTCGAGATCGAGCGGGGCCTCGTGGGCGGCTGCGCCTACGACGCGCACGGCAGCGCGCTGAGCGACGACGACCTGGCGCGCGCCAAGGCCGCCGACGCGGTTCTGCTCGCCGCCGTGGGCGGCCCGAAGTGGGACGGCGTCCCCTACGAGGTGCGGCCCGAGGCGGGGCTGTTGCGGCTGCGCAAGGACATGGAACTGTTCGCCAACCTGCGGCCGGCGATCTGCTACCCGGCGCTCGCCGACGCGTCCTCGCTGAAGCGCGAGGTCGTGGAGGGCCTCGACCTGATGATCGTCCGCGAGCTGACGGGCGGCGTCTACTTCGGCGAGCCCAAGGAGATCCGCGACCTGGGCAACGGGCAGAAGCGCGGGATCGACACGCAGGTCTACGACACGTTCGAGATCGAGCGGATCGGCCGCGTGGCCTTCGACCTGGCGCGTAAGCGGTCGGGCCGCGTGACGTCGAGCGAGAAGCGAAACGTCATGAAGTCGGGCGTGCTGTGGCACGAGACGATGAAGGCGCTCGGCGCCCGCGACTACGCCGACGTGCAGCTCGACCACCAGCTCGCCGACGCGCTGGGCATGCAGCTCGTGCGCTGGCCCAAGCAGTTCGACGTGATCGTCACCGACAACCTGTTCGGCGACATGCTGTCGGACATCGCGTCCATGCTGACCGGCTCGCTCGGGATGCTGCCGTCGGCCTCGCTGGGTGCCGCCGATCCGGCGACGGGCAAGCGCCACGCGCTCTACGAGCCGGTTCACGGCTCGGCGCCCGACATCGCGGGGCGCGGGATCGCCAACCCGATCGCGATGATCGCGTCCTTCGGGATGGCGCTGCGCTACTCGTTCGACCGCGGCGACCTCGCCGACCTGGTCGACCGCGCGGTCGCGTCGGCGCTGGCGGACGGGATCCGCACCGCCGACATCAAGGGCGACGCGCCCGCGACCGTGTCGACGGCCGCCATGGGCGACGCCATCGTGGAAAGGCTCGCCAGGCTTTCGGCCTGACGAGCCCGAATACCGGCGTGTCGACCGGGGAACGTCTCAGAACGTGCCGCGGCCGATCTCGCCGAACCGGCCCGGAAGGACGTCCTGACCGAAGGCGTCGGGGCGGAAGCTGGAGTAGACCGGGATGTTGCCCTCGGTCTGGTCGTAAACGTAGTGGTTCTCGTAGTACTGGGGCACGCTGGTCCCGCTGTCCGTGAACGGGAGCTGCTTGCGGATCACCACGGGGGGCGCCTCGCCGCGCGAGGGATCGAAGTAGCCGCCCGCGGGGTGGCGGGTCTGGGCGAAGGCCGCCGTGGCCGCGAGGGTGGAGGCCGCGATTGCCGCGGCCAAGGCCGCCGTTGAGATCATCCGGTTCATGCTTATCCCCTCGTGATGATGTCTTTTTCGCGGTGTCAACCCTACAGCTCCGCTAAAGTTCCGAAATCTTTTGTCAGGGACCGGCGCGTTCGAGCGGGGGCCGGACCGCCTCGCCGTCGAGCCACGTCCCCCGCGCCCCCGCGACGAGCAGGCCCGCCCCGCCGCAGCCCTGCCCACGATGCCGCTCGGCCTCGACAAAGAAGTCGCGCAACGCCGTGTCCTCGCCGGCCGACAGAAGGTCGAGGCGGTCCAGGACGCAGGCGAGCCGCGCGCGGTCGACGGGCTTGGCGGGCGTGCCGCAGGCGAGCCCCGCCATTGCGACGGGCGCCGCGTCACCGGCCCGCAGGCGGAACGCGAGGCAGGGTCGCGGTTTGGCGCCGGTCACCACGGTCAGGTCGGCAGCCTCGACCGTGCCGAACCGGGTCCGCACGGGGGTGGAGGCCCCGCCGCTGGCGGTCGCGAGCGTTTCGGGGTCCGCGACGCGGGCGAGGTCGGTGGCCAGAGCCGCGGCGCGCCCCGCCGGGCCCGCCCGCAGGATCGACAAGGTCAGCGCGGGTGCGTCGGCCTCAAACGTCCCGTAGGTGAGCGTGTCACGCCGTTCCGACCCGTCCGACAGGCGGCGGGCCCGGTAGGCGAGCGGCAGCTTGCCGAAGCTGGAGCCGCTCAGGTCGAACAGCCGGATCGGCCGGTTGACCTCGATCCAGACGGGCCCGGGCGCCGGGGCGTCGGGCGGGGCTGCGGGCGGCTCGGCGACGGCGGCCGGGGTCCGCGACAACGCCACGTCCGCGGCGCCCGCGAGGAGAACGGCGCAGGCTCCGAGCGCCGCCAGGACCCAGCGGTCCCGGACCAGCGCCGACACGCCGGCCAGGCGGAGGCGGATAGGCGAGACCGGCTCGGGGTGAACCGTGAACGACGTGACGCCCGCAACCGGCCGCCGCGCCGCAACCGTGTCCACCTGCCCCGACCCTGCCGCCATCGCGCGCCGCTCCGTTGCGGGCGACCATGCGGGGCGGGGCTGAGGGGCGCGTTACCGGGACGGCGGATGTTGCCGGTACCCTCAACGCCCCGTTACTCGGGCGCGGCGGACCTTGCCGCGGCGCCGGGCTTGCGTCGGGGACGCGTCAGGCGGTCGCGACGGCGGCCTTCTTGGCGATCTCGCGCTTCAGCACCCGCGCGGCCTGCGACAGGTCGGTCTCGCTGGCCTTGGCCAGGAAGGCGTCGAGGCCGCCCGTGTGCTCCACGCTGCGCAGCGAGGCCGCCGCGACCCGCAGCCGCACGGAGCGGCCGAGGGCGTCCGAGATCAGCGTCACGTTGCACAGGTTGGGCAGGAAGCGCGTGCGCGTCTTGCGGTTGGAGTGGCTGACCAGGTTGCCGGTCTGCACGGCTTTGCCGGTCAGTTCGCAGCGGCGGGCCATCGTTTCGGTCCTTCTTCGGTTGCAGCGGCCCGCACGAGCGCCGGCCGGTCCGACCAGCCCTTGAAGCCACGGGAATGAGCGCGTTCGGCGCGCGAAACGGAAACCCGCCCGCGCGCTGGAACGGGGGCTTCTAGGCGGCGGACGCGCGAGCGTCAAGCGAGGGGACGCGGGCGCGACGGCCCCGCTCCGGAGCAGGGTCGCGCGGCCCGCCCCGCACCGGCGCGGGGCT
>CAXTDZ010000061.1:0-22062 GCA_964243035.1 uncultured Lichenihabitans sp.
GCCGCGACCCGGGCCGCCTGCGCCTCGGGCGTGCCCGCGAGCGCCACCGCGAGGTCGTCCGCGCTGCGGGCGGCCAGCGCCGCCGCCACGTCGCCCCCGACCGAGGCCCAGGGGTCGGCGGCCGCGGCCGGAACCTCCATCGTGTCGCCGATCCGTTGGACGCGCCGCTTGCCGGTCGCGTCGAACAGGTCGAACACGGAGGCGATCGTGGTGCCTCCCTCGCTCGGATAGGCGGACAGGTAGCCGCGCACGAGATAGCGGGCGGAGGCCGCGTCCGTGATGCTGATGTCGCGCGCCGTGGCGGCCCTCGTGAAGGCCTGGCGGAAACCCGCCTCGACGGGTTCCGGAACGCCGCCGAGGCTGACCAGCGCGACGGTGGCGGCGCGAGGGCTCGCGAGCTGCCCGCGCGCGATGGCGTCGCGGACGTCCCCGC
The DNA here is from genome assembly GCA_964243035.1 of uncultured Lichenihabitans sp. GTDB lineage: Bacteria > Pseudomonadota > Alphaproteobacteria > Rhizobiales > Beijerinckiaceae > Lichenihabitans. The sequence goes on from CAXTDZ010000061.1 coordinate 434, forward strand.
TTCCCACGCCCGGGTCCGGGACGCCGTCGCAGCCGCTCAAACCCAGCGCCACGGCCAGCGCCGCGCCCAGCCCGGTGACCCGCACGCCCGCCGCCCCGTGCCGAACCATGCACCCTCCCCTCGCGCCCCCGTGGTCGGACGGCCACGGATGCTTCGCCGGAAATTCGGGGTTAACGGGAATCAACACGCCCGTCCAGGCCGGGCCGCTCACACCGTGGTGGGCATCTCCCGCACGGGCGAGCCGGTGGTGAGCGCCCGGGCGTGCAGCTCGGCGTCGAGCTCGGCCCCCATCAGGAAGAACACCGCCGCGACCCACAGCCACAGGAGCAGCACCACCACGGCGCCCAGCGAGCCGTAGGTCCGGTCGTAGCTCCCGAAACTGCTGACGTAGAAGGAGAACAGCGCCGAGCCGAGCAGCCACAGCGTGGTCGCGGTGGCCGAGCCCCAGGTGATCCACTGCCAGCGCGCTTCCCGCCGGCAGGGCGCGAAGCGGTACAGCACGCCGAATCCCACCAGGATCACCACGGCCAGGATCGGCCAGCGCGAGAAGGCCAGCACGGTGACGATCTCGGGCGGGAACGCGAACAGCGCGATCACGGCCGGCAGCACCGCGATGGCGAAGATCACCACGATGGCGAGCACCACGGCCGCGAAGGTCATGGCGATGGCGACCAGGTTCTGCACCACGATGGAGCGGCGCTCGGTCTCCTCGTAGGCGATGTTGAGGCCCGTCATGACCGATTGGATGCCCGCCCGCGCGCTCCAGACCGCGAGCAGGAGGCCCGTCACCAGCGCGATGTTGAACTGGGAGTTGCTCTTGGCCACGAAGGCCTGGAGCCCGTCGGTGATCAGCTTCAGGGCCTCGGGCGGCAGCAGGTAGCGGAAGGCGGAGAGCTGCCGCGACACTTCCACGGGATCGCTGAACAGCCCGTAGAGCGACACCACGGCGGCCAGCGCGGGGAAGATCGCGAGCAGCGCGTAGAACGCGACGCCCGCCGCCACCATGGTGACGTTGTCGCGCCCGACCCGCTCCACCACCGACCACGCGATGCCCAGCACGCCCGGGCGGTGGGTGACCGGGATGGGGTCGGGGTTGAGCGCGACGGGGTGCGGCGGCGGGCGGTGCAGCGGCGAGTCGACGCCCGCGACCTTGCCCAGCGCGATCCCCGCCGCCATCGCGAGCAGCAGCCCGGACAGCCGGCCCGGCCCCGGTTCGGTCACCTTGTCCACCATGGCGCGAGCCCCCTCCCCCGTTCCGGCCTGCGAAGGTCCGGTCGCCAGCCCCGTTCCGGTCGCAGACCCGCTCCAGCTTGCGTCAAAGACATCCGGTCGGCACCGTCCCGGGGCGGGCCACACTGTCACAGGCCTTTCCGAAGCAGAAGCGACGTCCGGCAGGGGAACGGATTTCCGGCTCGCGCGGCCCCGCGCGCGTCCCTGAACCTGCGAGGCGTCCGAAGGCGGACGCGAAGCCGACCTCTACCGCGCCCCGGCCCGGCTCCGCACGGCCGCGAAGGAGGCTTGCCGCTCGGCGAGCCTGCCCTTGTCGGATGCGCTCGGCCACGCGCCCAGAAACGACCGCCACCAGGTCGCGTCCGGGGTCGAGGTCGATGGCTTGATCGAACACGCCGATCGCCTGGCAGGTCCCGTCGGGCGACACCCACCACTGGAACCCGTATCCGAAATCGCCGGTGTCCGACCGGACCGCCGAAGTGGACGCGTCCCGCACCCAGCCGGGCGGCAGGACCGGAACGCCCCCCACAACCCCGCCGCGCATGGAAAAACAGCCCGAACCGGCCGAAGTCCTCCAGCGTCGCGCTGAAACAGCAGCCGCCGAGTTCGTCGCCCTTGGCCTCGACCACCCAGGCTGCGTCCCTCGCCATGCCCCGCGCGCGACCAGATCTTCTCCGACAGGGAGTCGGCCAGACGCCTGTGCGTCGCCCGACTGACGAGCAGGCCGATCAGGTCGGTTTCCCCCGTCTTGTAAACGAAGCGCGTGCCGGGCGCGTCCTCGCGCGGAAGCGTGGCCATGTTGCCCACGACCGGGTCCCCGGGCTCCCGGACGGCCAGCGCGAGGCGGTTCACGTCGGATCGTGGGTCGCGGTAGTTCTCGCTCCAGCGCACGCCCGAGGTCATGGTCAGCAGGTGGCGAACCGTCACGCCTCGTAGGCGCTGCCCGCGAGGCCGGGCAGACAACGCGTCACCGGGTCGTCGACGCTGCCGTCCCGGATGGCGGCGCCGACCAGCGTGGAGGTTATCGATCTCGCGACGGAGAAGGACGTCCAGCGGCCGTCCACGGTGGCGCCCAGGCCGTGGCGCTCCAACACGACGCGTCCGTGGTGGATGACGAGGAGGCCGGCCACGTTCTCGTCGCGCATGAGGGCGTCCGCGTCGATCCTGCGCCCTTCAAGGTCGAACTCGACGGTCCACACGGCATCCGAGCGCGCGAGCGGCGCGGAAGCAGGTCCTCGCGTCACGGGGCGCGTCGGGAGGACGCGCTCCGTGGTGCGGTAACCGAAACGCTGCTCGGCGGGCGTCCAGAACAGGAGGCGGTGTGGATCCGGCCGAGGCGGCGCCTCTGCGGGCTCCGGACGGGCCGGGCTCGCGCCGGTGACGGCGGCAAGAACGACGACCCAGAACCACATGCGCTGCGCCACTGTCACCCTTGTCACCCTCCGGGGCCGGCCTCGCGGCACCGGCGTCCGCGCAAACGAAGCTGCGCCCGCAGCGCCTGGGCGCATGCCGCCCCGTTCGGCCCCGGGGCGACCCGCACGGCCCCGTGTCACGGCGGCAGCGCCGCGATGCGCCGGGCCGCCGCGTCGATGCGCGCCGCCGTGCCGTCGAGCGCGGAGGCCACCGCCTCGGCCACGGCCTCCACCGCCGCGGACGCGTCGGCCTGCGCGCGCCGGAACTCCGCGACCTCGGCTTCCAGCCGGGCCAGGCGCGCCTCCGCCTCGGCCAGGCTGTCGGCCACGGTGAGCGCCGCCATGATGGTGATGCGCCCGTCGCCGATCTCGCCGAAGCTCGCGCGCAGCTCGGTGATCTTGGCGTCGAGCCGCCGGCCGAGCCGCTGGAGGTGCTCCTCCTCGCCCTCGCCGCAGCTCATGCGGTACACGCGGCCCGCGATCGTCACCGCGACCTGCGGCATGGCGCTCAGGCCCTCACTCGCCCCGGCCGGAGCCGGCGCGGCGGGCGGGGGCGTCGAGCGCGGCCTCCGCCTCGGGCTCGCCCTCGGCGGGCTCGAACTGCGCCAGCACGGCGCGGACGGTGGCCGCGGCCTGGTCCAGGCGGACCGACACGGCGTCGTTGGCCTCCAGCAGGGCGCGGCCGCGGTGGAGCGCGCCGTCGAGCTCGACCGCGAGGCGGGAGCGGTCCTCCTGGAGCAGCCGAAAGGCTTCGGCCGCGTCCGCGCGGGCGCCGTCCGCCTCGGCCCGGCGACCGGCCAGCGCCTCCAGGTGGCCCACGCTCGCCTGCAGGCGCGCCAGGGCGACCGCGAGGCGGTCGGGCAGAGGATGGGTCATGGAGGGGCCGCGGCGCGTGGAGGGCATGGGACGGGTGATGCTGACGGCTGTTCGGCCGCCCGTCAAACGCGGGCCCCGCGGGCCCGGTGGACAACGCGGGTCCCTCGAGATTCCCGCTCCGGTTCCAGCGCGATGTGCTAGACACGGCCGCGCGAGCGCGCGGCGTCGGCGGGCCGCGGCACACCCAACCGCCGGCAAGGAGACGGAACCATGACGGTCAAGGTAGCCATCAACGGGTTCGGACGGATCGGCCGCAACGTCCTGCGCGCCATCGTCGAGTCGGGCCGCACCGACATCCAGGTGGTCGCCATCAACGACCTCGGGCCGGTGGCCACCAACGCCCACCTGCTGCGCTACGACAGCGTCCACGGCCGCTTCCCCCACCCCGTGACGGTGGAGGGCGACACCCTCGACGCGGGCACCGGCCCCATCAAGGTCACGGCCGTCAAGGACCCCGCCACCCTGCCCCACGGCGAGCTCGGCGTGGACGTCGCGCTCGAATGCACGGGCATCTTCACGGCGCGCGACAAGGCCGCCGCCCACCTCAAGGCGGGCGCCAAGCGCGTGCTGGTGTCGGCACCCTCCGACGGGGCCGACCTGACCGTGGTCTACGGCGTGAACCACGACAAGCTCACCGCCGAGCACCTGGTGGTGTCCAACGGCTCCTGCACCACCAACTGCCTGGCGCCGGTCGCCAAGGTGCTGAACGAGACGGTGGGCATCGAGCGCGGCTTCATGACCACCGTGCATTCCTACACGGGCGACCAGCCCACGCTCGACACGCTGCACAAGGACCTCTACCGCGGCCGCGGCGCGGCGCTGTCCTCCATCCCCACCACCACGGGCGCCGCCAAGGCGATCGGCCTGGTGCTGCCCGAGCTCAAGGGCAAGCTCGACGGCTCGGCCATCCGCGTGCCGACGCCCAACGTGTCGCTGATCGACCTCAAGGTCACGGCCAAGCGCGCCACCACGGCGGCCGAGATCAACGAGGCCATGAAGCGCGCCAGCTCGCAGGAGCTGAAGGGCGTGCTGGGCTACACGAACGAGCCCAACGTCTCATCCGACTTCAACCACGACCCGCATTCCTCGACGTTCCACGAGGACCAGACCAAGGTGATCGACGGCACCTTCGTGCGCGTGCTCTCCTGGTACGACAACGAGTGGGGCTTCTCGAACCGCATGGCCGACGTCGCGGTCGCGATGGCCAAGCTGATCTGAGGCAACCGCCACGCTTGCCCGCCTCCCCCGTCGCGGGAAGCGGGCGTGACGCCACCGCCGCCGCGCTGATCCGGCTTTGGAGCTTCGGCCCATGAGCGACTTCCGAACGATCCACGACGCCGCCGTCGAGAACAAGCGCGTGCTGGTGCGCGTGGACCTCAACGTGCCGGTGGAAGGGGGCCGCGTCAGCGACGCCACCCGCATCGCCCGCGTGGTGCCCACCATCCGCACGGTGGCGGACAAGGGCGGCAAGGTGATCCTTCTGGCCCATTTCGGCCGGCCCAAGGGCGGGCCGGACGAGGCCAACTCGCTGGCCTTCCTGGTCACCTACCTGGCCGACCACCTGGGCCACCCCGTGAGCTTCGCGCCGCACGGCATCGCGCTCGCCCGCCAGGCCGTCGAGGCCATGCGGCCGGGCGACGTGCTGCTGGTCGAGAACACCCGCTTCCACGCGGGCGAGGAGAAGAACGACCCCGATTTCGTCGACCAGCTCGCGAGCCTGGGCGACCTCTACGTCAACGACGCCTTCTCGGCGGCCCACCGCGCCCACGCCTCCACCGAGGGGCTCGCGCGCAGGCTGCCCGCCTACGCGGGCCATTCCATGCAGGCGGAGCTCGACGCCCTGTCGAAGGCGCTGGAGAAGCCCGAGCGCCCGGTGGCGGCGGTGGTGGGCGGCGCCAAGGTTTCCACCAAGCTCGACCTGCTCGGCAACCTGGTGAAAAAGGTCGACCGGCTGGTGATCGGCGGCGGCATGGCCAACACCTTCCTGGCCGCCAAGGGCGTCGCGGTGGGCAAGTCGCTGTGCGAGCACGACCTGCTCGACACGGCCCGCGCCATCCTGGCGGGCGCGGGCGCCTGCGAGATCGTGCTGCCCACCGACGCGGTGGTGGCGCGCGAGTTCAAGGCGGGGGCCGCGTCGCGCGTGACCGCGCTCGACGCGGTGGCGCCCGACGAGATGATCCTGGACATGGGGCCCCGCTCGGTCGAGGCCGTCACCGCCCTGCTCGGCCAAACCAAGACGCTGGTGTGGAACGGGCCGTTCGGCGCCTTCGAACTCAAACCCTTCGACGCGGGCACGGTGGCGGTGGCGCGTGAGGCGGCCCGGCTCACGCGGGAGGGCCGGCTCGTCACGGTGGCGGGCGGCGGCGACACGGTGTCGGCGCTCAACGCCGCGGGCGTGGCGGACGACTTCACCTACATCTCGACGGCGGGCGGCGCCTTCCTGGAGTGGCTGGAAGGCAAGACGCTGCCGGGCGTCCACGCGCTCAGGATGGAGCGGACGGGCTAGGGGCGACGCGATCAGGGTGTGACCGCGACCCCGGCCCGCGATGCTCTTCGCCCCGCTTGCGGAGAAAAGGTGCTCGACAGGGTGGATGAGGGGTCGAGGCGCGTGTCGAGACCGCCCCTCATCCGGCCTTCGGCCACCTTCTCCCCGCAGGCGGGGCGAAGGAGCAGCGCGGCAAAGTTGAAGCCTCTCTTGGGCGCGTTGCCGTGATCCTGCTCGGCCTGACGGGCTCGATCGGCATGGGCAAGTCCACCACGGCGGCGCTGTTCCGCGAGGCGGGCGTGCCGGTGTTCGACGCCGACGCCGCCGTCCACGCGCTGTACCGCGGTCCCGCGGCGGCGGCCGTGGAGGGGGCTTTTCCCGGCGTGGTCCGGGACGGGGCCGTCGACCGCGCCCTGCTGCGGGCGCGGGTGGTGGACGACGCGGCGGCGCTCAAGCGCCTGGAGGCCATCGTCCACCCGCTGGTCCGGGCCGAGCGCGACGTCTTTCTGGCGGACGCGCGGGCCGCGGGTCACCGGATCGCGGTGCTCGACATCCCGCTGCTGTTCGAAACCGGCCAGGAGGGGGGCGTCGACGCGGTTGTCGTGGTCTCGGCGCCCGAAACCGTGCAAAAGGCCCGGGTGCTCGCCCGCCCCGGCATGACGGAGCAGGCTTTGGCGGCTATTCTGGCCAAGCAGGTGCCCGACGCCGAGAAGCGCCGCCGCGCGGCCGTCGTGATCGACACCGGATCCGGGGTCGCGAGCGCCCGCGCGCAGGTCGCGGCGGTCCTGCGCCGGTGGCGGGAAGGATGAGCGATGCGTGAGATCGTGCTCGACACGGAAACCACCGGCCTCGACCCCGCCACGGGCGACCGGCTGGTGGAGATCGCGGGCGTGGAACTCGTCAACTCGATCCCCACGGGGCGGACCTACCACACCTACATCAACCCCCAGCGCGACATGCCCGAGGGCGCCTTCAAGGTGCACGGGCTGTCGGCCGAGTTCCTCCAGGCCTACCGGGTGTTCCCGCTGGTCGCGCCCGAGTTCGTGGAGTTCGCGCGAGGGGCGCGGCTGGTGATCCACAACGCCGAGTTCGACATGCGCTTCATCAACCACGAGCTGAAGGGCGTCGGCCTGCCGCCCATCGGCATGGAATGGGTGGTGGACACGCTGGCGCTGGCGCGGCGCAAGCACCCCGGCTCGCCCAACTCGCTGGACGCGCTCTGCGCCCGCTACAGGATCGACAACTCCAAGCGCGTGAAGCACGGCGCGCTGGTGGACGCCGAGATCCTGGCCGAGGTCTACGCCGAGCTGCTGGGCGGCCGGCAGACCTCGCTGGTGCTGGGCACGCGGGCGCAGGACACGCGCGTCGCGGGCCGGACCACCGCCCTGCCCCGCCCGCGCCCGCTGCCGCCCGTGCTCACGCCCGCCGTCCACGAGGCGCACGCGGGTTTCGTGGCGAGCCTGGGGCCGCAGGCGATCTGGCTGTCCTACCCGGACGACGCCGTGCGGGGGATCGCGGCCGAATAGGTCACGGCCCGGGCAGCGCCCGCAGGGCCTGCAGCAGCGCGGCGGTCGGGTTGCCGTCGGGCACCTGGTGCACCCGCGCCTGGGCGAGGCGGACCTGGTCGCGCAGCGCCAGGCTGATCCGGCCGTCGCGGCTGTCCACGGCGAAGCCGAGCTCCGCCATCCTGTTCTGCAGCGCGACGCGGTCGGCCCGCCCGATCGGCGCCGCGGCCGGCCAGGGGCCCGCGATGGCGCGCCCGCCCGCCATGCGGTCCGCGAGGTCGGCGACGCTCAGCACGTAAGCGTCCGAGAAATTGTAGGTCTTGATCACCTCGTAGTTGGGCGTGACCAGGAAGGCCGGCCCGGCCGCGCCCGCGGGGAAGAACAGGGTGAGGTCGCCCCCGTCGGGCAGCGCGCCGCCGTCCGCCCGCGCGACGCCCCGCGCGGCCCAGGTGCGGGCGTCCGCGCGGGACTGGGCGGGGTCGAGGCCGGGCGGCAGGGCGACGGCGACGCCCCAGGGGCGGCCGGGCTGCCATCCCTGCTTCCGGAGGAAGTTCGCGACCGAGGCCAGCGCGTCGGGCACGTCGGTCCAGATGTCGCGCTTGCCGTCCCCGTCGCCGTCGACGGCGTATTTGGCGAAGCTCGACGGCATGAACTGCGGCAGGCCCATGGCGCCCGCCCAGGAGCCGCGCAGGTCGGACCGGGCGACCTCGCGGCTCTGCAGCAGCACCAGCGCGGCCACCAGCTCGGCGCGGTAGAGGTCCGGCCGGTGGCCGAGCGCGCCCAGCGTCGCCATGGCGCGGATCACGTCCTTGCCGCCCGCCGACGCGCCGTAGTTCGTTTCCAGGCCCCAGATCGCCACCACGACCGGTCCCGGCACCCCGGACCGGGCCTCGACCGCGTCGAGCACGCCTTTCCAGCGCGCGAGCAGCGCCCGGCCGGCCGCGACCCGGGCGGGCGTGACCTGCGCCGCGAGGTAGGCGCCGAGCGACTTCACCTCCTCCGGCTGCCGTCCGGCCAGCGCCGCCACGCCCGGATCGGGCGCGAGCCCCGCGAAGGTGGCGTCGAAGGTCTCGGTCGACACGCCCTGCCGCTCGGCCTCGGGCCGGACCGAGGTGATGAAATCCGCGAACGCCGTTGTCGTGTCCGCGGCCCGCGCGCCGGGCGAGAAGACCGCAGCCAGCGCGAGCGCAGCCGCCGCGCGGTACATCAAGGCCCTTCGCCGCGTAGACCGGTCAACTGTCCGCACGTGACGAGTACGCCGCTGCTCTGGCCGGGGATCTGTGGTCGTGTGATCTTGCCGGCATCCAACGCTCTGACGATTGCAGGAAGCATTGATTCATAATTTACTACGGTTCGATCCGCGATGTCACCACCTAAAAACGCACGCGCATCCTGCGAGCCAAATCGTTCCAGCCACCGGCGCGCGAGGCTTTCTCCTTCGAATATTAACTATCTCGAAATATGCACGGGAGGTGTTGACTGACGAATCAGGATCGGGATCGACATGCGACTTCGGTCACTTGACAGCATTCGGTTTGTCGCCGCTACCTGCGTAGCGGTTTTCCATTTCAATATCGACTTGAAGCTAAAGCTTGAGGAAAAACTGCACTTCATAAATCATTTCGGCCTTTTCGTCGATTTTTTCTTTATATTATCGGGCTTTGTTATCGCACTTAACTACGATTGCCGTCTTATGAGAGCGGGCGACTATCTCGCTTTCCTAAGAAGACGGCTGGCGCGCGTGTACCCCCTCCATCTGCTGACGTTGCTGGCCTTCGCAAGCCTCGGGTTTGCGGCCACGAAGCTTCATGTTCCCCTTAACCACGCCGACTTCTTCGGAGCAGACGCCTTCCCGGCCAACCTCTTGCTCGTGCAAGCTTGGGGCGTGGAACGACACGGGTCATTCAACAACGCTTCCTGGTCGGTCTCAGCCGAGTTTTTCGTTTACCTGCTGTTTCCAATCTTTGCTCTGATGGCGTCGCGGATATCTTCAGCCGTGAACATCTGCTTCATTATTACCTTTATTATCGGCATGGAAACGATCCGATTGGCTTGCGGGTTTCAGCCGTGGACCAGCGCGACCTACGACTACGGAAACTTCCGGGCGGTGCCGACCTTCTTCCTGGGCGTCGTTCTCGCCAAACTACTCCCTCGCTTAAGGCCTTCGTTCAACCCCAGTTGGTCTTGGGTATACCTCCTCATCTTGGCAGCCCTTACATCAATGCAGGTCGATTTGCCTGACGAGATTACAATACTTATATTCGCCACTTTGATTGTTGTAAGTGCTTGCGCAGAGATTACAAAGAATGGCGGGATTTTTGTTTCACCTCTGCTAAATGTTTTAGGTAACGCCTCTTACTCAATTTATATGACGCACGGACTGACACTGATCGGCCTCGCCTATTTCTTGAAGAGAACCTGTGGACTTGGAACAGTTGCAGCCGGGCTTGCCGGCGTCGCGGCTCTTGCCGCGACGCTCATTCTCTCAGTCGGGGTCTACTTCTTTTTTGAAGATCCTCTACGTCGCTATCTCAGCAGGTCGAATACGACTTCGCAGACTTTCCAAGTTAGGACTCTTCAGTAAGACCGATTATTGCCAATGAACGCGTTAGCCTCCTGCGCGTCATATTGGTGCGCCTAAACGTCGAGCGCCGCTGGTTATAAGGCGCGAGGTGGGAAGAGGGCGTAACCACTCGCCCACTCAGGAGTCCACCGGCAGCGCGTCCAGGAAGGCGTGCGCCTCGGCCTGGATCGCGGCGCGGCGCTCGGGGCCGAAGCGCTCCACCGTCACGTACTGGTTGCGCAGGCGCGGGTTGGCGGACAGTTTTGGCGCGTTGTCGATCAGGAAGGCCCAGTACAGGTAGTTGAAGGGGCAGGCGTCGGGGCCCGACTTCCGGCGCGGGTCGTAGCTGCACCCCTTGCAGTAGTCCGACATGCGGTCGATGTAGGCGCCGCCCGCCGCGTAGGGTTTCGAGCCGATCGTGCCGCCGTCCGCGAAGGTCACGATGCCGTGGACGTTGGGCAGTTCCACCCAGTCGTAGGCGTCGGCGTAGACCGCGAGGTACCATTCCTCGACCTCGGCCGGCTTAATGCCTGCCAGCAGCGCGAAGTTGCCCGTCACCATCAGGCGCTGGATATGGTGCGCGTAGGCGTGGCGCCGCGTGTCGGCCACGACCTCGGCCATGCAGGTCATCCGCGTCTCGCCCGTCCAGTAGAGGGCGGGCAGCCTGCGGGTGGCGCCGAGCGCGTTGGTGTCAGCGTAGCCCGGCATCTTGAGCCAGTAGACGCCGCGCACGTATTCCCGCCAGCCGACGACCTGGCGGACGAAGCCCTCGACCGCGTTGAGCGGCGCGGCCCCGGCGCGGTAGGCGCCTTCCGCCCGCGCGCAGACCTCGCCCGCGGTGAGCAGCCCGGCGTTCAGGTAGGGCGAGAGCACGCCGTGGAACAGGAAGCCCTCGCCGGCCCGCATGGCGTCCTGGTAGTCGCCGAAGCCGGGCAGGCAGTCGGCCACGAAGTGGTCCAGGGCGGACAGCGCGTCGGCGCGCGTCACGGCCCAGCCGAACGGCTCCAGGTCCCCAAAGTTGTTGCCGAAGCGCCGGCGCACCAGCTCCAGCACCTCGCGGGTGACGGCGTCGGGCTCGAAGCGCAGGCGGCGGGGCGGCTCCACCCGGGCGGGCAGCGGCTTGCGGTTGTCGGCGTCGAAGTTCCACTGGCCGCCCGCGGGCTCGCCGTCCTCCATCAGGTAGCCCGTCTTGGCGCGCATGGCGCGGTAGAAGGTTTCCAGGCGGAAGCTCGCGCGGTCGCCGGCCCAGGCCGCGAACTCCTCGCGCGAGCACAGGAAGCGGTCATCGGCCCGCAGGTGGACCGGCACGCCGAACCGCTCGCGCCAGCCGCGGGCGGCGTCGAGCACCCGCCACTCGCCCGGCTCCGTCAGCATGACGTGCTCGGGCTTCAGGGCCTCGACCGCGCGGCCCAGCTCGCCCGTGAACGACCCCGTGTTGGCGGGGTCGTCGAGGCTCACGTAGCGGACGGTCGCGCCCGCGTCGCGGAGCTCGCCGGCGAAGTGGCGCATGGCCGAGAACAGGAAGGCGAGCTTCTGCTTGTGGTGGGGGACGTAGCGGGCTTCCTCGCTCACCTCCGCCATCAGCACCGCGTCGCGCGCGGGATCGAAACCCCGCAGCGCCGACAGGCCGTGGGAAAGCTGGTCGCCCAGGATGAACCGCAGGGAGCGCATCGGGCTAGCCTAGCCCATTTCGCGCTCCAGGACAAAACAGGAACAAATCGTGGTTAACGCCGGGTCACAGCTTCCGCAGCGCGACCTCCTCGATGCGGTGGCTCGCGCCCTTGGTGAGGATCAGGCTCGCGCGCTCGCGGGTCGGCGCCACGTTCTCGCGCAGGTTCTTGAGGTTGATGCGCGTCCAGATATCGCGCGCGACCGTGCGCGCCTCGGCGTCGGAGATGTCGGCGTAGCGCTGGAAATAGGAGCGCGGGTCGCGGAAGGACGTTTCGCGCAGTCGCATGAAGCGCGCCTCGTACCAGGACGCGAGAAGCGCCTGCTCGGCGTGGAGGTAGACCGAGAAGTCGAAGAAGTCCGACACGAAGGGCGTGCTCGCCCCCCCCTTCTGGGGGCGGTTGGCGGCGAGCACGTTGATGCCTTCCACGATCAGGATGTCGGGCCGGTCCACGGTCACGGACTCGTCGGGCAGCACGTCGTAGCTCAGGTGCGAGTAGACGGGGGCGCGCACGTTGCGCACGCCCGCCTTCACGTCCGACAGGAAGTGCAGCAGCGCGGGCACGTCGAAGCTCTCGGGAAAGCCCTTGCGCTCCATCAGCCCGCGCTCCCGGAGCACGCGGTTGGGAAGCAGGAAGCCGTCGGTGGTGACGAGCGCCACCTTGGGGGTGTTGGGCCAGCGCGACAGCAGCGCCTGCATGACGCGCGAGGTGGTGGACTTGCCCACCGCCACCGAGCCCGCCACGCCGATGATGTAGGGCATCTTGCCCTCGTGCTCGGCGCCCAGGAAGCGCTGGGTCGCCTTGAACAGCCCCTGGGTCGCGGCGACATAGAGGGCGAGCAGCCGCGACAGCGGCAGGTAGATGGCCACGACCTCCTCGATGGAGATCGGGTCGTTGGTGGAGCGCAGCCGCGCGAGGTCGTCCACGGTGAGGGTCAGGGGGGTGTCGGCGCGCAGCGCCGCCCAGGCCTCGCGCGTGAAATGGCGGTGCGGGGCCGCCGGCAGGGATTTGACCCGTTCGTTCATGTCACGCTCGGCCTGCCTGCCCGGTAGGCACGGCACCACGAATTAGCGCATTGATCGACGCCACGCGCAAACTCTTTGCGCTGCCTGTCTCCGAAATGGAAGGTAGTTGACCCCAATCTCGCCGGCAACCGGGCGCCCGTCACGGATGCGCTGGTTTAATCAACTGCGCTGACTGCGACTCCAGTTTTCCAATCGCGCCATGCCGAACGTGAAGAAATAGCCAAACCTTCGTTGCCACCCGCTGAGAGGCACTTCCCTTTCCGGTGCAAAGTTGCGGGCTCGGCACTCATCATTGCGGGCTTGCAAATCGACCAGTCTCTTCACAGGCGGCTCGTCGCGCTCAATGCGGAGCCTCATCGCGAGATTTTCCTCGTAGACCTGCCGCGTGTGTGGGGATCTCGCCAGCCTTTCGGCTAGCCGCGTGAACTGTTCGCTTAACTGTCTATGCAGCTCTGCCTTCTTGTCAGGGGATATGATTATGTCGATAACCGCCCAAAGTGCGACAAAAGCTGATAGAAGCTCTGCCCAACCTTGCGCCCTAGCTGTGACCAAAAGAAATGCCCCGCTACCCGCCACTACAGTCACAATGCGCATCCAATCCCGCCAAGCTCCGTAGAAGGAACAAAGCATGGCATGATATCGACGCGACTTGTTAACCGAAAACGAAAGGTCGTAAACTTCGCCTTCCAGACCCGTCAACTCTTCGGCTTCGGTTTCGTTGGCCTCGGCTTGTCCCAATCTGTCGTCCTTTCGCGACTACCCTTTTCGACCTCATCGCGGTGCTTAAACTCACCTGGCGAGATGCGTTGCCGCCGTTCCGCATCCTCCCGCTCGCTCCGACGTCGAGCCTCCTCGCGCGCGCGTTCTAATTCTTTGTCGCCAGCCATCTGCGATCCCCAATACGGGTGCAATAAGGCCAGCACGTCAAATCTCAAGTCAAGTCAGCCTGGTTAGCAGTCAAGCGCATCCAGCTCGCTCAGCCGCGCGACGCCTTCTCCTGCAACCCGGACTGCCGCGTGCGGCGCGCCAGTTCCTCCGTGACGTCGTCGAAGGGCACGCCGGCCGACTGGAGCAGCACCAGCAGGTGGTAGAGCACGTCGGCCGCCTCAAGCTTGATCTCGGCCTTGTTGCCGTCCATGGCGGCCACGATCGCCTCCACCGCCTCCTCGCCGAACTTGCGGGCGCAGCGCGCGACGCCGTCGTCGAGGAGCTGGCGCGTGTAGGACGTGTCGGCGGGCCCCTCGGCGCGGGCCGCGATCAGGGCCGCGAGGTTGTCCAGCGTGAAGGCGTTGCCGCCGATGCGGGCGCGGTCCGGGCTCATCCGTCCATCCTCATCGCCAGGCCCGCGGCCGCCATGTGCCGCTTGGCCTCGGGAATCGTATAGGTCCCGAAGTGGAAGATCGAGGCGGCCAGCACCGCGTCCGCGCGGCCCTCGCGCACACCCTCCACCAGGTGGTCCAGCGTGCCGACGCCGCCCGAGGCCACCACGGGCACGGGCACGGCGTCCGCCACCGCGCGGACGAGGGGGAGGTCGAAGCCCGCCTTGGTGCCGTCGCGGTCCATGGAGGTGAGCAGGATCTCGCCCGCCCCGAGCGAAGCCACCTCGCGCGCGTAGGCGACCGCGTCGAGGCCCGTGGGGCGGCGTCCGCCGTGGGTGAAGACCTCCCAGGCGGGCGGCGCGCCCTCGGGCGACACGCGCTTGGCGTCCACCGCCACCACCACGCACTGCGACCCGAACTTTTGCGCGGCCTCGCGCACGAAGCCGCGGTCGCGGACGGCCGCGGTCATGACCGAGGCCTTGTCGGCGCCCGCCAGCAGGAGTTGCCGGATGTCCTCCACGGTGCGGATGCCGCCCCCCACCGTGAGCGGCATGAAGCAGGCCTCCGCGGTGCGCCGCACCACGTCGAAGAGGATGCCGCGGTCCTCGTGACTCGCGGTGATGTCGAGGAAGCACAATTCGTCCGCGCCCGCCGCGTCGTAGGCGAGCGCGCATTCGACCGGTTCGCCCGCGTCGCGCAGGTCCACGAAGTTGACGCCCTTGACGACGCGGCCGTCCTTGACGTCGAGACAGGGGATGAGGCGGGTCTTGAGCGTCACGCGGCCGAGGCCATCGGCTCGCCTTCCAAAAAATCCCAGAAGGGCGCGGCCATGCGGCCCTTGTAGTCGCCGTCGCCGACCTCGGTCAGGTAGAACATGTGGGAGCCCGCGACCTGCATGAAACGGTCGGCGAGAGCGGTGGCGTCCAGCGCGCTCTTGAGGAAGCGGGTCCGGTCGTCGAAGGCGTACATCCGCGCGCCGTCGTCCAGGCGGTTCAGGAAGGCCTGGAAATCAACCTTGGCGCCGCCGCCGTCGTCGAACACGAGCAGAAAAACCTTCACGGCCGACCTCCCGGAGGAAAGGCGCGCAAACCCTCCCGACGCGGAACTCACGAGGTCCGGCGGCATCGCGCTCCCGCACGCGCCGGGCGGGACCTGTCAAGAGGGCAGATAAAACCGTCCACCGCCGGCATCAAGGCCCCTCACCCGCGCCCGGCGCGCAGGAGCGCCAGCGCCTCGGCGGGGTCGAGCCGCCCGTCGTAGAGGGCGCGCCCCGTGATGGCGCCCGCGATCCGCGCGCAATCGGGCTGGAGCAGGCGCGACACGTCGGCCAGCGAGGCGAGGCCGCCCGACGCCACCACGGGGATCGCGATCGCCTCGGCCAGCGCGACCGTCCCCTCGATGTTGAGGCCCTTGAGGGCGCCGTCGCGCGCGATGTCCGTGTAGATCACGGCCGCCACGCCCGCGTCCTCGAAGCGACGGCCGAGCTCGGGGGCGGACACCTGCGAGCTCTTGGCCCAGCCTTCCACCGCGACGGTGCCGTCCCGCGCGTCGATCCCCACCGCGACCTGGTCGGGGAACAGCCGGGCCGCCTCGCGCACCAGGTCCGGGTCGCGCACGGCCGCGGTGCCGATGATGACGCGCCGCACCCCGCGCGACAGCCACGCCTCGATCGTGCGCAGGTCGCGGATGCCGCCGCCGAGCTGCACGGGGACCGACACGCGGGCGAGGATCGCCTCCACCGCCGCGGCGTTGACGGGCGTGCCCGCGAAGGCGCCGTCGAGGTCGACCACGTGGATGGCCTCAAAACCCTGGCGCTCGAAGGCCTCCGCCTGGCCCGCGGGGTCCGTGTTGAACACGGTGGCCTGCGCCATGTCGCCGTGGACGAGGCGGACGCACTCGCCGCCCTTCAGGTCGATCGCGGGGAACAGGATCACGGGCGCCACCGGAGGAAGTTGCCGATCAGCCCCAGGCCCAGCGCCTGGCTCTTCTCCGGGTGGAACTGCGTGCCGGCCACGTTGCCCCGCGCCACCACGGCCGCGACCGGGCCGCCGTAGTCGGTCGCGGCCACGACGTCGGCGGGGTCGGCGGCGTCCAGGTGGTAGGAATGCACGAAATAGGCGTGCAGCCCGTTCTCGCCCGTGGCCAAGCCGTCGAGCAGGGGGTGGGGTCCCCGGGGGTGGAGCGTGTTCCAGCCCATGTGCGGGATCTTGAGCGCCGGGTCGGCGGGCCGGAGCCGGACCACGTCGCCGACGATCCAGCCGAGCCCGTCCGCCGTCCCGTGTTCGAGCCCGCGGGTCGCGAGCAGCTGCATGCCGACGCAAACCCCCAGGAACGGCCGGCCGCGGGTGCGCACCGCCTCGGTCACGGCCTCGGCCAGGCCCGGCACGGCCCGCAGGCCCGCCATGCAGTCCGCGAAGGCCCCGACCCCCGGCAGCACGACCCGGTCGGCCCGGCGCACCGCGTCGGGGTCGGCGGTGACCCGGACGGCCGCGGTCAGGCCGTCGTCGCGGGCGGCCCGCTCGAAGGCCTTTCGGGCGGAGGCGAGGTTGCCCGACCCGTAGTCGAGGATGACCGTTTCGCTTGAGCCGAAGAGCCGGATCACCGTGAGAACCTCAGGGGCGCCTGCACCTGACCATCGAGCCGTGTGCCGGAACGCCGGGCGGACGATACGGATGCACGATATGGACGCTCACGACAACCTCGCGCGCCGCGCCGAACGGCGCGCGACTCCTTGCCTGCACCTTCCGAGGTGCCGGCAACCGGGTCGGCACGCTCGTCATCCCGGCCCGGGCGAGCCAGCAGGGCCATGCCCGCGCCTCCGGGCGAAGGATGGCATGAGATCCGCTTCGGAGGGCCAGGACCGATCGGGACGCAAGCCAGGCGACGCGCCTCCGTCGACGACCCGCACGACCTGCCGCGTGCCCGGGTCGACGATGACCTCGTGATTGTTGACGGCCGTGTGCCGGTAGGCGGGATCGACGTTGGATCCGGTCGGGACGCGGTACAGCGGGATGCCCCGCCGGGGCAGCACGACCTCGGACCGCGACGTCGCCGTTGTCGGCGAAGGACGGGCCGCCCTGGCGCGGCGCCCTGGCGCGGTGCGGGACCGTCGAGGCCGAAGCCGCCGTTCTGGCCGAAGAGGCCGTTGACCGGGTCCGCCGCGGTGCCCAGCGCGCCCGTGGCCGTGCCGACCCCGGCGCCCAACGCGCCACCCACGAGGCGCCGAGCGGACCGGCGGCCTGATCGCCCGCCGCGGCCCCCTGCCGGGCGCCGCTGGACGTGCCTTGCAGCCCCTGCGCGCCGGCCATCGCCGGGACGAGGGTGAGAACCGCCAAGGCGGCGGTACGAGCGATCTTGCGCACGGGGAAGCGCCGTACCGTCCACGCCCCCGCGGTCCGAATGATCACCTCGCGGCGGTTCCCGGCGCAGGGTCGCGGGACGGCCGCCGCGCGGGCGGGCTCGGGGCGCGTCAGGGCGGCACCGTGGTCCAGCGGCGCCCGCGCGCGGCCGGACGACGGCCGTGCGGCCCGGGACCCCTCATCCGGGCCGCCGTTCCGGCCTCCCGTCCAGCGGCGAACGGGCGATCGGGAGCGGGTGAGCGTCCCGCGGCGTGCGGATTAAGCGGGCGATAATGGATTGGGCCTCATCGTTGCGGGATCGACCTCGACGTCCTCAAAGGTGCCCCCGATGCGTGGATCCGTGCTGCTTGCCGTCGTCGCCGCGGGGCTGAGCGTCTGGGCCGCCGCCGCCCGGGCCGAGCCGCTGCGCGTGGCCATCGAAGGGGACGGGGCCTACTCGCCCTTCAGCTTCTTCAAGCCGGACAAGACGTTGACCGGCTTCGACATCGAGATCACCGACGCGCTCTGCAAGCACATCCCGGAAGGTTGCACCATCATCCCGGTCAACTTCGAGGTCATGGTCGACGGGTTGGCCGAAGGCAAGTACGACGTCTCGATCGCGAGCATGGGCTACTCGGAGGAACGCGCCAAGAAGATCATGTTCGGGCCGACCTACTACCGCTCGCACACGATCTTCGTCGGCCGCAGCGACAAGTTCACCGACACCTCGCCCGACGCGCTGAAGGGCGTGCGCCTCGCCTCCGCGCAGGGGACGATCCAGCAGAAATACTTAACCGACACCTACCCGAACAGCACGATCGTCGAAGGCAAGGACATCAACGACGCCTACGACAAGCTCGTCAACGGCAGCGCCGACCTCGTGCTGGCCGACACCATCGTGCAGATGGACTTCCTTCAATCGGCGCGGGGGGCCGAGTTCGGCTACGTGGGCGACCCGCTCAAGGCCGACATCCTCAACTCGGCCTCCTACATCACCTTCCACAAGGGGCTCGAAGCCAAATCGGACGAGTTCGTCGAGGCGCTCAAGCACATCCGCCTCGACGGAACCTACGACAGGATCAACCGCGCCTTCGTGCCCTTCAACATCTACTGACGGCTGAACGGCGGCACGGCACCGGACGCCCATGCTCGGCGCGCGCCTCACGACCTACCATCCCTCGCTCCGACGGTGGTCGCGCGCCCTCGCGTTCGCGTGGCTGGCCGGCGCCGGGCTGATGGTGCCGGTGTCGATCGTGCTGCTCGATCAGATCTGCGACGACGCCCAATCCACCTACACCCGGGAGATCCCGTCCGTCCTCGACCGCAGCCGGAAGGCGATCAAGCTCGAACGGTTGGCGTCGTTCATGCGGATGATCGTGGCGACGCGCGACCCGACGGTCGAGCGCCGGTTCCTTCTGCAGTTGCAGACGCTCGCGCAAGGGTTCGACCTCGACGACGACGAGGCGCTGAGCAGGGGAGCGGACCAGGTGATCGCCAGCGCGCGCAGGGTCGTGGCGCTGCACGGCAAGCGGCGGCAGATGGAGGCCGCGGCCGGCGGGGCCGGCGGGGCGGCCGGGCGGCTCGACGTGGAACGGCAGGCGGAACAGGTCGGCGAAGAGACCATCCAGGCCCTCGACGCGTTGACCGACCACGTGACGACCGACGCGGCCCTGACGGCCGACGGCATGGCCAACCGCATCCAGCTGAACGCGTCACGGGTCCGGCGCGGCTGCCTCGCGCTCCTCGGCGTCTGCTTCAGCGTGGGCGCCCTCGCCCTCTGGGCCTTCCAGCGTCACGTGCTGGCCCCGATCGCGGCGGCGGTGCGCGGCCTGGAAGCGATCGGCAGGGCGGGCGACACGGTCGTCAAGCTGCCGCCGTCGCGCTTCTCCGAGCTGGACACGATCGGTCGCTCGGTGGAGTTGTACGCGCAGTTCGCGGGGGAGCTCAGAGCCGCCAACCTGGCGCTCCGGACCTTGTCCGAACAGGACGGGCTGACGGGGCTGGCGAACCGGCGCAGCTTCGACCTCGACCTCGGTGACGCGTGCCGCCGCGCCGCGGAGGCGTCCGGGTCGTTCGCCCTGCTGCTCATCGACATCGACCATTTCAAGCTGCTCAACGACCGCTTCGGGCACCTCGCGGGAGACCAGTGCCTCCGGCTCGTCGCGACGACCTTGCAGCGGTTCTGCTCGCGATGCGGCGGCCGGGCGGCGCGCTACGGCGGCGAGGAGTTCGCGGTTCTGCTGCCCGACGTCTCCGGGCGGGGCGCGTCCGACATGGCCGAACAGCTCCGGACCGCGGTTGAGCAGGCGGACCACCGCATCGACGGCCTGCCCTGCGCCATCACGGCCAGCATCGGGGTCACGCCCGTCGCGGACGGGGTGTGCCGCGCGCCCGAGCAGGTGATCGAGGCCGCGGACGAGGCGCTGTACCGGGCCAAGCGCGACGGCCGCAACCGGGTGCGCACGGCGGGTTTGGATGATTCGGGGCCCGTCCTGTCGCAATCCGCCGCGTGAGGCCGCGACGGGGCTGCGAGCCGACCCAGGCGCAGGGCCGACGCCGCGGAGGGTTGCCGCGGGACGGGTGACGGGCCGTAAGCTGGGGCGCCCCCGACCCCGGGTGCGTCGATCTCAGGCCTGGGGGAGCGCCCGCAGTTCCTCGATCGCCGGCCCCACCAGGTCGTTCGCGAGACGGGTCATGTAGGGCGTGGCGAGCTCGCGCTTGGACGCGCTGTCGGACCTGAACTCCGTTGTTCCCGACTTCGCCGAGTATTTGGCTTCCGCGCGCATCGCGTCGCGATCCGCGTCCGTCAGCTCGATGCCGAAATGGGGCGCGATCGTTTCCCAGACCGCGTCGGGGAGCCGGGAATAGGGGACGGCCAGGAACTTGCCCGGCGGGGTGGCCTTGGCGGCCGTGACGGCCGCGCCGCAGAACCTCCGCAGGGTGCGCGCCATGAACTCCTCGGGCCACATGCCGGGGTCGGCGAGCTGCGGCATCATCAGGCGGTTGGCGGCCTGCACGCGGTTGCGGTACCAGCCCTCGATGTTGCCGGTGGGCTTGCTCAGCACGGACACCATCACCTCGATGGGGTCCCGGTACACGAACACCCAGGGCACGTCCGGGAAGGCCTGCCGGAACAGGGGAAGGCGGACGCTGGCCCCCGCGTCCGTCATCTTGGTCACGAACTGGCGCTCGTTGGGCCGCCGCGGGCGCCGGAACGCGCCGAGAAGATCCTGCATCACGGCGTTGCGCTCGTCGGCCGGCCACCGCTCGGTGATCCGCATCGCCACGTCGAGGAGGGCGATCTCCGACAGGCTCTGCACGCGGCCGATCTTGCCGATCAGGCGGTGGATCAGGGTCGAGCCCGTCCGCGCCATGTGGAAGATGATGCCGGACAACGGCAGCATGCCCGGCTCGCTCGCCACGAGCTTCAACGTGTCCAGGCCGGAGCGGAACCGCGCGGACGCGTAGCTGGAGGCCGCGGCGGACTCCATGGAGATCTTGTAGAAGGGGTCCGTCAGGGGCGAGTCACCCAGGTCTCCCCAGATCACTTCGAGCTCGCGACGCAGCTTGACGCGCGCCACCCCGACCGGTCGGAACCGATCAAAACTCGTTTCGACGTCCCGGCCGCCGACGCTCCATCGAAGCAGGGCCCTGTTGTCGACGTGCCGGATTCCCCGGGGCGTCAAACGGGTAAGCTTGAGCAAGTCTGTCCTTTAAGTCGTCGGTGGCGCGGCCTCGGCGCTCGTTGCCAGCGCGAGGCGCGCATCGGCCCAACGAAGCTCGGCTCAGGCCGCCTCTCCGCCGAACAGACGCCTGCTCCTCAGGCTTACAAAGATGCCGATCGCCGGAAGCCGAAGAGGCAAGGGGACGCCAACCGGACCGCCCCCGCAGTGGCAGGCGATCCGACCGGAGCAGCACCCGGCTCCTCGTTGGTACGAGGCGCCGGGCGAAGGCTGGAGGCTAGTGGATCAGCCCGCTCCCCGAGCTTGGTTAGATCAAAGCCGACGAGCCCGACGAGCCGGGCGAGCTGAACGATCCCGAGCTGCCGGGCGAGCTGAACGACCCGGAGCTGCCAGGCGAGCTGAAGGACCCGGAGCTGCCAGGCGAGCTGAACGAGGTGCTCGGCGAGCTGAACGAGGTGCTGGGCGAGCTGAACGAGGTGCTGGGCGAGCTGAACGACGTGCTGGGCGAGCTGAACGACGTGCT
>CAXTDZ010000062.1:0-21958 GCA_964243035.1 uncultured Lichenihabitans sp.
GGCCGGTGCCGGGGACCTCCGCCTGACGCCCTGGCGCACGATCCTGGTCCCGGGACTGGCCGAGGCCGCGGCGCGCCGGCTCGCGACCGACCTCCGGGACTTGCCCGGCCCGGCTTTCATCCTCGACGCCGCCGACCCGCGCCTCCGGGCCGCGGCCTGTTCCGGGGCGCCCGCCTGCCGGCGGGCCGCGCGGCCCGTCCAGCAGGATGCGGCCCGGCTCGCCCCGCTGCTCCGCGCCGGCCCCGGCGGCATCGCGCTGCACGTGTCGGGCTGCGCCAAGGGCTGCGCCCATCCCGGGCCCGCCGCCCTCACCCTGGTGGCCCGGGACGGGGGCTACGACCTCGTCCGGGGCGGCGCCGCCGCCGACCCGCCCGCGCGGCGAGGCTTGTCGGTGGAGGCCGTTGCCGCGATGCTGGGCACCCCGCAACCGGAGCCCGCGCGCTGACCGCCACCCACACCTACATCCGCGACGGCGCCGAGATCTACCGCCGCTCCTTCGCGATCATCCGCGCGGAGGCCGACCTGTCGCGCTTCCGGGGCGTGGAGGAGCGCGTGGCCGTGCGCGTGATCCACGCCTGCGGGCTGGTGGAGACGGCCCGCGACATCGTTCTGACGCCCGGCGCCGCGGAGGCCGCCGCGGCGGCGCTCGCCGCGGGCGCCCCCGTGCTGTGCGACGCCCGCATGGTGGCGGACGGCGTCACCCGCGCGCGGCTGCCCGCCCGCAACGAGGTCGTCTGCACCCTGGGCGACCCGCGCGTGCCCGACCTGGCGCTGCGGCTCGCCACCACGCGCACCGCCGCGGCCCTGGAGCTGTGGCGCGACCGCCTGCCCGGCGCCGTGGTGGCGGTCGGCAACGCGCCCACCGCCCTGTTCCGCCTGCTCGAACTGTTGGACGAGGGCGTTCCGCCCCCCGCCGCCGTGATCGGCATGCCGGTGGGCTTCGTGGGCGCGGCCGAGTCCAAGGAGGCCCTGCTGGCCGACGGGCGCGTTCCCGCGCTGGTCGTGCGGGGCCGGCGGGGCGGCAGCGCCATGGCGGCCGCGGCCGTCAACGCGCTCGCGAGCGCGGCCGAGTGACGGCGGGCCGCCTTTACGGCGTGGGCCTGGGTCCGGGCGACCCGGACCTGCTCACGGTGAAGGCCGTGCGCTGCCTGGCCGAGACGCGCGTGGTGGCCTGGTTCGCCAAGGCGGGCCGCTGCGGGGTCGCGCGCACGGTGGCGGCGCCCTGGCTCCGCGCCGACGCGGTGGAGGAACCGCTCGCCTATCCGGTGACAACCGAACTGCCCTTCGACGGCGCGGCCTACGGCGACGCGCTGCGCGCCTTCTACGCCGAGGCCGCGGGGCGGCTCGCCGCGCACCTGTCGGGAGGCCGCGACGTGGCGCTGCTGTGCGAGGGCGACCCCTTCTTCTACGGGTCGTTCATGCACCTGCACGTCCGCCTGCGGGACCGCTTCCCCGTGACGGTCGTGCCCGGCGTCACGGGCATGTCGGGCTGCTGGACGGCCGCGGGCGAGCCCATGACCTGGGGCGACGACGTGCTCACCGTGCTGCCCGGCACGCTCGCCCCCGAGGCCCTGCGGGCGCGGCTGCTGGGCTGCGACGCGGTCGTGATCATGAAGCTCGGCCGCAACCTCCCCAAGGTGCGGGCCGCGCTGGCCGAGGCGGGCCTGCTCGACCGCGCGATCTACGTGGAGCGCGGCACCACGGCCGCCGAGCGCGTGCTGCCCCTCGCCGACAAGCGGGACGACGAGGCGCCCTATTTCGCCCTCGTGCTGGTGCCCGGCCGGGGGCGGCGGCCGTGAGCGGACGGCTCAGCGTGGTGGGCCTGGGTCCCGGGCCCGCGGCCTGGCTCACCCCGGACGCCTGTGCCGTGCTGGCCGAGGCCACCGACCTCGTGGGCTACGCGCCCTACCTCGACCGCGTGCCCGCCAGGCCCGGCCTCGCGCGCCACGCGAGCGACAACCGCGTGGAGGCGGAGCGCGCCCGGTTCGCCTGGGCGCTCGCCGCGGCGGGGCACCGCGTCGCGGTGGTGTCGGGCGGCGATCCCGGCATCTTCGCCATGGCGGCGGCCGTGGTCGAGGCGCTGGAGGCGGGCGACCCGTCCTGGGGGGCGCTGCCCTGCGAGGTCGTGCCGGGGGTGTCGGCCATGCAGGCCGCGGCGGCCCGGCTCGGCGCCCCGCTCGGCCACGACTTTTGCGCGATCTCGCTGTCCGACAACCTGAAGCCGTGGGGGATCATCGAGCGCCGGCTGCGCGCCACGACCGCGGGGGACTTCGTTCTGGCGATCTACAACCCCGCCTCGCGCGCCCGGCCCGGCCAGCTCGCGGACGCCTTCGCGATCCTGCGGGACGGCCGGGCGGGCTCCACGCCCGTGGCCTTCGCGCGCGCGGTCGGGCGGCCGGGGGAGCGGGTCGCGGTCACGACGCTGGCCGCGGCGGACGCGCGCGCCGCCGACATGAGCACGCTGGTGATCGTCGGCTCCAGCCGGACGCGGGTCGTCCCGCGGCCGGGCGGGGGCGCCTGGCTGCTCACCCCGCGCGGCTACGAGGCCGAACCGTGAGCCGCGAGCCAGCCGAGCACGTCGGGCAGGGCCGTGAACGCCACCGCGCCGGCCGCGGGCGGGCGGGCCACCACGATGGCCGGCAGGCCGAGCGCCCGCGCGGCCGCCAGCTTGGCCGCACCCGCCTCGCCGCCGCTGTTCTTGGTCACCAGCACCTCCGTGCCCGCGCCCCGCATCAGCGCGAGCTCCGCCTCCGCGTCGAACGGCCCGCGCCCGGACACCAGCTCGTGGTCCGGCGGCAGGTCGGCGGGGTCGGGCGGGTCGACGGTGCGGATCAGGTAGCGGTGCTGGGGCGCCGCCCTGAACGCCGCGAGCCCCAGCCGCCCGGTGGTCACGAACACGCGGCGCCGCCCGGGCCCGAGCGCCACCGCCGCGGCCCCGAGGTCGGCCACCGGGCTCCAGCGGTCGCCGGGGCCGGGCAGCCAGGGCGGCCGCGTGAAGGTGGCGAGCGGGACGGTGGTTTCCGCGCAGGCTCGGGCCGCGTTGGCCGAGATACGCGCCGCGAAGGGGTGTGTGGCGTCCACTACCGCCTCGACCCGCTCGTCGCGGAGGTGGCGGGCCAGCCCGTCCGGGCCGCCGAAGCCGCCGACCCGGTGCGGCACGGGCGGCAGGGCCGGCGCCCGCGTGCGCCCCGCCAGCGACAGAATGGGCGCGACCCGGTCCTCGCGGGCGAGCGCGCGGGCGAGCGCGCTCGCTTCGGTGGTGCCGCCGAGGATCAGGACGCGGAAGGGCAGGGCGGGCCTTCGGGGAGGAGTTGCGCTGCCGGACTATGCCTGCGTTCGGCGGGCCGGAGAAGGTCGGCCGGGTGGGTGGCGCCTCTGGGTCATGCCCTTCGCCCCGCTCGCGGGGAGAAGGTGCCCGACAGGGCGGATGAGGGGTCGACTCGCGCGCTGGGCCGCCCCTCATCCGGCCTTCGGCCACCTTCTCCCCGCGAGCGGGGCGAAGGAGCTCACCGGCCAGCGTCGACGCGGCTCCGAAGCCGTCCCGCGGAGAGCGGCGGGTGACGCCCTGGCTGACCCTGGTGGGCCTCGGCGAGGACGGGCTCGACGGGCTGTCGTCCGCGGCCCGGCGCGCGGTGGCCGAGGCCGACCTCGTGGTGGGCGGGCGCCGCCACCTCGCGCTCGCGGGCGGCCTCGCGCGGGCCGCGCTGCCCTGGGCCTCGCCCATCGAGGACACGTTTCCCCAGATCCTCGCGCGGCGCGGCGCGCCCGTCTGCGTGCTGGCGAGCGGCGACCCGTTCACCTACGGGATCGGCGCCGTGCTGGCGCGCCACGTGCCCGCGGACGAGATCGCCTGCCACCCGCAGCCGTCGGCCTTCGCGCTGGCCGCGGCGCGCCTCGGCTGGGCCGCGCCCGACTGCGCCCTTCTGAGCCTGCACGGCCGCCCGCTCGGGCGGGTCGTGCCGCACCTGCGGCCCGGCGCCCGCATCCTGGCGCTGTCGTGGGACCGCGAAACCCCCGGCGCGCTCGCGGGCCTGCTGGCGGCCCGCGGCTTCGGCCCCTCGCGGCTGACCGTGCTGGAAGCCATGGGCGGCCCGAACGAGCGCCGCCGCGCCGGCACCGCGGACGGCTTCGACGGGCGCGGCCTCGCCGACCTCAACACCGTCGCGGTGGAGGTCGAGGCGGGTCCCGGCGCGCGGGTCCGGCCGCTGACGCCGGGCCTGCCCGACGACTGGTTCGAGCACGACGGCCAGATCACCAAGGCGCGGGTCCGCGCCGTCACGCTCGCGGCCCTCGCCCCGAAGCCGGGGCAGGTGCTGTGGGACGTGGGCTCGGGCTCGGGTTCGGTCGCCATCGAGTGGATGCTGCTCCACACCGACAACCGCGCCGTCGCGGTGGAGAGCCGTCCCGACCGGGTTGCCCGCATCCGCCGCAACGCCGCGGCCCTGCTCGGCACCGCCGACGACCTCCGGGTCGTCGAAGGATCCGCGCCCGGGGCGCTGGCGAGCCTGCCCCGGCCCGACGCGGTGTTCGTCGGCGGCGGCCTCACGGCGCCCGGGCTGCTCGACGCCTGCCTCCGGGCGCTGCCGCCGGGGGGGCGGTTCGTCGCCAACGCGGTCACGGTCGAGGGGCAGGCCGTCCTATCCGGGCTTTTGGCGACGCGCGGGGGCGACCTCGCGACGCTGCAGATGGCCGCCGCCGCGCCGGTCGGCCGCTTCCACGGCTGGCGCGCCGCCATGCCCGTGGCGCAGTGGGTGTGGACGGCGCCGTGAGGGACGCGCTCGCCATCGGGGTCGGGTGCCGGAAGGGGTGTCCGGCCGAGGTCATCCGCGCCCTGGTGGCCGAGGTGCGCGACGCCGCCGGGGCAGGGAAGGGGGCGACCCTGTTCACCCTCGCGGACAAACACGACGAGCCGGGCCTGCGCGCCGCGGCCGGCGCGCTCGGGCTCGACCTGCGCGCCCTGTCCCGCGACGCGCTGCGCGCCGCCTCGCCCGGCGTGGTGACGCGATCGGCGGCGGCGGAAGCGCGGTTCGGCGTCCCGTCGGTCGCGGAAGCTGCGGCGCTCGCGGGGGCGGGACCGGGGGCGGTGCTCCTCGTGCCGCGTGTGGCGCGCGGGGGCGCGACCGCGGCCGTGGCGGTCCTGCCGTGACGGTTCATTTCATCGGCGCGGGCCCCGGCGCGCCCGACCTCATCACCCTGCGCGGGCGCGACCTGATCGCGCGCTGCCCCGTCTGCCTGTACGCGGGCTCGCTGGTGCCGCGCGCGCTGCTCGACCACTGCGCGCCCGGCACCCGGGTCGTGGACACCGCGCCGCTGTCGCTGGACGCCATCGCGGCCGAGTTCGAGCGCGCGCACGCGGCGAGCCTGGACGTGGCGCGCCTGCACTCGGGCGACCTGTCGGTGTGGAGCGCGATGGGCGAGCAGGTCCGGCGGCTGGACGCGCTCGGCATCCCCTACACGGTGACGCCGGGCGTGCCGGCCTTCGCGGCGGCGGCGGCGGCGCTGCGCGCCGAGCTGACCCTGCCCGAGGTCGCGCAATCCCTGGTGCTGACCCGCACGGGCGGCCGCGCCTCGCCCATGCCGCCCCGCGAAACGCTGGCCGCCTTCGCCGCCACGGGGGCCACGCTCGCGCTGCACCTTTCGATCCACAGGCTGGACGACCTGCTCGCCGAGCTGGCGCCGTTCTACGGTCCGGACTGCCCGGCCGCGGTGGTGGCGCGCGCGTCCTGGCCGGAGCAGCGCGTGATCCGCGGGACGCTCGCCACGCTGGGCGCGCTCGCGGCCCCGCACGGCATCGAGCGGACCGCGCTGGTCCTGGTCGGGCCGGTGCTGGGCGCCCGGGACTTCCCCGACAGCGCGCTCTACGACGCGGACTACCGGCGGCGGTTTCGCGGCGGCGCGGGGCCGGGCGGGTAGGGTTACGTCGGCACGAGGTCGAGCAGGAAGCGCGCGAGGTCGGCCGTGACGAAGTCGACGTGGGGGTCCGCCGCGCCTCCCCGCTCCCACGGCTCGCGGCCGTCGGCGCCCTGCGGCACCACCAGCACGGTGGCCATGCCGCGCGCGTGCGGCACCAGGAGGTTGCGGGCCAGGTCCTCCACCATGGCGGAGCGCGCGGGGTCGATGGCGTGGCGGTCGAAGAAGCGCTGGTAGGTGGCGGGATCGGGCTTCGGGATCAGCTCGGCCGCCACGATGTCGAACACGTCCTCGAAGGCGGTGCCGAGCCCCAGCCGCTCGTTGGTGGCGAGCGCGTGGTCGCGCGAGCCGTTGGTCAGCACCAGCTTGCGGCCGGGCAGGCGCGCGATCGCCCGGGCCAGGCGCGGGTCGGGCGCGAGGCTGGTGCGGTCGATGTCGTGGACGAAGCGCAGGAACTCGGCGTGGTCGATGGCGTGGTCGGCCATCAGCCCGTGCAGCGTGGTCCCGTAGCGCAGGTAGTAGAACTTCTGCAGCGCGCGGGCCGACAGCCCGTCGAGCCCCGTCAGGTGCGCGAGATAGGCGCTGATGCGCGCGTCGATCTGCGGCCACAGGTCGCTGTCGTGGGGGTAGAGCGTGTTGTCGAGGTCGAACACCCAGGTGTCGACGCGGGCGAACCGCGCCCGCACGGCCTCGATGCCGGGCGCGGGCCCGAGGGGGGCCGCGCCGTCCAGCAGGGTGCGCGTGTCGGCCGTCACCGGGTGATCAGCGTGCCGGCGCCGTGGTCGGTCAGGAGTTCCAGAAGAACCGCGTGCGGGACCTTGCCGTCCAGGATCACCACCCCCTCGACCCCCTTCTCCAGCGCGTAGATGCAGGTCTCGACCTTGGGGATCATGCCGCCCGTGATGGTGCCGTCGGCGATCAGCGCGCGGACCCCGTCCACCTTGAGCTCCTTGATGATCTGCTTGTCGCGGTCGAGCACGCCGGGCACGTCGGTCAGGAAGAGCAGGCGCTTGGCGCCCAGCGCGCCCGCGATGGCGCCCGCGAAGGTGTCGGCGTTGACGTTGTAGGTCTCGCCCTCGTGGCCCTGCGCCACGGGGGCCAGCACGGGGATCAGCTCGCGGCCGAGCACCTGGTTGAGCACGGTGGTGTCGATCCGCTCGGGCTCGCCCACAAACCCTAAGTCGACGTGGTCCTCGTGGTGGGTCTGCGGGTCCACCACGGTGCGCTCCAACTTGCGGGCGGTGACCATGTTGCCGTCCTTGCCGCACAACCCGATGGCGCGGCCGCCCTCCGCGTTGATGAAGCCCACGATCTGCTTGTTGATGGAGCCGCACAGCACCATCTCGACGATCTCGATGGTGGCCTGGTCGGTGACGCGCAACCCGCCCGAGAAGTGCGACGCGATGCCGAGCTTCTGCAGCATGGCGCCGATCTGCGGGCCGCCGCCGTGCACCACGACCGGGTTCACGCCCGACTGCTCCAGCAGCACCATGTCGCGCGCGAAGTCGCGGGCGACGGCCTCGTTCCCCATGGCGTGGCCGCCGTACTTCACCACCACGATCGCCTCGTCGTAGCGCAGCATGTGGGGCAGCGCCTGCATCAGGATCTCGGCCTGCTCGACGGGGCTGCCCTTGGGGTGGTCGGTCATGCTTGCGTCCGGGGTGACGGCGGCGGCCGGGGCGCCGCGCCCGCGTGACCCATGCGTCAGGCGCCGCGCTCGCGCAAGAGCAGCGCCACCGCGGCGCGGAGGTCCGGGATGCCGGACCCGTCCCGCGCGGAGGTGAGCAGCACGCGCGGGAAGGCCGCGGGGCGCCTGGCGAGCGCGTCCTCGGTTTCGGCCACCCGCGCGGGCCTGTCCCTCCCCTTGACCTCGTCGGCCTTGGTCAGCACCACGGCGTAGGACACGGCCGCGCGGTCGAGCAGGTCCATGGTCTCCCGGTCGCTCGCCTTCAGGCCGTGGCGCCCGTCCACCAGCAGGTACACGCGCAGGAGGCTGGGGCGCCCGCGCAGGAACCCCGTGACCAGCTCGCCCCAGGCCGCGATCGTCCCCTTGCTGACCGCCGCGTACCCGTAGCCCGGCATGTCGACCAGCCGCAGGCGGGTGCCCAGCGCGAAGAAGTTGAGCTGCTGGGTCCGCCCCGGCGTGTGCGACACGCGCGCCAGCGTCCGGCGCCCGGTGAGCGCGTTGACGAGCGACGACTTGCCGACGTTGGAGCGGCCCGCGAAGGCGATCTCGGGGCCGGACACCTCCGGCAGGCTCTTGGGCGTCGAGGCGCCGTGGACGAAGTCGCAAGGGCCCGCGAACAGCAGCCGGCCTTCCTCGACGAGGGCCGCGTCCCCCTCGGGCGCCGTCACGCCCGCTTGAACATGCCCTGGAGGTTGTTCCACAGCTCCACCTTGCCGCCCGAGCGCTTCAGGATGAGGTACTGCTGGAGCACCGACAGCGTGTTGTTCCACGTCCAGTAGATCACCAGCCCCGAGGGGAAGGCGCTCAGCATGTAGGTGAACACCACCGGCATCCAGGTGAACATGGTCTTCTGGACCGGATCCGGCGGCTCGGGGTTCATCTTCATCTGGAGAAACATCGACACGCCCATGATGAGCGGCCAGATGCCGATCATGGCCACGTGCGGGGGCGCGAAGGGCAGGAGCCCGAACAGGTTCACGAAGGAGGTGGGGTCGGGCGACGACAGGTCCTTGATCCAGCCGAAGAAGGGCGCGTGCCGCATCTCGATGGTGATGAAGATCACCTTGTAGAGCGCGAAGAACACGGGGATCTGGATCACCATGGGCAGGCAGCCCGCCACGGGGTTGATCTTCTCCCGCTTGTAGATCTCCATCGTGGCTTCCTGCTGCTTCTGCTTGTCGTCGGGGAAGCGCTCCTTGATGGCGGCGAGCAGCGGCTGGGCCTTCTTCATCTTGGCCATAGACAGGTAGCTGCGGTTGGCCAGCGGGAAGAACAGGCCCTTGATCAGGATCGTGACGATAAGGATCGCCACGCCGAAGTTGCCGGTCAGCTTGTAGAAGAAGTCCAGCACCTGGAACAACGGCTTGGTGATGAAGTAGAACCAGCCCCAATCGATCAGCAGGTCGAAGCTCTTGATGCCGCCTCCCGTCTTGTAGCGGTCGATCAGGTTGCTTTCCTTGGCGCCCGCGAACACGCGGGTCGTGGTCTCGGCCGTCTGGCCGGGCTGAACGGTCTTGGCGTCCTCGAAGGTGCTGGTCTGGTAGTGGCGCGGCTCGGCGGTGCCGAAGGCCTGGAACGTGCCCTTGTAGCCCGCGCCCTGGTCGGGGATCACGGCCGCGGCCCAATATTTGTCCGTGATGCCGATCCAGCCGCCGGTGCCGTCGAGCTCGCGGCGGCCTTCCTTGGCCATGGCGTCGTACTTGATCTCCTGGACGCGGCTGTCGCCCACCACCCCGATCAGCCCCTCGTGCAGCACCGCGTAGTTCGACACCTCCGGCTTGCCGAAGCGCGACACCAGCGCGTAGGGGAACAGCGTCACGGGCGCGCTTCCCGTGTTCTCGACCCCGTCCTTGACGGTGAACATGAAGTGGTCGTCGACCGAGATCGTGCGGCGGAACTTCAGGCCCTGCCCGTTGTCCCAGCTCAGCGTGACGGGCTTGTCCTCCGTCAGGCGGTCGCCGTCGGCGGTCCACACGGTGTCGGCGTTGGGCAGCGCGAGCTTGCCGTCGGAGGGGCCCACGTAGCCCACCTCGGCGTAGAAGGGGTGGGGGGAGCTCGAAGGCGACAGGAGCTCGATGATCGGGCTGTTGGGGTCGGTGGTCTGCCGGTAGTTCTTGAGCGACACGTCGTCGAGCCGCGCGCCCTTGAGGTCGACCGAACCCGACAGGCTCTGCGTGTCCAGGGCCACGCGCGGGGAGGACGCCAGCGCCTCGGCGCGCGTCCGAACCGTTTCGGGCGCGACCGCGCCGGGCGTGGTGGCGGGCGTGGGCTGCGGCGTCGCGGCGCCGGTGACGCCCGTGACGGCCGGGTTCGCGGCGCTGGACTGGGCGTTCGGGTTCTGTTGCAGCTCGGCCTGCGTTTGGCGGGCTTTCTGCATCTGCGGCCAGCCGTAGAAGTAGTTCCAGCCGACGATGACCAGGGCCGACAGCGCGAAGGCCAGGATGATGTTCTTCTTGTCGTCGGTCATGGCGCGGGCGCGAGGCCTCTCGGGAGGAAGGGCGAAGCCGCGAGGGGCGGCGCAGGCGGGCTTGCTAGGGTCCTGACGGTGGCCGCGGGGCCTTCGCGGCCCCGCGCGGTTTGCGCAACTGCGCACCGGCCCGGCGCACCGCCCCCTCCAGCGCCGCGACCAGGCCGGGGAAGGGCAGCGACAGGACCTCGCGTCGCGCGACCACTACATAGTCGGTGTCGGGGTCGGTTGAAAGCGCCCGGGCGTGCCGCAGCGCCTCGCGCAGGCGGCGGCGGATGCGGTTGCGCTCCGTGGCGGTGCCGGTCTTCTTGGTCACCGTCAGCCCGACGCGGCACCCCGCGGGCTCGGGACCGCGCTTGCGCGCCTGGAGCGAGAAGGCGGCGCCGTGGACGCGCGTGCCCTTGGCGGCGGCCAGGAACTCGCTCCGGCGCTTGAGCCGCGCGGGCGCGGCGCCCCCCCGGCCACGCCGTTCGTCGGTCAGGCGGACAGCTTCTTGCGGCCGCGGGCGCGGCGCGCCGCGATGACCTTGCGGCCGCCCACCGTTTCCATGCGGGCGCGGAAGCCGTGGCGGCGCTTCCGCACGAGCTTGCTGGGCTGGTAGGTCCGTTTCACGTGAGGCTTGCTCCGGTCCGCTCAAGGCCGCGCGCGGCCGTACTGAAGACCGGCTCAAGGCGCGCGAGCAGGCGCGCGGCCGGGCCGGCCCGGTCGTTGACGAAGGGGTGGCTCTTAGGGCCGCGCGGAGCCTTAGTCAACGGGAACCCGCCCGGTCCGGCGCGGCCCCGCCGAAGCCGCGTGCATTCCGCGATCCTTGCCGCCATGGTGGCGCCTCCACCTCAGGCGAAGCGTCCCCGGCATGGCAGGCCAAGACACCCTCGAACCCGACCTGTGCGTCGTCGGCGGCGGTACGGCGGGGAGCGCGCTCGCCCTGGCGGCCGCGGGCCTCGGGCTCGCCTGCGTGCTGGTGGAGAGGCGGCTGCCGCTCGGGCGTGGGGCCTTCGCGGACATCGTCGCCGACGAGCTGATCGCGGCCGGCGGCGGCGACTTCGCCGGCCTGCGCGGGCGCATCGGCCGCAGGGTCGCGCGCGCGGCCCCGGCCGTGTCCGTCGAGCGGCTGCGGGCCGCGGGCGTCAGGGTTTTGGAGGCGAGCGGGCGTTTCGCCGATCCCGTCACCCTGTCGGCCGGGCCGTTCACGGTGCGGGCGCGCCGCTTCGCGCTGGCGACCGGCGCGCGGCCGGCCGTGCCCGCGGTGCCCGGCCTGGAGGTGGTGCGCTACCGGACCCCGGACGCGCTCGGCGGGCTCGCGCACCTGCCGGAGCGCCTGGTGGTGATCGGCGCCGACCCCCGCGCCGCGGAACTCGCCCAGGCGTTCCGCCGCCTGGGCTCGGCCGTCACGCTGGTCGGCGGTCCCCCGCCGGTCGATCCCGAGCTGTGGGGGCACGCGGAAGCCGCGCTCCGGCGCGACGGCGTGGACCTGCGGCCCGGCCCCGTGCTGCGCGTGGAACCCCGGGGCACGGGCGCCGCGGTCACGCTGGGCGGCGACCGGCCGGGCACGGTGGAGGCGAGCGACCTGCTCGTGGCCGACGGGGCCGCGCCCGTCACGGGCGGGCTCGGCCTGAGCCGGGCGGGGATCGCGCGGGCGGCCGACGGGGGCCTCGTGCTCCGGGCCGACCTGCGCACGGGCAACCGCCGCGTGTTCGCCCTGGGGGACGTGCTGGGCCCGCTCGCCGCGGGCCCCGCCGGCCTGCCCGTCCAGGTCGGCACCGTGCTGCGCGCGGGATTCCTGCGCCAACCGGTGCGCTACGCGCCCGACCGGGTCGCGCGGGTGCTGCGGACGGTGCCGCCGTTGGCCGAAACCGGCTTGGGCGAGGCCGAGGCGCGGCGGCGGCACCGGATGGCCGGGGTGTTCAGGGCGCCCCTCGCCGACGCGGAACGGGGTTTTGGGGCGGCGGACGCCCCGGGCCACCTCAAGGTCGTGACGGGCGCGGGCGGCCGCGTGCTGGGCGCGGGGATCGTCGGGCCGCGGGCGGAGGACCTGCTGGGCCCCTGGGTGCTGGCCGTGAGCGCGGGCCTGACGCTGGGCGCGGTCGCGACCGCACCCTTCGCCCAGCCGAGCCTGTCGGACGCCTCCAGGCGGGCCGCGCTGGCCTACCTGACGGCGCGGCTCCGCTCGCCCTTCGTCAAGCGGCTGATGGCGGTGGTGCGGCGGCTGGGGTGAGGCCGTCGAGCCAGGCGGGCAGGTCGGTCAGGCTCGCGAGCTCGGCGAAGCGGGGGTGCCCGCGCGGCGCGTCCGCGGCCTCGTGCGCCCACACGAGCGGGTAGGGGACCAGAACCGCCCAGCAGCCCGCCTCCAGCGCGGGCAGCACGTCGGAGCGGACCGAGTTGCCCGCCATCGCGGCGCGGTCCGGCGCAGCCCCGTGGCGGGCGAAGACGCGCCTGTAGGTTTGGGGCGTCTTGTCGCTGACCACCTCCACGCCGGCGAAGAAGGACCCGAGGCCCGAGGCCGCGAGCTTGGTTTCCTGGTGGAACAGGTCGCCCTTGGTGACCAGCACCAGCCGCCGCGAGCGGGCCAGCGCCGCGAGCGCGTCCCGCACGCCCGGCAGCGGCTCGACGGGGTGTTCCATCAGGGCGCGGCCCGCGGCCAGGATGTCGGCGACCGCAGCCGTCCCGACCCGCCCGCCGCTCACCCGGAGCGCGGTCTCGACCATGGACAGCGTGAAGCCCTTGGCCCCGTAGCCGTAGACCCCGAGGTTGCGGCGCTCGGTCTCGCGCAGCGCGTCGGCGACCGAGGCGGGCTCCGCGAACGCCCCGAGCAGCCCCGCGAACCGCGCTTCCGCGACCTCGAACACGGTTTGCGAGTGCCAGAGCGTGTCGTCGGCGTCGAGGCCCACGACGTCGACCGCGCTGCGGGACGTCACGCGGGTCTCGCGCGATCATCGGCGGCGGTCCGGACCGCGGCGGCCCGGCGGTGGCTGTAGAGCGCGTAGACCGCGACGCCAAGCCCGAGCCAGCCGCCCAGCCGCACCCAGGTCTGCCACGGCAGGAAGGCCATCATGCCCAGGCAGGTCGCGATGCCCGCCACCGGCACGAGCGGGTACAGGGGCACGCGGAACGGGCGGGGCCGGTCGGGCTCGCGGACCCGCAGCACCAGCACCCCGACGCACACGATCGCGAAGGCGAGCAGCGTGCCCACCGAGGTCAGCCGGCTCAGCGTCTCGACCGGCACGAAGCCGGCCAGGACGACGTCCAGCGTCATCATGGCGGCGTGGGCGGCCCAGGGCGTCTTGCGCGTCGGGTGCAGGCGCCCGAGCACCGCGGGCAGCATGCCGTCCCTGGCCATCGCGAACATCACCCGGCCCTGGCCCAAGAGCCCCACCAGCAGCACGGAGGTGAAGCCCAGGATGACGCCGCCCTTCACGGCCACCTGCAGCCACACGAAGGGCGTGCGCCCGATCGCGGTGGCCACGGGCGCCGCGTCGCCGTGCATCTGCTTGTAGTTGACGAGCCCGGTCAGCACGAGCGCGAAGGCCACGTAGAGCACCGTGCAGATCGCGAGCGACCCCAGGATGCCGACCGGCACCGTCCGCTGCGGCTCCTTGGCCTCCGCCGCGGTGGTGCTCACGGCGTCGAAGCCCAGGTAGGCGAAGAACACCACGCCCGCCCCCCGCAGCAGGCCGGACCAGCCGAAGCTCCCGAACGCCCCCGCGTTGGGCGGCACGAAGGGATGGTAGTTCGCGGGGTCGACGTAGAAGGCCCCCAGGCCCGTCACGACCAGGATCACGCTCACCTTGAGCACCACGAACGCCGCGTTCACCCGCGCGGATTCGCTGATGCCGCCGATCAGCAGCACCGACAGGATCGCGAGGACCGCGACCGCCGGCAGGTCCACCACGCCGCCCGCGGAGGGAACGGTCGTGAGCCACCCGGGCAGCGCCAGCCCCCATCCCCCCAGCAGCGAGCGGACGTAGCTCGACCAGGAGGACGCGACCGTTCCCGCGCCGATCGCGTATTCCATCAGCAGGTCCCAGCCGATGATCCAGGCCGCCAGCTCGCCCAGCGCCGCGTAGGCGTAGGCGTAGGCCGAGCCCGCGGACGGCACCATGCCCGCCATCTCGCCGTAGCAGAGCCCCGTCAGCGAGCAGCCCAGCGCCGCGACCACGAGGCTGAGCACGACCGCAGGCCCCGCGTAGTCGGCGGCCGCGATGCCGGTCAGGGAGAACAGCCCCGCCCCCACCGTCGCGCCGACGCCCAGGAACAGGAGGTCGCCCGCGCCGAGCGTCCGGCGCAGCCCGTGGTCCGCCTCCTCGCCGATCGGCTTGCGCTCGAAGAAACCTCGCGGCATCGGTTCACCGTTCTCGCGTCGTGATGGGATCAGGAAAGGCGCGAACGGCGCCCGGCGCAAGCGGCCAGCCTCGACCGGCGGGTTCTGCCCTTCTCCCGCCCGGGCGGGAGAAGGTGTCCGAAGGACGGATGAGGGTGGGGCCACGCGCACGAGGGGGCCCCTCATCCGCCCTGTCGGGCACCTTCTCCCCGCGAGCGGGGCGAAGGGCATGGCTCGGCAGCGATGCGAGCAAACCACCTCGGAGCCCCACGACGCACGCGCTCCCGGTCAGAACCGGATCTTCGGGGTGAACACGTCCGTGGACGGGGACAGGTCCGGCGAGGACAGGGCGGGCGTCGGCGCGGCCTTGAGCGCGTCGGAGCTGGGCAGGCTGGCCGCGGTCCAACCGCCGCCCAGCGCCTGGATCAGGCTGACGCTGGCGAGGTAGCGGTTCTGCCGGATGGTCAGGGCGGCTTCCTGGTCGCCCAGCAGCGTGGCCTGCGCGGTGACGACGCTGGTGAAGGCCACCGTGCCCGCGCGGTACTCGTTCAAGGTGATGTCGACCGCCTGGCCCGCGGCCTTCACGGCCTCGTTCTGCACGGACGCCTGCTGCGCGAGGATGCGCAGGGCCGCGACCTCGTCCTCCACCTGCTGGAAGGCGGTGAGCACGGCCTGCCGGTAGGTCGCGACGTCCGCGTCGTAGGTCGCGACCGCGGCCGCGACGCTGGCCAGGCGCTCGCCGCCGTCGAACAGGGTCTCGGTGGCGTTGCCGCCCAGCGACCACACCTCGTTGGCGACCGACACCGGCAGCGGCGAGGTCCCCACGCCCCCGATCGTCCCCGACAGGCTGAAGTCGGGGTAAAGCACCGCGACCTGCACGCCGATCTGCTCGCTCTGCTGCTGCATCGTGCGCTCGGCCGCGGCCACGTCGGGGCGGCGCTCCAGCAGGGTCGAGGGCAGGCGCGGGGGCACCGCGACGGGCCGGTCGTCCAGGGCGCGCGGCCGGAGGTCCAGCTCCGCCGGGACCCGGCCCACCAGCACCGCCACCGCGTGCTCGTACTGCGCGCGCAGGATGCCGGTGCTGATCTCCTGGGCTTGCGTGGTCTTGAGCTGGGCGAGCGCGTTGTCGACGTCCGAGCGCGCCGCGGTGCCGGCCGCGTACTGGTTTTGCGTGATCTCCAGGGTCTTCCCGTAGGCCACGACGGTGTCGGCCAGCAGCTTGTGCAGCGCGTCCTCGGTGCGGAGGTCGAAATAGGCGGTCGCGAGCTGCGCCTGGGCGGACAGCTTGGCGTTGGCGAGGTCGGCGTCGCTCACCTGGGCCGCGGCCACGTCGCTCTCGATCTGGCGCCGGATGCGGCCCCACACGTCGAGGTCGAAGGTGGCGTTGGCCTCGGCCGAGAAGGTGTTGATGGCCGTGCCGCTGCGGCCGCCGGTGGTGGTCGTGGTGCCGCCGCCGCCGGTGCCCGTGGTGCCGCCGCTCCCGGTCGTGGTCCCGGTGCCCCTTGTCCCTGCGGTGCCCGTTCCCGTCGCGGTGCCCGTCCCGCCGGTGCCCGACCCCGTGCCGCCCGTGCTCGTCGACGACCCCGTGCTGAGGGTGGTTCCCCGCGTCGAGCCCACCGCCGGCCCCTCGTAGGACCGCGTGCCGGAGTAGCTGGCCGAGATCA
This sequence comes from uncultured Lichenihabitans sp., assembly GCA_964243035.1. Lineage (GTDB taxonomy): Bacteria > Pseudomonadota > Alphaproteobacteria > Rhizobiales > Beijerinckiaceae > Lichenihabitans. The sequence goes on from CAXTDZ010000062.1 coordinate 16,047, forward strand.
CCGGGAACAGCCCGCCCTGCGCTTCCTTGATCAGGGCCACCGAGGCCCGGTAGTTGGCTTCCGCGGCCCGGACGGTCTGGTTGGACACCTCCACCCGGGCTTCGAGGTCGTTCAGGACCGGGTCGCGGTAGACGGTCCACCAGGGCCCGCGCAGCGCGGCGTCGCTGGGCGCGGCGGGCTTCCAGCCCTTCACCTCCTTGTAGCGCGCCGGCACGGCGGCCTTGGGCTCGACGTAGTCGGGGCCGACGCTGCACCCGGCCAGCAGCAGGGCCAGGCCGGAGGGGAGCGCGCGCCGGGCGGCCCTAGCGCGGGTCGGGATTCGGGACAGGATCATACGCGACGAACAGGATACGCCCGCGTCCCCCCATAAGGCATGGGCCGGGGCGCGTCGGGTCCTCCGGCCACCCGGCCGCAAAGAAACGGGGCTTGGCGTAAATCCGCTACACCGGGTGTCACGGCTTGGCCGTGACGAGGTACAGCGTGTAGCCGAGCTGGTAGTGCTCCAGCCCGTCGACCCTGGCGGCAAAGGTCACCTGCACGCCCTTGGGGGTCGGGGCGGCCTGGGCGCTCAGCACCGCGAAGGCCATCTGGTGGACGCCGTAGCGCCGGTTGAAGCCCGTCAGCGCGAGCTGCACCCGGGCCGTCTCGACCGGCCTGCCCAGGCCGGGAAGGTCCACCGCGAAGCCCCGGGCGCCCGCGTCGCACACGCCCATCACCCCCGTCACGACGCGCCACTGCCTGCCGTCGGCGGCCGCCGGGCCGGCCGCGACCTCGGCGGGTGCGAGGGTGGGCATGTCGCAGTCCGCGAAGCCCGGGGCCGGGCCCGCGAGCAGCCCCGCGGCGGCCAGGAGCGCGCGTGACGGGCCGGACCCGCGCCAGAAACCCGTCATGCTACTCCCCCGGGGCCGGCAGGAGGGCCGGCGCGAAGCCGCCGCGGTCCCTCGGCCGCCGGCGGAGGCGGTCGAGGTACAGGTAGACGACCGGCGTGGTGTAGAGCGTCAGCACCTGGCTGACCAGCAGGCCCCCCACGATGGACAGCCCGAGCGGCTGGCGCAGCTCCGCGCCCTCGCCCGTGCCGAGCGCCAGGGGCAGCGCGCCCAGCATGGCCGACAGCGTCGTCATCATGATGGGCCGGAAGCGCAGCAGGCAGGCCTCGAAGATGGCGTCCCCGGGTTTCGCGCCCGCGCGCTCCGCCTGGATCGCCACGTCGATCATCAGGATCGCGTTCTTCTTGACGATGCCGATCAGCAGCACGACGCCGATCAGCGCGATGATGGAGAACTCGCTTCCGAACACCATCAGCGCCCCCACCGCCCCGATCCCGGCGGAGGGCAGGGTGGACAGGATGGTGAGCGGGTGGACGAAGCTCTCGTAGAGCACGCCCAGCACGATGTAGACCGCGACCAGCGCCGCCCCGATCAGCAGCGGCTCGGTGTTGAGCGACGTCTGGAAGGTCGCGGCCGTCCCCGCGAAGCGCCCCTGGATGGAGCCCGGCATGCCGAGCGCCGCCATCTCCCCCCGGATGAAGGCGGAGGCCTGCCCCAGCGCCACCCCCGGCCGCAGGTTGAACGAGATGGTGGCGGCCACGAACTGGTTCTGGTGGTTGACGGCGAGCGGCGCCTTGCCGGTCGCGTAGGACGCGAAGGCCGCCAGCGGCACCATGGTCTCCACCGCGGTGGACACCGGCGCCCCGCTGGACGCCCCCGCGGACGAGGAGCCGGAGCTCGCGATCGAGTTGGAGGCCTGGTTGCGGGCGCTGTCGCTCGCCACCGTGGCGGCCGCGGTCGAGGCCGCGGCAGCCGTGCCCGCCGCGGGCGCCGAGATCGTGCCCGCCACCGCGTTGGTGGTGGACGATCCCGACGCGCTGGTGCCCGAGGTGCTGACGAAGACGTTGCGCAGCACGTCCGGGTCCTGCCAGTAGCGCGGCGCCACCTCCATGACGACGTGGTACTGGTTGAGCGGGTTGTAGATGGTGGACACCTGCCGCTGCCCGAAGGCGTCGTAGAGCGTGTTGTCGATGGCGCTGGGGGTGAGCCCGAAGCGGGCCGCGGTGGCGCGGTCGTAGGAAACGTTGACCGACAGGCCCGACTGCTGCTGGTCGGAGTTGACCTCCGTCAGCTCGGGGTGGCGCTGCAACGCCTCGGCGAGCCTGGGCGCCCAGGTGTAGATGTCCTCCCGGGTGGGCCCGAGCAGGGTGAACTGGTACTGGGCGTTGGACTGGCGCCCGCCCACGCGGATGTCCTGCGCGGCCTGGAGGAACAGCCGCGCGCCCGGCACCTGGCCGAGCCGCCGCCGCAGGCGCCCGATCACCGCGTCGGCCGACACGCCGCGCTCGGCGAGCGGCTTCAGGGTGATGAAGACGAAGCCGCCGTTGGTGCCGCGCCCGCCCGTGAACCCCGCCGTCGACTGCACGGCCGGGTCGTCGCGCAGGAGCTGATCGAACCGATCGAGCTTCTGCCGCATGGCCTGGAACGAGATGCTCTGGTCGCCCTGCAACCCGCCCGTCAGCGCGCCCGTGTCCTCCTGCGGGAAGAAGCCCTTCGGCACGACGGCGTACAGGTAGACGTTCAAGCCCACGGTGGCGAGCAAGGCCAGCAGGACCAGCCGCGGGTGCGCGAGCGCGCCGCGCAGCGTGCGCTCGTAACCTCGCTGCGTGGCGTCGAACACGGCGCCCACGGCCCGGTACAGCCGGCCGTGCCCGCCCTCGGCCTCCCGGCGCAGGACGGTCGCGCACATCATGGGCGTGGCGGTCAGCGACACCGCGAGCGACACCAGGATGCTGATCGACAGCGTGATGGCGAATTCCTGGAACAGGCGGCCCACCAGCCCGCCCATCAGCAGGATCGGCAGGAACACCGCGATCAGCGACAGGCTGATCGACACCACCGTGGTGCCGACCTCGCCCGCGCCCACGACCGCGGCGCGCACCCGGGGCATCCCGGCCTCGATGTGGCGCTGGATGTTCTCCAGCACCACGATGGCGTCGTCGACCACGAAGCCGGTCGCCACGATCAGCGCCATGAAGGACAGGTTGTCGAGGCTGTAGCCCAGCAGGTACATGGGCGCCAGCGTGCCCACCAGCGACACGGGCACCGCCACCGCCGGAATGAGCGTCGCGCGCGCGCTGCGCAGGAAGGCGAACACCACCAGCGTCACCAGCGCCACCGCGATCGCGAGCGTCAGCTCGGTGTCGCGGAGGGAGGCGCGGATCGTGCTGGTCCGGTCCAGCACGGGGGTGACGTCGACGCTGCCGGGCAGCGACGCCTTGAGCTCGGGCAGCACCGCCTTCACGCGGTCCACCGTGTCGATGATGTTGGCGCCGGGCTGCCGGTACAGGATCACGAGCACGGCCGGCTTGCCGTTGGCGATGCCGGCGTTGCGCAGGTCCTCGACCGAGTCCGTCACCTCGGCCACGTCGGCCAGCGCCACCGGGGCGCCGTTGCGGTAGGCCACGATCAGCGGCTTGTAGTCCGCCGCGCGGTTGGCCTGGTCGTTGGTGTAGATCTGGAAGTGGCGGGATCCTTCCTCGACGGCGCCCTTGGGGCTGTGGGCGTTGGCCGACGACAGCGCCGCGCGCACGGCCTCCAGCCCGATGCCGTATTTGTAGAGGGGGTCGGGTTGCAGCTCCACGCGGACGGCGGGGAGCGCGCTGCCGCCCAGGTCCACCTGGCCGATGCCGTCGACCTGCGACAGGCGCTGCTGGAGCACGGTGGCGGCCGAGTCGTAGATCTGCCCCTGCGTCAGCGTGTCCGAGGTGAGCGCCAGGATCAGCACGGGGCTGTCGGCGGGGTTGACCTTGCGGTAGGTCGGGTTCGAGCGGAGGCTGGTGGGCAGGTCCGCGTGGGCCGCGTTGATGGCGGCCTCCACGTCGCGCGCGGCGCCGTCGATGTTGCGGCTGAGATCGAACTGCAGGGTGATCCGCGTCAGGCCGAGCGTGCTGGCCGAGGTCATCTCGGCCACGCCCGCGATCTGGCCCAGGTGCTTCTCCAGCGGGCCCGCGACGCTGGTCGCCACCGTGTCGGGGCTCGCGCCCGGCAGCTGGGCCTGCACCAGGACCGTGGGGAAGTCGACCTGCGGCAGCGGCGACACCGGCAGCACGGGGAAGGCGAGCACGCCCGACAGCGCGATGCCCACCGTCAGCAGCGTGGTCGCGACCGGGCGGCGGACGAAGGGCGCCGACAGGTTCACGGGTTGACGGGCTCAGGCTCGGGCCCGTCCCCGTTGGGGCTCGGCGCGCCCATCCACGCGGACAGGCGCGCGAAGGCCAGGTAGATGACGGGCGTGGTGAACAGGGTCAGCACCTGGCTCACCGTCAGCCCGCCCACGATCGCGATGCCGAGCGGGGCGCGCAGCTCCGCGCCGGTGCCGCGCCCGAGCATGAGCGGCAGCGCCGCGAACAGCGCGGCCAGCGTCGTCATCAGGATCGGCCGGAAGCGCAGCAGGCAGGCCTGGTGGATGGCCGCGCGCGGGTCCATGCCCTCGCCGCGCTCGGCGGCCAGCGCGAAGTCGATCATCATGATCGCGTTCTTCTTCACGATGCCGATCAGCAGCACGATGCCGATGATGCCGATGATGTCGAGGTCGTGGCCAGCCAGCATCAGCGCGAGCAGCGCCCCCACGCCGGCGGAGGGCAGCGTCGACAGGATCGTGACGGGGTGAACGAAGCTCTCGTAGAGCACGCCCAGCACGATGTACATGACCACGATCGCGGCCACGATCAGGGTCTGCTCGTTGCCGAGCGACTTCTCGAAGGCGTCGGCCGCGCCCTGGAAGCGGGTGATGAAGCTCGGCGGCAGGCCGAGGTCCCCCTCCACGTCGCGCACGGCGCCGACCGCCGCGCCCAGCGACACGCCCGGCGCCACGTTGAACGACACGGTGGCGGCGGGGAACTGGCCCAGGTGGCTCACCACCAGCGGCGCGCGGCGCTCCGTCACCGCCGCGACCGAGGACAGCCTGACCTTGCCCGTGGTCGACGTCGAGGACGGCAGGTAGACGTCGTTCAGCGAGCCCACACTCCCCTGGAGGGCGTCGCTGCCTTCCAGGATCACGCGGTACTGGTTGGACTGGGTGAAGATGGTGGACACGATACGCTGCCCGAAGGCGTCGTAGAGCGCGTTGTCGACGCTGGCCGGCGTGATGCCGAACCGGCTCGCGGTGGCCCGGTCGATGCGGATGTCGGCCGCGAGCCCGTCCTGGCTCAGGTCGCTGGTGACGTCGCGCAGCTCGGGCCGGGCCTGCAGCCGCGCGACGAGCCGCGGCACCCAGGCCGAGAACGCGCTTTGGTCCGCGTTCTCCAGCACGAAGCGGTACTGCGTGGCCCCCACCGTGGTGTCGATGGTGAGGTCCTGCGCGGGCTGCATGTAGAGCGCGATGCCCGGCACGGCCAAGGCCGCGCGACTGATGCGGGCCATCACGTCGGACACGCTCGCGGCGCGGGTCTCGCGATCCTTCAGGCCGATCAGGAAGCGGCCCGCGTTCAGCGTCCGGTTGGTGCCGTCGACGCCCACGAAGGACGACACGCTGGCGACGTCCGGGTCGGCCGCGACGGCGCGGGCCAGCGCCTGCTGGTGGGCCGCCATGGCCGCGAAGGAGACCGTCTGGTCGGCCTCCGTCACGGCCTGGATCAGGCCGGTGTCCTGCACGGGGAAGAAGCCCTTGGGCACGACCACGTAGAGGTAGCCCGTCAGCGCCGCGGTGCCGACCGCCACGGCGAGCGTCAGCACCGGGTGGTCCAGCACCGCGTCGAGCAGGCGCCCGTAGCCGCGGATCGTCACCTCGACGGGGTCGCGGCGCTTGGCGCGCGCGCGGCGGTCCTCCCGCTCGTCGCGCCCCTTCAGGATCAGCGCGCACAGCATCGGCACCAGCGTCAGCGACACCACGGCCGAGATCACGATGGTGACGGCCAGCGTGAT
>CAXTDZ010000063.1:0-21915 GCA_964243035.1 uncultured Lichenihabitans sp.
CCGCGGCAGCGCCAGCGCGGCGGCGTCGGGCAGCAGCGACTCCCAGTGCACGCGCTCGCCCGCCAGCGCCTCGGCGACCGCCTCGCCCGCGGCAAGCGCGTGGGCGGGGTCGAGCAGGCAGTCCAGGTAGTCGCTGAGCGAGATGCCGACCGGCAGCAGCCGGGAGCCGTGCGGGCCCTCCTCGCGGTAGAGCGGCGCGAGGCCCACCAGCGCGCCGCCCGCCCGCACGGTCACGGCGTGGAGAGGGCCGGGATGGAACGCCGCCCACCACGGCAAGGCCCAGGCGGGAGCCGAGAAGGGCGTCGCGACCGGGCAGCGCCGCCACAGCGCCCACCACTCCGGGGCCAGCGCGTCGAACGCCGCGGGCTCGGTGACGACGGTGGTCCTGACCGCCGTCATGCCGCCTCGCGGCGCGCCAGCCGCGCGTAGAGCGCGAGGTAGCCCGCCACCATGCGCGCGTCCGAGAACCGCTCCCGCGCGGTTGCGCGGCACCGGGCGGGGTCGAGGCCCGCGCAGGCCGGGATCGCGGCCGCCATCTGCCCGACGTCCCCCACCAGGAAGCCCGTGCGGCCGTGCTCGACGGCGTCGCGCAGGGCGCCGTTGGGGAAGGCCACGACCGGCGTGCCGGAGGCCGCGGCCTCGCGCGCCACCAGCGACGAGGTTTCGGCCGCCAGCGAAGGGATCAGCAGGCAGCGGGCCGCGGCGAGCAGCCGCCGCTTGCGCGCGAAGCCGACCGGGCCCAGGAAGCGCCGGCCGGGCCCGAGCCGCGGCGCCACCTCGTCCGCGAAGTAGCGCCGGTGCTCCGCGTAGGGGTAGACCTCGCCCGCCACCAGCAGCGGCACGCCGGCCGCCGCCGCGGCGTCGAGCGCCAGGTGGACGCCCTTCTCGGGGCAGATCCGGCCCAGGACCAGCGCGAAGCCCCGCCTGGCGTGGCGGGCCGCCGCGAAGGCCTCGACCGCGACGCCGTTCTCCACCGGGCCGAGCAGGGGCGCGCCGGGCGGGCAGGTCGCGTGCTGGCTCCGCGACACGCAGGCGAGCCAGGTGTCGGGCCGGGCCGGGTGGAGGGCCTCGGCCGGGTACCAATCGACGGGCAGGTGCAGGGTGGCGAGCACCGGCACGCCCGGGTCGGGCAGGTAGCGGGGGAAGTCGATGCCGTGCAGGTGGACGAGGTCGATCCGGGTCCGCGCCCGGACGGCGCGGACCGCCGCCGCGGTGCGGGCCGCCGCGCGCGCCTTGGCGGCGTCGTCGAGCGGCCCCGCCTCGGGGGAGATCGCGTGCAGCTCACCCGCGACCCGCGAGCCCTCGGGCGCCACCACCAGCGAGCGGTGCCCGGCCTCCACCAGGGCGCGGTCCAGCCGGGCCAGCACCTGTTCGGAGCCCCCCGTCGCGTCCGGCGACACGGCGGCGAGCGGGTAGCCCACGCTGAGGACGGTGAGGCTCACGCCCGGGCTCCGAGGCCGAGGTCCGCGCGCGCGGCCCGCACGCGATCGAGCCAGAGCGGAACCGTCAAGCCCCAGCCGTAGCGTTCGTAAAGCGCGTCGCCGCCGTTGGGGGGCGCGTCGAACCGGTAGGGCGGCGCGAGCCGGAAGCGCTCGGTGTCCGCCGAGAAGCCCGCGAGCACCGCGGCCTGGCTCGCGTGGGCCGCCATCATGCGGCGCTTCAGGGCCCGCTCGGCGTCGGTGGGCACCAGCGCGACGGGCGGGCCCGCGCCGGGCTCGGGCGCGAAATCCTGCCGCAGCCAGCCCTCCGGGCCCGCCCGGTACAGGGGCATCTCGACCACGACCGGGGCCGCGGGGCCCAGCAGCTCGGCCGCCGCGTGAACCGCGAAGGCGGTCGCGTCGTGGTCGGGGTGGCCGCCCTCGTAGGCGTGGGTCAGCACGGCGGCCGCGCCGCGCAGGCGCGGCACGAGGGCCCGCGCCACCTCCGGGAGGCGATGGGCTGCGCCCTGGTCCGGCACGCCCAGCCAGACCAGCGCCGCGGGGGAAAGGCCGGCCAGCGCCACCGCGGCTTCGAGCTCGCGCCGCCGCGCCGCCGCGTAGGCCGCCGTTGACGCGAAACCGAGCCGGGCCGCGTCGGCCCCGTCCGCGGGCGACCCGTCCGTGACGTGGATCACGCGCGCCCCCGGGTGCCGCGACAGGAGCACCCCGCATCCCAGCACCTCGTCGTCCGGATGGGCCACCGCGACCGCGACCGCGACCGGGCCCGCCCCGGCCGGGGCGGGCCCGTCGATCAGCGCGCGGAGGGAGAAGGTCTTTGGCGACGGCAGGCGGCTCGTCCTCGGGTTCGTTTCGCGAGGGCACCATAGTGGGGGACGCCCGCGCCTGCCACCGCGGGCGTCGGTCAATTCCCGTCCGCGCGGGCAGACGCACCTGGACGTGAGCCGCTGCGCGGGCCTCAGCGGGGTGCGTCGTTGCGCAGGATCACCACGGTGCCCCGGTCGCGCGGATCGGACGCCAGCAGGGGCGGGGGCGTCCAGTCGCATAACCCTTTCGCGCGCGCCGCCTCTCGATGACCAAGGCGCGCCGCGGTCGCCGTTTCGGTGCGAGAGGCACGGATTTGTGGAGTTCCGTGCATCGCGCGCCTCGTTTATCGTCGTGAAGATGGGCGGTCCCATCCTGGAGGACGCTGGCCGAGGCATGAGCAGGTTCGACGAGGAGCGGCGCCAGGCCCTGGCGAGCGTCGCGGCCGTCCCGGGTTGGGAGGGGCGCGACGTCGCGGCGGAGCCCGCCATCGCGGTGCTGGCCTCCCCGAGCTGGCGGGGCGTCGACGGCACGCCCTGGCGGGTCCGGGACCGGCGGAGCGGGGAGAGCCTGCTGGTCAAGGTCATGGACCCGGACGCGGCCTTCACCATCGACGTGCCCGTGAGCTTCCTGGCCGCCCGCCGCGCCTCGGATCTCGGCATCGGGCCGCGCGTGCTCGCGGCCGACGAGGCGGCCGGCGTGCTCGTGATGGAGGACCTCGACGCGGGCTGGCGCGTGGGCACGCTGGACCGCCTGCTCGACCCGAAGGTCGTGGACGCCGTGGTCGCGGCGCGGCGCGCCTTCCAGGCGGGCGCGCCCCTGCCGCGGACGGCGGGCGTCTTCGACGAGATCGAGCGCTTCCACGCCGACGCCCGCGCGGCGGGCGCGCAACTGCCGGCCGACGCGGGCTGGCTGGTGGACGAGCTGCGCTTCGCGGCCGGGAGGCTCACGGGCGTCGCGGCCGAACGCGTGCCCATCCACGGCGACGGCAACGTGTCCAACGTCATGATCAGCGACCGCGGCGAGGTCCGCCTGCTCGACTGGGACCGTGCCACCACGGCCGACCCGCTGGAGGACGTGGGCAGTTTCCTCGCGGAAGCCTTCGAACAGGAGCCCGAGGCGCGCGCGGCCTTCGACCGCAACTTCCCCGGCCTGGGCGAGGCCGCCTTCGCCCGCGCCCGCGTCTACGGCGTCGCGGACGACCTGCGCTGGGGGCTGATCGGCGCCGTGGTGGCCGCGAGATCCCCGCGCGTCACCCACGAGTTCTACAAGTTCGCGAGCTGGCGTTTCCTGCGCTGCCGCATGGCGGTGCGCGCCCCGCGCTTCGGCGAGCAGGTCAGGACGATGGCATGAGCGTCACGCGCAAGGTCGGCGAGGGCGCGACCGCCCACGAGAAGGCCGTCGAGGCCGCGATCCGCCGCGTGCCGCAGTGGGCGGGGCGCACGGCGCTCTACGCCGCGATCACGGGCGGCCTCACCAACCAGAACTGGCTGGTGGAGGTCGAGAACGACCCGCGCCGGTACTTCCTGAAGGTCCCCGGCGAGGGGACCGAGATCTTCGTCAACCGCGTCACCGCCAACGAGGCCGCGCGCAACGCCTATGCCCTGGGGGTCGCGCCCGAGGTGGTGTTCTTCGACCCCGCCGACGGGCTGGAGGTGAGCGAGTTCCTGGAAGGTTACCGCGCCTGCACCACCGCGGACTTCGGCGACCCCGCGATCCAGGCGGACGCGCTGGCGCTCTACCGCCGCGTCCACGCGGGGCCGCGCCTCGGGCAGACCAAGACGGTTTTCGACATGGTCGAGGAGCACGTCGAGCAGGGCCGCGCGCTCGGCTCGGCCTTCCCCGTGGACATGCCCTGGCTCGAACACCGCTACGCCCAGGCCAAGGCCGCCTTCGCGGCCTCCGGCCTCGACCTCGTGCCGTGCTTCAACGACCCCATGCCGGGCAACTTCCTGATCGGCGCCGACCCGGCCTCGCCCAGGCCGATGCGGCTGATCGACTACGAATTCGCCTCCAACAACGAGCGCAGCTACGAGCTGGGCGTGCTGTTCGGCGAGATGTTCTACGACGAGCCGCTGACCGAGCGCCTGGTCGCCCGGTATTTCGGGGAGCACCGCCCGGAGATGGTGGCGCGCGTGGTCGTCAACCGCGCGCTCGCCGACCTGAAATGGGGCGCCTGGGCGGCGGTCAACCGCAGGCTCAAGGACTGGGACTTCGACTACCAGAAGTACGGCGCGTGGAAGTACGCGCGCGCCCGAAGCATCCTGCACGACCCCCGCTGGGACGGCTGGCTGCGGATGGTGTGACGGCCGGCACCCGGTATCGGTGGTCCAGTCCGTTCTGCAACACCGTCATTGCGAGCGAAAGCGAAGCAATCCAGGGGGCCGGGCTCACTGTCGATGACGAGCCCGGACGAACCGCTGGATCGCCACGCTTCGCTCGCGATGACGGATGATCTGTTTCCCCCGTTCTCGGCGCCTGCTGAACGCTCATCCGTGCGCCGGGGCCGCGGTGGGGTCCGGCCGCCAGCGGGGAGCGCCCGGCGCGGGCAGGCCGGTCTCCGCGCCGAGGCGGCGCGGAGGGCACTCCTCGCCGGCGCGCGCCACCTGCCGCACGTCCCGCGGCGCCACGCGGAAGCGGCGGCTGAAGCTCCGCGAGAAGTGCGACACGTTCTTGAAGCCGACCTCGTAGGCGATCTCCGACACGGTCTGGCGCCCGCAGGGGTCGGCCACCAGCAGCTCGTAGGCGCGTTGCAGGCGCTTGGCCTGCACGAACTGGCCCACCGTGGTGTTGTCGTCGCTGAACAAACTGTACAGGTAGCTGAGCGAGATGCGGCTGCTCGCCGCGATGGTTCTGGGCGACAGGTCCGGGTCGCCGAGGTTGGTCTCGACGAAGTCGAAGATGCGGCGCCGCAGCCGGTAGCGCCCGTTGCGGACGTCGGCCGCCGCGCCGCGGTTCTCCGCCCCGAGCGTCAGGGCCACGAAGCCCAGGACCTCCGTCGCCAGCGCCTCCGGGTTCGGCGGGGGAACGTCGGCGAAGGCGTCGGCCACGCCGCGCAGGAGGTCGGCGAGCAGGCGGCCCATCCGCGCGTTCGGTTCAAAACGCCGGCCCGCGTGGTCCTCGACGGAGGCGAGCCGCCCCGCGAGGTCGGCCGAGGGAAGGCTCGCCACCAGCGCCTCGCCGCCCCGCTCGACCTCGACCGCGAAGGAATGTCTCTGACTGAGCAGAACGTAGCCGCCCTCGGCGACGCGTTCCGCCCGCCCGTGCTGGCTGCAGCGCAGCCCGTTCCGCACCGGCACCGCCAGGAGGTAGGGCGGGTCCCGGTGCCGGGCGCCCGACGGGGGGCGCCCGTCGCCGGCCGCCTCGTGGACCGCCGATCCCGCGACGGCGTGGATCGTGACGCGCCCGACCTCGGTCCGCCGCAGCACGGTGAGCCGCGGCTGGTGGTGGGGGTCGAGCATGGGCGTCATCTCCTCGGGTGGTCCGCGGCCGGCGCGTCCGCGGGCTCGGCGACGGTCACGGCGGTGCCGGCCGCGCGCAGGGCCGCGGCGAGCGCGCCGCCGGGCGCGCGGTCGGTCACCAGGCGGTCGATCTCGGTCCACCGCGCGAAGACGGTCAGGGCGGGCTCGTCGAACTTGGAGCGGTCGGCCACCAGGATCGCCTCCGAGGCCCGCCGCACCATGGCGCCGTAGATGGCGCCCGCCTCGTCGTCGGCGTCGTTGACCCCGCGCGCCCCGATGCCCGTCGCCCCCACGATGGCGCGGTTCGCCTCGAAGCCGTCGATGCTGCGGATCGTCTGGGCGCCGAACACGTAGTCCTCGGCCGCGTGGTAGCGGCCCGGGCAGAACAGGACGCGGATGCTCGCGTTGGCGCCGAGCCTGCGCGCGATCGCGAAGTCGTGCGTGATGACGGTGATGTCGCGCGCCTGCGCCGCGAGCGCGCCCGCCACGTGGAAGGTGGTGGCGCCCGCGGCGATCATCAGCACCTCCTTGGGCCGCACCAGCGCCGCCACGGCCGCCGCGATGGCCCGCCGCTCGGCCACCATGACGGCCTTGCGGTCCACCAGCGCCTGCTCGTGCGCGAAGGGCCGGGCCGCGCCCCCGTAGGTGCGGTTGATCAGCTTGCGGTCCTGCAGCTCCATCAGGTCGCGGCGGATGGTTTCGCCCGACACGCCCAGCGCGCCGGCTAGTTCGGAGGCCCGCAGCAGGGGCGCCTCGGTCAGCTGCGCGACGATGTGCCGGTGGCGGGCCGGTTTGGACAGGCGGTCCCGCTCGGGCCGGCGGAGGGCACGGGCTTCGGCCTCGATCACCGTGCCGGCGCGGTCCTTGCTCTGCATGGGGCGCCCCGGGTCCGTTCGGTCCGCCGCTGGCGCGGCTCCGCCCGAGTGTGGCAGCGCCGGGTTGGATGTCTACACAAAAGATGTGGCAGGTCCGTCATCAAGCGGCGGCATCATGCCTTCCGTTTGGGCAAGGGCCGGCGCCGGGCGCGGGCCGATCCCCGGCCTTCTTCGAACTCGTGCCTCTCCGCCTTTGGGTGTTGTGGAACCTTCCCCATCCTGCGAGGAGCTGTCGGGAGCCGCGGCGGCGGGCAGGACCGTCCGACGCCGCCCGCGCGCCCGAACCTGCCCGGTTGCGTCGCGGCGCGGATCGGTTAGTTCAGGAGCGTCGGCGGCCGTTCAAGCACCGCCTTGGTCTTCGCCCCGGACCCGAGAAGGACGCCCCGACCCCCCATGGACCCCCGGCAGATCAGAACCGCCGACGACGCCCGCGCCCTGGTGGACGCGCGCGGCTTGAGCCACGTCAAGGTCGGCGTGACCGACGTCGACGGCGTGATGCGCGGCAAGTACATGGCGCGGGACAAGTTCTTCGCAGCGCTCGGGAGCGGCTTCACCTTCTGCGACGTGGTGTTCGGCTGGGACTCCAACGACCAGCTCTACGACAGGTCGACGGTCACGGGCTGGGAGACCGGCTTCCCCGACGCGCCCGTGGCGATCGACCCCGCCACCGCCCGCGACGTGCCGCTCGAAGGCGGCATGCTGCTGTTCCTGGGCAACTTCTCGGGCCGCATGGCGGCGGTGTGCCCGCGCAGCCTGCTCGCGCGCACCGTGGCCAGGGCCGCCGCCATGGGCTTCGCCCCCACGGTCGCGGCCGAATTCGAGTTCTTCGTGTTCGACGAGACGCCGCACGGCATCCGCGCCAAGGGCTACCGCGACCCGAAGCCGTTCACGCCGGGCTGGTTCGGCTATTCGATGCTGCGGTCCTCGGTGGAGTCGGACTTCTACCACGCGCTCATGGACCTTTGCCGCGCCATGGACGTGCCGCTCGAAGGGCTGCACACCGAGACCGGCCCGGGCGTGCTGGAAGCCGCCATCACCTACACGGACGCGCTCGCGGCCGCCGACCGCGCGGTGCTGTTCAAGACCTTCACCAAGGTGCTGGCCGAGCGGCAGGGCAAGATGGCCACCTTCATGGCCAAGTGGTCGAACAGCTATCCCGGCCAGTCCGGCCACCTGCACCTGTCGCTCAAGGACGCGGCCGGCCGGCCCGCGTTCCACGAGGAGGGGCGGCCCGGCTCGATGTCGGACGCGATGCGCTGGTTCGTGGGCGGCCAGCAGGCCCTGATGCCCGAGCTGCTCGCCATGGTGGCCTCGACCGTCAACAGCTATTCGCGGCTGATCCCCGGCTTCTGGGCGCCGACGGACGCGACCTGGGGCGTCGAGAACCGCACCTGCGCGCTCCGGGCCATCCCGGGCTCGCCCGCGAGCCAGCGCGTCGAGTACCGGGTGGCGGCGGCCGACATCAACCCCTACCTCGCGGTTGCCGCCGCGCTCGGCTCCGGCCTGTGGGGCATCGAGCATAGGATCGAGCCCGACGCGCCGGTCACGGGCAATGCCTACGAGGCGACGCACGCGCCCGAGCGCGCGCTCCCCCGCACGCTGGGGGAGGCCGCCGACCGGTTCGAGGCGTCCGCCGCCGCCCGCGCGCTGTTCGGCGACACGTTCGTGGAGCACTACGCCATGACCCGTCGCTGGGAGGAGCGCGAGTTCCGGCGCGCCATCACGGACTGGGAACTCGCCCGCTACTTCGAGATCATCTGAGCCCCATGACGCCGGCCTGCCCCCCGCGCTTCGCGTCCCGCTTCGAGGCCTTCTCCGCCGTCGGCGCCACGGGCGACGGCGGCGTCAACCGGGTCGAGGGCACGGAGGCGAACGGCGCCGCGCGCCGCCAGCTCGTCGCCTGGCTGGAGGAGGACGGGTTCGCGGTCCGGGTCGACCGCGTCGGCAACATCTTTGGGCTGCTCGCCCTGGCCGGCCCCGAAGCCCCCTGGATCATGGCGGGCAGCCACGTCGACAGCCAGCCCTACGGGGGCCGCTTCGACGGCGCCTACGGGGTGGTCGCGGCCCTGGAGGTGGCGGGCGCGCTCCGGGACGAGGTCGCGCGCGACGGCGGGCAGCCGCGCTGCAACCTCGCCGTGGTGGCCTGGGCGGGCGAGGAGGGCGCGCGCTTCAGGACGCTGCTCGGCTCGCGCGCCTTCGCGGGCGCCACGCCGGTCGAGACGATTCTCGCCGACCGCGACGTGGCGGGGGTCAGCCTGCGCGACGCGCTCCAGGCGATCGGCTTCCTCGGCAGGGACGAGCCGCCGCCCGTGCCCGCGGCCTACGTGGAGCTGCACGTCGAGTGCGGGGGGCGGCTGGAGGCGCAGGGGCGGCGGCTCGGCCTGTTCGAGCGCTGGTGGGGCGCCCACAAGCTCGACGTGACGTTCCTGGGCGAAACCTCGCACACGGGCCCGACCCCGATGGCGGAGCGCAAGGACGCGCTCTACGCGGCGGCCCAGGTGGTGGCGGGCGTCCGCCACCTCGCGGACGCGGCGCCGGTGGGCGACCTGCACACGTCGGTGGGCAAGCTGGTCGTGTCGCCCAACTCGCCCAACGTGGTGCCGGACCGCGCCACGGCCGCCGTTGAGCTGCGCTCGCCGAAACCCGAGGTCATGGAGGCCGCGCGGGACCGCTTGATGGACCTGGTCCGCGTCGCCTGCGCGACCGCGCGCGTGGGCTACCGGCTCGACCGGGACGACCTGCGCGTGCCCGGCTGTTTCGACGCCGCGCTCGGCGCCTTGGCCCGGCGCCTCGCCGGACCGCTCGGCGTCGAGCCGGTCGGCATCGAGACCCTGCCCGGCCACGACGCCGTGACGCTGGCCGCGGTCTGCCCCGTGCTGATGTTGACGGTGCCGAGCCGCAACGGTTTGTGCCACCATCCCGACGAGTGGACGGCGCCCGAGGACCTGGCGCTCGGCGCGGCCTGGCTCGCCGCGGTGGTGCGCAGCCTCGTGCTGGACGGGCCGCCTGCGCGGGGTGAAGGTGCACGAAGGTAAGGAGAGAGCGTGAGCGACATCGTCTGCCTGTCCCCGGTCGACGGCCGGGAGGTCGCGCGGCGGCCCGCGCTGGGCAAGGCCGAGGTCGGCGCCGTGCTTACGCGGGCCAGGGCCGCGCAGCGGGACTGGGCCGCGGTGCCGCTCGCCGAGCGCAAGGCGAGGATGACGGGTTTCGTCGACGCCATGCGGGGCATGAACGACGACATCGTGCCCGAGCTCGCCCTACAGATGGGCCGCCCGGTGCGCTACGGCGGCGAGATGGGCAGCTTCGTGGAGCGCGCCGCCGCGCTGATCGCCATCGCGGACGGCGCGCTCGCACCCGCCGTGCCGCCCGAGAAGCCCGGCTTCCGCCGCCTGGTCAAGCGGGTGCCCGCTGGCGTCGTGCTGGTGATCGCGCCCTGGAACTACCCCTACCTGACGGCGCTCAACTCCGTGCTGCCGGCGCTGCTCGCGGGCAACGCGGTGCTGCTCAAGCATGCCGCGCAGACGCTGCTCGTGGGCGAGCGCTTCCAGGCCGCGATGGACCGCGCGGGCCTGCCGGACGGGCTGTTCACGACCGTGGCGCTCGACCACGAGGGCACGACCGGACTGATCGCCGGCCGCGGCGTCGACCACGTCAACTTCACGGGCTCGGTGGGGGGCGGCCGGGCGATCGAGCGCGCCGCGGCGGGCACCTTCACGACGCTGGGCCTGGAGCTCGGCGGCAAGGACCCCGCCTACGTGCGGCCCGACGCCGACTTCGACCACGCGGTCGCCAACATCGTGGACGGGGCCTTCTACAACTCCGGCCAGTGCTGCTGCGGCATCGAGCGCGTCTACGTCCACGCGGACCTCTACGACCGCTTCGTGGACGCGGTCGCGGCGGCGGCGTCCGCCTACCGGCTCGGCAATCCCCTGGAGGCGGACACGACGCTCGGGCCCATGGCCGCGACCCGCTTCGCCGAGGTCGTGCGCGCGCATACGGCCGAAGCCGTTACCTCCGGCGCGACGCCGCTGATCGACCCCAAGAGCTTCCCGGCCGATCGCGTGGGCACGCCCTACCTGATGCCGCAGGTGCTGACGGGCGTGAACCACGGCATGACCGTCATGGTGGAGGAAAGCTTCGGCCCCGTGGTCGGCCTCATGAAGGTCGGCTCCGACGCGGAGGCCGTGCGGCTGATGAACGACAGCCCCTACGGCCTCACGGCCTCGGTCTGGACCGCGGACGCCGCCGCGGCCGAGCGGATCGGCGACCAGTTGGAGACCGGCACCGTGTTCATGAACCGCTGCGATTACGTCGACCCCTACCTCGCCTGGACGGGCGTCAAGGACACGGGCCGCGGCGCCGGGATGTCCACCCTGGGCTTCGAGGCCATGACCCGGCCGAAGTCGTTCCACCTCCGGACCAGTCATTAAGCCCGCCGAAGCGAGACACACGAGGCCGAACGGATGAGCGCCAACCTGACCAGCGCCTGGAACTTCCCCACCCGCGTGCTGACCGGCCCGGGGCGGATCGCCGACCTCCCCGACACCTGCCGGGCGCACGGCATCGCCAAGCCCCTGGTGGTCACCGACAAGGGCCTCGCGGGCTCCGCGGTGGTGGCGGGCATCGCCGAGCGGCTGGAGGCAGCGGGGCTGCCGGCCACCGTCTTCTCGGCCATCAAGTCCAACCCCAACGAGGCCAACCTCACCGACGGCGTCGCGGCCTACCGGGCGGGCGGGCACGACGGCGTGGTGGCGGTGGGCGGTGGCTCCGCGCTGGACGTGGGCAAGTGCGTGGCCTTCATGCAGGCCCAAACCCGGCCGGTGTGGGACTTCGAGGACGTCGGCGACTGGTGGACGCGCGCGAACGCCGCCGACATCGCGCCGGTCATCGCGGTGCCCACCACCGCGGGCACGGGCTCGGAGGTGGGGCGGGCGGGCGTCATCACCAACGAGGCCACCCACGAGAAGAAGATCATCTTCCACCCCGCCATGATGCCCAAGGTCGCGATCGAGGATCCCGAGCTGGCGGTGGGCCTTCCCCCCTACCTGACGGTGGGCACCGGCATGGACGCGCTGGCCCACTGCTTCGAGGCCTATTGCGTGAACGCCTTCCACCCGATGGCCGACGGCGTGGCGCTGGAGGGCATCCGGATCGTCGACGCCTTTCTGCCGCGCGCGGCCGCCGACGGCGCCGACCTGGAGGCGCGCGCCCAGATGTTCGCGGCGGCCTCCATGGGCGCCACGGCCTTCCAGAAGGGTTTGGGCGCCATCCATTCCGTGTCGCACCCGGTGGGGGCCCGCTTCGACACCCACCACGGCATGACCAACGGCGTGATGTTCCCCTACGTCATGCTCGCCAACCGGGACGCCATCGCGGCCAAGATGCCGCTCGTGGCGCGCATCCTCGACCTGCCGGAAGCGGATTTCGACGGCGTCCTCGAATGGATCCTGGCGTTCCGCACCAAGCTCGGCGTCCCGCACACGCTGGCCGACCTGGGCGTCGGGGAAGGCGACGCGAAGGCCATCGCGGCCGACGCCGTGAGGGACCCGACCGCGGGCGCCAACCCGCGGCCCCTGTCGGAGGCGGAGTTCGAGACGCTGGTGCTGGCCGCCATCCGCGGCGACCTCGGCGCCTTCGCGTGAGGGGGCCGCGCCTGCTGGTCGCGGACGGCAACGCGCCGGCCGGGCGCCGCCGCATCGCCGAGGCCGCGGGGGCCACGGCGGGCGAGAGCTACGCGGCGCTGCTGCGCCGGCTCGCGCCCGACGCCACGGTGGACCTCTGCCTCCCCGCCGACCCCGACCCGGGCCTGCCCGCGGCGCTGTCGAGCTACGACGGGGTGGTGGTGACGGGGTCCTCGCTCAACATCCACCGCCGCGAGCCCGAGTCGCTCCGGCAGGTGGAGTTCGCGCGCTCGGTGTTCGCCGAGGGGCTGCCGCTGTTCGGCTCCTGCTGGGGGTTGCAGCTCGCGACCGTGGCGGCGGGCGGGGAGGTCGCGGCCAACCCGCGCGGGCGCGAGGTAGCCTTCGCGCGCAAGGTCACCCTGACCGAGCCCGGCCGGGCGCATCCCATGCACGCCGGCCGCGCGGTCGCCTTCGACGCCCCCGCGATCCACGCCGACGAGGTCGTGACGCTCGCGCCCGGCACGGTGGTGACGGCCTTCAACGCGGTGAGCCAGGTGCAGGCGGCCGAGATCCGCGTCGGCCGGAGCGTGGCGTGGGGCGTGCAGTACCACCCGGAATACACGCTCGACGACGTCGCGGCCGTGGTGCGGCGCTACGGGCAGGCGCTGGTGGACGACGGGCTCTTCGCCTCGCTCGACGCGCTTCACACCTACGCCGCGGAGGTGAGCGCGCTCGGCGCCGACCCGGACCGCCGCGACATCGCCTGGCGGCTCGACATCGGGCGCGACCTCCTCCGCGAGGAGGAGCGCACGCGCGAGGTCGCCAACTGGATCGCCCGCCAGATCCGGCCCGGCGGCTAAGCCGGTTGAAGGTTCGAAGCCAGCGTGCTGAGCTTGGGTTAAGCACCCGCTGCCGCGAGATCCCCTTCGCCCCGCCCCGCGGGGAGAAGGTGCCCGACAGGGCGGATGAGGGGTCGGCCCACCCGCTCGGGATCCCCCCTCATCCGGCCTGTCGGCCACCTTCTCCCCCGGAGGGGCGAAGGGCAGAACCGGCAAACGTCAAGCTCAGTCCGGAGATCTGGGGCAGGGGCCGGTCACACGTTCATCGGCAAGCCGGTGGTTTGCGGAGGCTGGCCCGGTCAGCTCACCGTCATCTGCGGGAGCGGGACGGCCTCGAAGATCTCCTCCTCGATCACCTCCTTGCGGTCGGTGAGCAGCCGACGCCGGAGGCTGCGGCGGCGCAACTCGTAGGCCACCGCGCCCACGACCGTGAGGCCCACCATCATCAGCGCCAGGGCGTTGATCTTGGGCGTGATGCCCGCGCGCACCTGGGAGAACACGTAGACCGTGAGCGTGGACGCGTTGCCGGCCGTGAACAGCGTGACGTTGAAGTTCTCGACCGACTGGAAGAAGGCGATCACGGCCGCGGCCCCGAAGGCCGGGTAGAGGTGGGGCACGACGATGCGGCGCATCACCTGGGCGTGCGAGGCGCCGAGGTCGAGGGCCGCCTCCTCCAGCGCGGGGTCGAGGCTCTGGAGGCGGGCCAGCACCAGGAGCATCGCGTAGGCGCTGATGTAGGACGCCTGGCCCAGCACCGACAGGTGCAGCCCCGCGGGCACGTGCAGGCGGTTCCAGAACAGGATGGTGGAGATGCCGATCACCGCGCCGGGCGTCAGGATGGGGGCCACCATCACGCCGTAGAGCACGGAGCGCGCGCGCGCCCGCAGGCTGTCGATGAGCAGCGCCCCGGCCGTGCCGACCGGCACGGACACCGCCACCACGGCCAGCGCGACCTCGGCCGTGTGGGCCAGCGCGGCCCACATCTGCCCGTCGTGCATCAGCTCCGCGAACCAGCGGCCGGTGAGGCCGACCCAGGGGTAGATCGAGGGGAAGCGCGAGTCGTTCACGGCCGCGCCGCCCATCACGGCCAGCGGCGCCAGCATGTAGACCACGAACAGCACCACGTAGGCGGTGATCAGCGCGCGGCCGAGGCGGAAGGACGCCATCGGCCTCACCGCGCGATGTCGACGAGGCGCACGTTGAGCGTTCGCATCATCAGGCTGACGAAGGCGGTGCACAGCACCAGCAGCAGGAAGGCGTAGGCCGAGCCCGTGTTCCAGTCGACGGACTCGAAGAACCACTGCTGGATGATCTCCGTGAACCAGCGCGAGGTGGTCGAGCCCAGGATGGAGGGCACCAGGATGGAACCCGCCGACAGCATGAACACCATGATGCAGCCCGAGCCGATGCCGGGCTTGGCGTGGGGCGCCACCACCCGCCAGTGGATGCGCCACAGCGGCGCGCCCAGGTCCTGGGCGGCCTCGATCTGGTTGGTGTCGAGCGACTGGATCGCGTTGTAGATGGGGAACACCATGAACAGCACGTAGGTGTAGACGAGCCCGATGATCACGCCGTTGAAGCCCGTGCGCCAGCGGATGCCGCGGTCGATCAGGCCCAAGCCGTGCAGGGCGGCGTTGAGCGGCCCCTGGTAGGCCAGGATGATCGACCACGCGAAGGAGCGCAGGACCTCGCTCACCCAGAGCGGGATCAGCAGCAGCAGGAACCAGGTGGCGGCGTTGCCCGGCGGCGACACCTTGGCCAGGAAGTAGGCGAGCGGGTAGGCGAGCGCGAGGCAGATCAGCGTGACGACGCAGGAGTAGAGCACCGTCAGCCCGAAGATCTTCAGGTGGATCGGGCTTTCCAGGAAGGTCAGGTAGTTGGCGAGCGTGTAGACGTCGCGGGGGCCGCCGGCCTCGCTCACCGGCAGGTAGGGCCGGAACGAGAACTCCAGCAGGATCAGGTTCGGCAACACCACCATGGCGAGCAGCCAGAAGGCGGTGAGCGCCACGATGCCGACCGCGAGGGGGCGGCCGTAGCGCCCGACCAGCGCGCTCACCGGGGCGGCCCCGCGGGCGCGTCGGCCAGCACCAGGGCGTGTTCGGGCGCGAAGGCCAGGCCCATGGCCGAGCCGACCACCGGCAGCGGGGTGCCCGGCTCGTTGCGCATCTGCACGGTGTGGCGCCGCCCGCCCTCGTCCTGCGCGTGGACGTTGACGAAGCTGCCCTCGAAGGCGACCTCGCTGACGCGCACGGGCACGCTGTTGGGCGTGTCGGGCGAGGACGCGATGCGGGCGTGCTCGGGCCGCACGTAGAGCTTGGCCGCGTGGCCGACCCCGATGCCGGGGCCGAGCCGCGCGGTGAAGGAGCCGGCGGGCGTGTGGACCCGCCCGAGCCCGTTCTCGAAGCCCACGACCTGGCCGGGAAGCACGTTGTTCTCGCCCACGAAGGAGGCCACGAAGCCGTTCGCCGGGTTGTTGTAGATGTCGGCGGGGGTGCCGACCTGCTGGAGCACGCCCGCCGACATCACGGCCACGCGGTCCGACATCGCCAGCGCCTCGCCCTGGTCGTGGGTAATATAGACGAAGGTCACGCTTGTGCGCTTCTGGATGGCGCGCAGCTCGCTGCGCATGTGCTGGCGCAGCTTGAGGTCCAGCGCCGACAGGGGCTCGTCGAGCAGCATGACCTTGGGCTCGACCGCGAGCGCCCGGGCGATGGCGACGCGCTGGCGCTGGCCGCCCGAAAGCTGGCTCACGCGCTTGTCGGCCGACCCCGAAAGGTCGACGGAGCGCAGCAGCTCCTCCGCCCGCGCCCGGCGCTTGTCCTTGGCCACGCCGCGGACCTCCAGCCCGAAGCCGATGTTCTCCGCGACCGTCATCAGCGGGAACAGGGCGAGGTTCTGGAAGATCAGCGCGGTGGGCCGCTTGTTGGGCCCGATGCCGCGCATGTCGCGGCCCCCGATCCGCACCGCGCCCGACGTGGGCTCGATGAAGCCCGACACCGTGCGCAGGATGGTGGTCTTGCCGCAGCCCGACGGGCCCAGGAAGGAGAAGAATTCGCCCCCCTTGATCGTGAGGTCGACGTCGTCGACCGCGCGGAACGCGCCGAACTGGACGCTCAGGTGGGAGAGCTGGACGTCTTCGCTCAAACGGGCTCCGATGGGGTGCGAGGGCGTCCCGCGCCGGGGCTCGGGCCGGCGCGGCAGGGCGGGCCTTGGTCAGGCGGCCTTGAACTTGTCCGCGTATTCGCCGCGCAGCTTCAGGAACCAGGCGTCCTGCGGGGGCCACCACCACATCTTCCCGAGCGCGTCGCCCGGGTAGGCCGCCTTGTAGAAGGTCGTGACCTTGGGGTCCATCATGGCGGTGGCGCCCTTGCCGGTCGGGTTGGCGGAGAAGGCGGTGGCGTTCATGGCCGAGCCCTGCGCGCCCGACACGAAGTTCGCGAAGGCGGTGGCCTGCTCCACGTTCGCCGCGTTCTTGAGCAGGAAGTAGCCCTGCATCCAGCCGAACGCGCCTTCCTTGGGCGACACGTAGGCGAAGGGCAGGCCGTCCTTGCCGAGGTTGTAGCCGGTCGAGTCCCAGCACAGGCCCAGCGTGCAGCCGTTGGTGCGGAAGGCCGCCTGGGCGTCGTTCTCGCCGTTCCAGAACTGGGCGATGTTGCCCTTGGCCTTGACGGCCTCGGCCAGGACGACGTCCCAGACCTGGCGCATGCTGGCCTCGTCCTTGTAGCTGTCGAGGAAGGGCTTCGGGAGCTTGCCCTGCTCGTCCAGCACGCGGCCCATGGCGGCGAGCGCCGAGTGGCCGCGCACCACGACCTTGCCCTCGAACTTGGGGTCGAACAGCGCCGCGAGCGTGGTGCTGGGATAGTCCATCGGCGCCTCGGCCGTGGAATGGACCAGGGCCTCGGTGCCCCAGACGCTGGGCAGGTAGTAGCGCTTGCCGCCCACCTCGGCGGCGCTGCCGGCCGAACCGGTCACGAAGGCCGGGTCGTAGTTGTCGAGCTTGACCTTGTTCAGGTCCCAGGGCTGGACGATGCCGTTCGACACCCAGGCCGGCACCCGGTCCAGCGTCGGCTCGACGAAGTCGACGCCGCCCGTCTGCAGGGCCACCTTGCACTTGGCGTACATCGTGTCCTGGTCGGGCTGGTCGAGGAAGTTGACCTTGATGCCGGTCTCCTTGGTGAAGGCCGCGAACAGGTCGTCGAACTTGTAGCCCGACCATCCCATGAAGTTGACCTCGCCCGAGGACGCCCGCGCCTTGGCGGAGATCAGGGCGGGCGCCGCCAGCGCCCCCGCCCCCAGCGCCGTCGCCTTCAGGAAGGAGCGGCGGTTCAACGGCGACACCCGATCATTCGCGTGCATGCTTCGACCCTCCATCGGCCCACCGGCCGTCTCCCGGCCCTGAGACGCGCCAAGCAAATCACGTTCCGCGCGGGATCGCGAGACCCCGCCTTGCAGATTCCGTGCAGGGGTTCTCCGGCGGCGCGCGGCCGGGCCGCCGGTGCCGGCATGGGCCTGCCCGAGGGCCGTGCTATAAGGGCGCCCCGCGAGCCTGCAACCGCCGCGTGCCGGGCGGAACCGACCATGAGTTCACGATCCTTCCCCGGCTTCCTCGACCACCCCGGCAGCGCCGTCGCGACCGAGATCGCGGGGCGGGACTGGGGCGCGACCTCGCTCGGCCCCCTCGACCGCTGGCCCGTTTCCCTCAGAACCACGCTCGCCACCGTGCTCGGTTGCCCGGCGCCGATGGTCCTGGCCTGGGGGCCGGACCTGCTGGTCTTCCACAACGACGCCTGCCTCCCCGTCCTCGGCCACCGCGCCGAAGGCGCGACGGGGCGGCCGTTCCGCGAGCTGTGGGCGAGCCTGTGGGGCGAGATCGGCCCGCCGGTGGAGGACGCGCTCGCGGGCCGCGGCACGGAGGTCGCCGACATAAGGCTCGACCTCGCCCGCACCGGGAAGCCGCAGGAAAGCTACTGGAGCTTCGCCTGTTCGCCCGCCTTCGACGACGACGGGGCCGTCGCGGGCGTGCTGTGCATCATCGGCGAGACCACGGGCCGGGTCCGGGCCGAGCGCGAGGCGCAGGCGGCCGACGAGCGCCTGCGCCTCGCGCTGTCGGCGGGCAACAGCATCGGAATCTGGGACTGGGACGTCGGCCGTGACCTTGTCCGCGCCGACGCGCGGTTCGCCTCGCTCCACGGCGTCGACCCCGCCGAAGCCGCGGCCGGGGTGCCGGTCGCCACCTTTGTCCGCGGCCTCCACCCCGACGACCTTCCCCGCGTCCGGGACGCGATCGAGCGCGCGACGCGCGGCGACGGCGAGTTCCAATCCGAGTACCGCCTGCCGCGCGGGGACGGCGCGGAGCGGTGGGTGTCGGCGCAGGGCCGCTGCATCCACGACCCGGACGGGCGCGTCGCGCGCATCCTCGGCGTCAGCTTCGACGTGTCGGACCGCGTGGCGGCCGAGGTCGCGCTCAAGGCCGCGGTGGAGGAGCGCGAGTTCGTCATCGCGCTGACCGCGCACCAGCGGGCCCTGCTGGACCCCCGCGCCATCGTCCGGCTGTCCACCGAGACGCTGGGGCGGCGCCTGGGCGTCAACCGGGTCGGCTTCTACCGCCTGCTCGGGTCGGACCGCATGCAGCACGCGACCGGCTGGGCGGACGGCGTCCTGATGTCGCTGGTGGGCGAGCAGCCGGTCAGCGCCTTCGGGGCCTTCGCCGAGCGGGAGCGCGCGAGCGGGCGCACGCTGGTGTTCAGCGACAGCCGCCACGACCACGAGGGCAGCCTCCAGGCCTACGCCGACGACGGCGTCCTCGCCGGCCTGTGCGTGCCGCTGCTCGACGAAGGCCGCTGGGCCGCGGGCATCTACCTCCACCACGCGAGCGTCCGGCGCTGGACGGGCGCCGAGATCTCGCTCGCCAAGGAGATCGCGGGGCTGACCTGGCTCGCGGTCGAGCGCGCCGAGGCCGTGGTCCGCCTGAACCAGCGGCTCGACCAACAGGAAGCCGCGCTCAGCGACGCGGCCGGCGAGATCGCGGCGCAGACCAGGGGTCGGTCCGAAGCCGAGGGGCAGGTGCGCCAGCTCCAGAAGATGGAGGCCGTGGGGCAGCTGACGGGCGGCATCGCGCACGACTTCAACAACATGCTGGCGATCGTCATCGGCGGCCTCAACCTGGCGCAGCGCCGGCTCGCGCGCGGCGACGCCCAGATCGGGCGCTACCTCGACAGCGCCCTGGAGGGCGCGACCCGCGCCGCGCTGCTGACCCAGCGGCTGCTGGCTTTCTCGCGGCAGCAGCCGCTGTCCCCCGAGCCGGTCGACGCCAACCGCTTGGTCGGCGGGCTGACCGAGCTGCTCACCCGCACGCTCGGCGAGCGGGTGTCGCTCGAAACCGTGCTCGCCGCCGGGCTGTGGAAGGCCAGGGCGGACCTCAACCAGCTCGAAAACGTCCTCGTCAACCTCGCCGTGAACGGGCGCGACGCCATGCCCGAGGGCGGCCGGCTCACGATCGAGACCGGCAACGCCTCGGTGGACGACGACTACGCCCGCGAGGCGGACATCAAGGCCGGCCAGTACGTGATGATCGCCGTGTCCGACACGGGCACCGGCATGACGCCCGAGGTCCTCGCCAGGGCTTTCGACCCGTTCTTCACCACCAAGGGGGTCGGCAAGGGCACCGGGCTCGGCCTCAGCCAGGTGTTCGGCTTCGTTCGCCAGTCTGGCGGCCACGTGAGGATCTATTCCGAGGTCGGGTACGGCACCACGGTCAGGCTCTACCTGCCGCGCTTCTGGGGCGAGGTGAAGCCGACCCCGCCGCGCGTGCCGGCCGCCGCGCGGGACGGCGCGCCGACCGAGATCGTGCTGGTGGTCGAGGACGACGAACGCGTCCGCACCTACACGGTCGAGGCGCTTCGGGAGTTCGGCTACACGGTGCTGCACGCCGCGAGCGGCCCCGAGGCGTTGCGCATGATCGAGCGCGGGCAGGACGTCACGCTGCTGTTCACCGACATCGTCATGCCCGACATGACGGGGCGGGAGCTCGCCGACCTCGCCCTTGCGCTCCGCCCGGCCCTGAAGGTGCTCTACACGACGGGCTACACGCGCAACGCCGTCGTGCACAACGGCGTGCTCGACCCCGGCACCAATTTCATCGCCAAGCCCTTCGGGGTCGAGCAGCTCGCAGCCAAGGTGCGCGACGTCCTGGGGAGCGTGCCGGCGGGTCCGCAACCGCGCTGACGGGCGTCTCGCCCTCCCTTTCGCGCCGCAGCGGCTGCCCCGGCGGCGGTCCGATTACCGATGCAACATTTCCCACATCACGGTGTAACCTGGCGGGTCGAACGGTGCGCCATCGCATCTTCCACCCGATCGGCTTGCTTCCGGCAGAGTTGAACGCATGATGGTGTACGGCGCTCCCCCGAGCCCCAGCAGCTCCGTTGCCCGCGTGTCGCGGGCCGACGGCGTGCGGGCCCGGGCCGGCAGGCTGCTTCTCCCGGCGGCGGCGCTCCTGGTGGCGGCGGCCCCCGTTCAAGCCGCGGCGGCGCGCCACGGGTCCTCCGGCCCGCGCCCGAAGCCCGCCGCGAGCCCGCGCCCGAAGCCCGCCGCGGGGCTGCTCGTGAAGCCGGGCATCTACCTATCGGCCTCGGTCGCCCTGTCGCTCGAAGCGGGGGGGGCCTTCCTGGTGCAGGAACTCGGCGGCACGCGGCGCGCGTCGGGCCGCTACGCGATCGGGGCGGGCACGCTGGTGTTCAAGAGCGGTGAAGGGGACGTGGGCAAGACGAGGTTCCCGCTCACCTGCCGTCTGGTCGGCATCTTCGACGGCTTCGCGGTCGCGCCCGCGCAGCCGGACTGCCGGCCCTTCAACGGCCTTTCCTTCAGGACCGCGACGTGAACGCCCTCGACGACCAGATGTCCCGGCACGCCGCGAGCGGGGCGCTCGATGCCGCGCCCCACGCGGACGACTGCGACGACCACCTGAGCGCGCTGGCGCGCGGCACCATGCTGTTCGAGTACAGGATCGACGCCGTGCTCGGGCACGGGGGCTTCGGCATCACCTACCTGGCCGAGGACACGCTGCTCAGCGAGCCCGTGGCCATCAAGGAGTATTTCCCGGTCCACACCGCCGTGCGGGCCGGCGACCAGTCGGCGCGCGCCCGCTCGAAGCGCGAAGTCCAGACCTTCCGGGACGGGGTCGAGTCGTTCCTCCACGAGGCGCGCATCATCGCCCGCTTCCGCCACCCCAACATCATGCAGGTGCGCCGCTTCTTCGAGGCGCACGGCACCGGCTACATGGTGTTGGAGTTCGTCCAGGGGCAGTCGCTCGAAACCGCGCTCAACGACGGCCCGCTGCCCGAGCCGCTGGTCCGAACGGTCCTGGGCGGCATCCTGGACGGGCTCGCGGCGCTGCACGACCGCGCGATCCTCCACCGCGACCTGAAGCCCCGCAACGTCATCCTGCGCCGGGACAACTCCCCCGTGCTGATCGATTTCGGCGCCGCGCGGGACTTCGGCATCCGCCACACCGCCACGGTGACGCAGATCGTGTCGCCCAACTACTCGCCCCCCGAGCAGTACGGCGTCGGGCAGCAGCAGGGCCCCTGGTCGGACTTCTACTCGGTGGGCGCGATCCTGTACCGGGCCGTCACGGGCAAGGTGCCCGTCGACTCGCTGCGGCGCCTGCGCACGGACCCGCTGGAGCCGGCGAGCACGCTCGCGGCCGGCCGCTACGGGGCCCCGCTCCTCGCCCTCGTCGACGGCCTGCTCGCGGTTGACGCCGAGCAAAGGCCCGCAACCGTGGCCGACATCCACCGCCTTCTGGCGGGCGACGCCCCCGTCCCCGCGGCCGCCGCGGCGGGCTTCCCCGCGACGCGGGCCGCGGACGCGCGGACCGGGGG